>JARLIN010000340.1 GCA_031291715.1 Rhodopila sp. | reverse complement strand
TGCAAGTGATACCGAACCGCGGAATACGGAGCCGAAATAGGATGGCTCACTCGGTCAGCGTGCCTTGACGGAACGGTCACCGTGACTGGACTGCGGAACGCCGCGGTTCAGCGACAGGTGCGAATGAACACCGAGCCACTTGCCGCCGGATTTGTGAAATACAATCGTGGCGCGACCGGGACGGTCGAATGGCGTGCCATCGGGGTTGAATCCCGTGCTGGTCCAAGGCGCGACCACGACCGCCAAACTTCTGTCGTCTGAAACGAGCACGTGCGTGGCCCCAATGTCGAAATGGAAATCATCCGTCTTCGGCCACACGTTATCCCATTGTGTATTCACCCATGCCTCAAGACTGGGCAGCACATCCTTGTGGGTTCCGAACGCCAGGATATCGGGATGGAACAAAGGCCGGGCGGAGGCGTAGTCGACCGCCCGGACATGGGCGGAAAAGCCTTCAAGCCACGCGGTGAACCATGCTTTTGTCTCGGCATCTGCCTCGGGCAATCCCATTTCCGTCCGCTCCTACGAAAGTGCCAGTGAGGATCGCCGCCGCGATCGCAAATCGCTCGCGAGCGCTATGACCGACGTCATTGCCATGAACAGGACCGACGAGAAGAACACCCAGCGCGGCAGATCGTGATCCATGATCCAGCCGCCGATCAATGGCCCGACCGTGCCGCCGATGTTGAAGCCGGTTGTCACGATACCGAACACCCTGCCGAATGCACCCGGTGGGGATGCCGCCCGAACCAGCATGTCGCGCGAGGGTGAAATCATCCCCGACAGGAATCCCGCCATTCCCATCGTCGCCACCAGCAGGACGGACCCGAGGTTCACCGTCCCCACCAAAAGGATCAGCACCGCAGCGCCCCCAAAGCCAACGGCCGCCACGTCGCCATGCCGACGGGTCCGGTCGGCGATCACGCCACCCGCCAGGACACCTACGGCGGAGGCAAACAGAAATGCCGACAGCGCCAGGTTCGCCGATGACAGCGAAATCGAGTAAGCGGTCACCAGGGCCACCGCCGAGTAGTTGGTCAGTGCACCGCTGCTCAGGCTGAGCAGTGTGAAGAAGCCGACAAGACCGATGACGGCCGGCGTCAGCAGTTGCCGCATCGGAATGTGCTGTGCGGCCTCGGCCTGCGTGCGGGCCGCCGCTGAGTGATCCAGCCAGCCGGCCGTTGCCAGCGGCACGGCGACCGCCAGACCCAGCACGCCGGCTGCGATGATCGCCGCCTGGAATCCGAACGCTTGTGCGCCCAGCAGCATCGCGATGGGTGCGATCGCACTGCCCAGGAAGCCAGCAAAGGTATGAAACGAAAAGGCTTTGCCCAACCGGCTCGGCTCGATCACCGAGCCGAGAATCGCGTAATCGGCCGGATGATACACCGCGTTGGCGACGCCCAGCAGGACGGACGCGCAGAGGATCCATGGGTAGACCGGAAAAAAGCCGATGGAGACATAGGCAAGCCCACCCAGGATTAACCCGCCGAGCAGGACGCGGCGGGCGCCAAAGCGGTCGACGGCGTAGCCCATGGGCGTCTGCACCAGGCCGCTGACGATGTTGAACAGAGTGATTGCCAGTCCGAGTTCGACGAAGCCCAGGCCCAGGCGGGCCTTCAGCATCGGGAACAGCGGCACGAGGACGAGATAGTGAAAATGGCTGACCAGGTGTGCGGCGCAGATCAAGGCCAGCGATTTGATCTCGGTCCGTTGCAGGGGCGTGGACGGGGTCATTGATCACTCTGTGGTCGTCTGGGCTTCGGTACGGTGCCAATAACTTCGGCGGCTGCGAGGCGGTCGATTTCTTCGCGTGTCAGGCCCAGGCGGCCGCTCAGTATCGCCTCGTTGTCCTGGCCGAGAGTGGGATCGGCGCGGCGCACCGGACAGGCGTCCGGACCTTCACGGAAGGCCGCGGACGACTGCCAGTGCATCCCGATGAAGGGCCGGTCGAGGCGGTGCCAGAAGCCTCTCTCAACCAGATGGCGGTCTTCGACAAGGTTGATTGGGACGCGCACGACACCGGCGGCGATGCCATGGGCTTGCAACAGGCTCATGGCTTCGTCGGCGTCGCGAGGCTCGGTCCAGGCGGCGATCAACGCTTCCAACGTTTCTTCCTGATCGCGGCGTTGAGGCGCGGTCAGGTCCGCGAGGTCGGAGCGGCCCAACAACGTAGACATGGCGCGCCACATCGCGTCGCTGGTGATCGAAATGGCGACCCAGGCGTCATCACCGGCGCAGCGGAAGCAGCCCTGTGGCACGTGAAGCGGGTGACGGTTGCCGATGCGCGGCGGGGTGCGACCGGTGGCGGACTGTTCTATCAGGGCCGGTGCGACCAACGGCAGCATGCACTCGACCTGGGACAGATCAATATTCTGGCCCTGGCCGGTGGCCTGTTTGTGCAGCAGGGCGACCATGAGCGCGGCGGCGGCGTTGAAGCCCCCGATTGGGTCGCCGTAAGCGGTCTGGTTCATGGTCGGCGGATCGTTGGAGAAGCCGGTGATCGTCGGCAACCCGGATGCTTGTTCCAGGGTCGAACCGTAGCCGCGGCAGGCGCTCCAGGCATTGTCCGACCCGAAAGCAGGCATCGACAGCATGACCAGTCCTGGTTTGACGTCTTTCAGGATGGTGTAGTCCAGGCCGAATTTGCGCAAGACCTCGGCCGAGTAGTTCTCGATGACAGCGTCGGCATCGGCGACGAGACGCTTCAGCAGGGCGACGCCATCCGGGTGGGTCAGGTCCAGTGTCACGTCCAGCTTGTTGCGGTTCATAAGCTGGAACCAGGGGATTTTCTCGTACTTCTGTTCGGCGATGAAGGCGGCTCGCAGGTCGGTGCCGCGCCACCAGTCGGGGTATTGGCAGGCTTCGACCTTGATGATCTCCGCACCGAGTTCGCCAAGGTGGCGGGCGGCGGTGGGGCCGGCCCAGCCCATGGTCAGATCGATGATTCGCATGCCTTTTAGCGGCAGAGTTTCCCTCGGGGCGGGACCGGTGGGCCGGTCTGATGGCGGGATGAACCATGCGGCATGGTCCTCGCCGGCCAGTGGGGCGGTGCCGCCCGCCCTGGGCGGAGTTAGCGTCAGATGTTGAGGAAGGACAGGGGCCTCGAACGCCGCGTCGCCGATGCGGACGGGAACGAAGGCGCCGCGCTCGCGATGGACGGTTTGTTCAAGCAGTTCGGCCATGGTGGGAACGACCGCCATGGGAAGCTTATATTCCAAGGCGAGTTCGAACCATTCGGTTGCGGTTCGGGTTGTCCACACCGGCTGGAACAGGGCGTCGATTTCTTCGGCGTTGGCCAGACGATCGGTGTTCAGTGCGTAGCGTGGATTTTTGGCGAGGTCAGGCATGCCCAGCATGGCGCAGATGGCGCGCCATTGGCCTGGGGTGACGATGGTGACGCCGATCATCCCCTGTTTGGTCGGGTAGATCCCGACGGGGTAGTTGCGGCCGAAACGGTTGACGCCGGGGCGCCTGCGGGAGGTTCCGGCGTCCCAGGCGACGGCCGCTTCGTATTCCGCGACGTTGACCGCGGTTTCGTGGATACTGACGGAGAAGCGGCGGCTGCCGGCACTGCGGCCATACAGGCCGGCGGCGGAGGCGATGAATGCGGCCAAGCCGGCGATGATGCTGGATTGGCAGTCGGTCGCGAGAGTGGGTGGGCCTTCGGCGCGGCCAGTCAGTGCGACAAGGCCGCCGAGTGCCCGCGCGGTCGCTTCCGTGGCGGCGAAGTTGGCGTAGGGGCCGGAGTCTCCGAACCACGAGATGGTGGTCGTGGCGAGACCGGGGTGCGCGGACGGCTGATGGGACACATCTGGCCACGACGGCGCTGGATGAGCGGATCGGTCGAGGGCGCGTCCATCCAACAGCAAATCCGCGCCTGGCAACAACGCCTCCAACGCATGCGGCGTCTCCGTCACGCTGCGTTTGTTTGTGTTCAACCACGCGAACGTTCCGCTTTCCTTATTCTCCAGCACAGGTGGAAACGACCGCAACGGATCGCCGCCGGGCGGTTCCAGTTTCACCACGTCCGCCCCGAAGTCGGCAAAAAGTTTGCCGCAATAATCCAGCGCGATGCCCGACCCAACCTGCAATACCCGGAAGCGAGACAGCGGCATGGCTATGGCCGCATCGTGAACAGGGACTGCCCAGGCGTCCGCAGCGGTGCCGCCATGTTGGCGAACTCGCAGAGTAGCGGGCGGGTGTCGCGGGGATCGATGATCTCCTCGATGATGAATGCCTCGGCCGATCGGAAGGGGGAGCGCATCTGTTCCAGGCGCTGCTCGATCTCTCTCAGTTTGGCGTCGGGATCGTCGGCGGCGGCGATCTCGGCCCGATAGGCGGCCTCGACGCCGCCCTCCAGCGGGAGGGATCCCCAATTACCGGACGGCCAGGCGTAGCGGATCGGGGTCTGTGTATGCGGCACATGGGCGCCGCCGCCCACGCCGAAGGCGTTGCGGATGATCACGGCGCACCACGGGATGGTGGACTGATGGATCGCACTGATCGCGGTGACGGCGTGACGCATCGTGCCGGTGGATTCTGCCTCCAACCCGACGGCGAAGCCGAAACAATCGACCAGGTGCACCATTGGCAGATGGAACGTCTGCGCGAGATCGACGAAGCGGGTGATTTTCCGTGATGCCGCCGCACCCCAGGCGCCGCCGCCATACAGCGGGTCGCCGGCCAGGATGGCGACGGGCCAACCGTCCAGCCGCGCGAAGCCGGTAATAATGGCGCGTCCGAAATGCTTGCCCAGTTCGAAGAAGCTGCCTTTATCAACCACGGAGTCGATGATTTTGCGCATGCTGTAGGCCTTGCGCCGGTCCTTCGGTACGATCGAGATCAAATGCTCATCGCGCCGGTTCGGATCGTCCCAGCACTGTTGACGCGGCGGCAGATCCCAGACCGAGGACGGCAGGTAGGACAGGAACCGGCGTGTCCGCTCGAAGGCTTCCTGTTCAGTATCGACCGCGTCGTCCACGGTGCCCGCGGGTACCTGAACATGGTGGCCGCCGAGATCCTGCTTGGTCCGTTTCTCGCCGAGCCGTTCGACCACCGGTGGGCCGGCCACGAAGATGGCGGAACTGTCCTTCACCATGATCGAATAGTGGCTCGCGGCCAAACGCGCCGCGCCGAGGCCGGCGACAGAACCCAATCCCAGCGCGACGACCGGGACGCGGCCCATATTCTGGGCGCAAAGCCAGAGGCCGGAGCTTTGCCCGATGCCGCCAGGCAGATTGGCGTGACCCCTTGTTTCGATGGTCTTGACCGAGCCGCCACCGCCGGACCCCTCGATCATGCGGATCAGCGGCATGCGGTATTCGCCCGCCATCTGTTCGGGCATGAAATATTTGCCCTTGATCGAAGCGTCCGCCGATCCGCCGCGCACGGTGAAATCGTCGCCAAAGATCACCACTGGCCGGCCATCAATGGTGCCGCGGCCGAACACGCCGTTGGCCGGCATGAAATCCGTCATGACCTTGCCGGTTTCGTCGTAGGTGGCTTTGCCGGCGATGGACCCGATCTCCAGGAAGGAGTTCGCATCCAGGCACTGATTGATCCGTTCGCGGACCGTTAGGCGTCCCCCGGCGTGCTGACGGGCGACGCGCTCGGGGCCGCCCATCTGCTGGACGACGCGCTTGCGTTCGGCGAGCTCATCCAGTTCCGGCTGCCAGCTGGCGGTCGGCGGCGGGGTCATCTGATCCATTCGGCGGTGCTCTTGTGTCGGACGTTTCGAGCGGATGTTCCCACTGGTGGGCCCGAGGGTCAAACCGACAAAGTTTCGCTTGCGCCACCCAGTCGAGCCGGCGCAGATCGCCATCCACGCCCTGCGGGGCATGCCACATTGAAGTCTTGGGTGGCCGGATCTGGTGCGGCCACGACACAACGGGGCGGGCGGGCCTATTCGCCTGCGGGTGTCACATCTCCGGCCACGATCCGCTGACGGCCTTGAGGCGTGTCCAGTAGCAGAGCCCCATCCAGGTCCAGCCCTGCGAAGTGGCCGGTGATCGGCTGCCCGCCCGCATTCGCCCGAATCGCCGCGCCGACCGGATACGACCGCTCCAGCCATTGGTTGCGGACGGAGGCGAAACCGTCGGCCCGCCAAACCGCCAGATGGTGGCCAAGCCGGTCGAGCACGATGTCGCGGGCACCATCCACCGAGGCGATGCCGCCATTGGCGACGATAGTCGTGGTCTTATAGGCTGCGTTCGAAGGTGCTTGCAGCACGTTCACCCCGATGCCCACGATGGTTGCCTGGTCCGCCTGTTCCACCAGGATGCCGGCGATCTTGGCGCCGTTCACCAGAACGTCGTTGGGCCATTTCAGCATCGCGCGGGTCTGCCGAGGCATCAACGCCTCGACCGTGTCGGCCACCGCCAGCGCGGTCAGGAAACTCAACTCGGCGGTGCGGGCGGCGGGCTGCCCGGTGCGCAGCAGGACCGAAAGGTAAAGATTTCCCGGCGGGCTGAACCAGGTATGCGCCAGCCGGCCGCGCCCGGCCGTCTGCTCATCCGCGTGGACCACGGTGCCGTGCGGTGCGCCCTCGGTGGCCAGGCGGCGCGCCTCGTCATTGGTCGACCCGATCTGGTCGTGGTGCCACACAGTGAACTGTTCGGTCATATGGTCCTGTCATACGGCGGCTATCTGACAAGCTTATCATGCCCGATTGCTCGATCACAGTTGCCCATGAGATCGCCGGTTGTCTAAGCTTCCCGGCAGAGCGCGCCCTTGAGAGCAGCGCCATCAGGAGGCGACGATGGGACCGACCGCACGGGCGCAACCGACAGGCTGGGCGTGGGTACGGGAGATTTCCCGCTATCAATGGATGGTATTCCTGATCGCGTGGCTGGGATGGTCGCTCGATAACACCGATTTCAACCTGTTCGCCCTGGTGCTGCGACCCGCGATAACCGAGTTGCTCGGCGGCAACCCGACCGCGGCGGATATCGGCCGTGTTGGCGGGATTCTCAGCATGACCGGCCTGCTGGGCTGGGCACTGGGCGGCTTCGCTTTCGGCATCGTCGGCGATTATATCGGGCGTGTGCGTACCCTGATGTTAAGCGTCGTGCTGGTCGCGATCTGCACTGCCTTGCAGGGCCTGACCCATAGTCCGCTGACATTCGGCATCTGCCGGTTCCTGACCGGCGTGGGCACGGGGGCGGAACTGGTGGTGGGCATCCCGCTGGTGGCCGAGGCATTCGCCGATGTCCATCGCGCCAAGGTGCTGGGCATCATGATGACCGGCGGTGGCTTCGGCAGCCTGATCGGCGGGCAACTTTACGCGTTCGTCGGTCCCTATGGATGGCGCTACGTGATGTTCGCCGGGGTGCTCCCGGCACTGATCCTGCTGGCCTTACGCCGCGGGCTGGAAGAGCCGGAACATTTCCAGGCGGTTCATGCCCGTCGGGTGGCGATCCGGGCGCAGGCGGACCAGTCGCATGAGGATCGTGCCTTCTTGCGGTTCGCACCCGCGCAGTTGTTCACCCCGGTGTTGCGCCACAGTACGTTCATCGGGGTGTTGTTCTGCGTCGGCACGCTGCTGTCGATCTGGACCAGCCAAATCTGGTTGCCAACAATTCAGGGGCAGTTGTTGGCACGCGAGGGCATCACCGGTCCGGCGGCCGCGCCGTTCATCGGGCACGGCATGACGCTGTGGGGCCTGGGTGGGATCATCGGCTATGCCACTTTCGGCTTCTTCGCCGATGCAGTCGGGCGGCGGGCAACGATCATCTTCTACAATGTCGGTACAATCGCGGTCGGACTGTATATGTATCTCGGCGTGGATACGTACGATCTGTATCCCTACCTGCTGCCGGTGTTCGGGTATTTCGTGTTCGGGGTTTTCTCCGGCCACGCGGTGTATCTGCCGGAGTTGTTCCCGACCCATGTGCGAGCGACGGCGGTTTCGTTCTGCAATGGCTCCGGCCGCGTGATCACCAGTTTTGGTCCGCTGTTGGCCGGTCTGCTGGCGGGGTCGCTGAACGGCGCGTTCAACCAGGCGACAGCGGTAATGACTTGCTTTGCCGGGCTGAGCATCGTGGCGGCGCTTCTTGGGCGGGAGACGAAAGACGAGGTGTTGCCCGAGTAACCACGATCAACGCGGTGCTGCCGGAGTAAGCCACCCCGGCGATTTCCGCCCATGCCGCCCCGTCCGCCCTGGCGTGGCCAAAGCGGCCGATGTCGATCAGTTTGGCGCGAAATTCATGGCGATGCCGTTGATGCAATACCGTTGATACGTCGGAGGCGGCCCGTCGGGGAACACATGCCCGAGATGGCTGCCACAGGTGGCACAATGGACTTCGGTGCGGATCATGCCGTGGCTGCGATCGGTCGTGGTTTCGACAGCACCCTCGATCGGATCGTTGAAGCTTGGCCAACCGGTTCCGCTTTCGAACTTTAGCTGCGTTTCGAACAATGGCTGGTCGCAACCCGCGCAGGTAAATTGGCCAGGCCGCTTTTCGGCGAGCAGCGCGCAACTGCCCGGCGCCTCGGTGCCGTGGGATCGCATTACGTAATACTGCTCCGGCGTCAGGATGCGACGCCACTCGGCATCGGTGCGCGTGACTGGATAGGTTTTCACCGTCATGGCCGGCCCCTTCTTATGGATCGCCCATTATATCGGTTCGCACCGATGGCGTCACCAAGGGGGCACCTTCGCTGCGACGGGCGAGGCCCCGCGCATGGATTGCCGCATGTGGGGCGCATCGCTATATACATCGAAACATAGCGGATCGGTCGGGTATGACCAGACGCCAGTGGCAGGAGAGGAAAACCGAGACATGTCGAATTATCCACAGCTGAAGCTCTACATCGGCGGTGAATGGAAAACAGCCAGTGGCGCACCGGTTATTAATCCCGCGGATGAAAGCATTCTGGGTACCGTGCCGCATGCCACACGGTCGGACCTGGATGATGCTTTGGCCGCGGCCGAAAATGGCTTCAGGATCTGGTCTCGCACCGCACCCGCGAAGCGCGCGGAGATCATCCTGAAGGCGGCCCAGATCATGCGCGGACGGGTCGAGGAAATGGCGGTGGCGATGACCCTCGAGCAGGGCAAGCCGCTCGCTCAGTCCCGACAGGAAATCCTGCGTGGCTGCGAAATCATCGAATGGGACGCACAGGAAGGCCGCCGCATCTACGGCCGTATCATCCCGAGCGAGCCAGGCATGCGCCATTCCGTGCTTCGCCAGCCGATCGGCGTGGTCGCCGCGTTCTCCCCGTGGAATTTCCCGATGAGCTCGCCGGCCCGCAAGGTTGGCGGCGCTTTGTCGGCGGGCTGCTCGATCATCCTGAAGGCATCGGAGGAAACCCCCGCCGGTGCGGTGCAATTGGTCCAGGCCTTCGCTGATGCCGGACTGCCGGCCGGCGTGCTGAACCTGGTGTTCGGGAATCCCTCGGACATATCCGAATATCTGATCCCGCAACCGTCAGTGCGGTTGGTGACGTTCACCGGCTCGGTTCCGGTGGGGAAGCGCTTGTCCGCGCTGGCCGGCGCGCATATGAAGCCGGCGATCATGGAGCTTGGCGGACATTCGCCGGTTTTCATTTGCGACGATATCGATCCGGTGGCGACGGCCGGCAAATCGGTCATCGGCAAATCGCGCAACGCCGGCCAGGTCTGTGTCTCGCCGACCCGCTTCTTTGTGCAGGACTCCATCTACGATCAGTTCGCTGCATTCTTTGCGGAGAAGGCCGCGGCGATGAAGGTTGGCAATGGGCTGGATCCCTCCAACCAGATGGGGCCGCTCGCCAACGAATGCCGGATCGCGGCGATGGAGGCGCTCGTGGCCGATGCGAAATCCAAAGGCGCCCGGGTCACCGCCGGTGGCAGTCGTATTGGCAACCGTGGATACTATTTCCCGCTGACCGTCGTGGCGGACGTCCCCGACGATGCCCGGGCGATGCGGGAGGAACCGTTCGGCCCGCTCGCTCTGCTCAGCCGGGTACGCAGCCTGGATGAGGCGATCGAGAAAGCCAATTCCGTGCCCTACGGTCTGGCCGCCTACGCCTTCACCAACTCCGCGCACAACGCCGATCGGCTGGCGGAGAGCGTCGAAGTCGGCAATCTGTCGATCAATCACTTCGTTGCATCGAGCGCCGAAACGCCGTTCGGCGGCGTGAAGGACAGCGGCTTCGGGCGCGAGGGGGGCGTCGAAGGTTTGCAGTGCTACACCGTGGTGAAAAACGTTTCACACCTGACCGCGTAGCCTGAACCACCACCTTCGGCCGATCGGCTGAAGGTGGTGGTTCAATCCGTTCACGGCGACTCTAAAGGCCAGTCGTCAACACCATTCGGAACCGCGCCGCTCCGCTCATCATCCGCTCATAGGCTTCGGGCGCACGCTCAAGCAGCATGGTTTCGATCATTGGCCGAATATTGGCCAAAGCACTGAAGGCCAGCGTATCCTCGGAATCAATCGACGTGCCTGAGGGCCACCCTTGGACCGAGCGCCGATCCGAGATCAGCGACAGCGGCGATACCTCGATCGGCTCCGACGATGCGCCGACCACGATGAGTTTGCCGTCCACAGCCAGCCCGCTGATCGCGGCACTCATAGCCTTTGGGCTGGTCACCGTGGCCAGTATGACGCGGGCACCGCCCAGCTTGTTGAGTCCGCCGGCCACATCCTGGGTATTGCTGTCGATGTAATGATGGGCACCCAATTTCCGGGCAAGCGGTTCTTTGTCGGTTCCGCGCGCGATTGCAACCGTCCGACATCCCATCTTGGCCGCGAACTGCACCCCGAGATGCCCCAAACCGCCGATGCCCTGGACAGCGACAAGATCCCCCGCTTTGAGGCCGCTATTGCGCAGGGCATTGAAGGTGGTGATGCCGGCACATAAGAGCGGTGCGGCCTCCGTGGCTTCCAATTCATCCGGTACAGACGCAAGCGCCTCGAACGGTGCAATCATGTAATCGGCATAGCCGCCGTCGTATGTGATGCCGGGAATTTGGCCGTTCGCACACGTAATAAAATCGCCCCGGCGGCAGGATCGGCAATGACCACAATGACCGCCATGCCAGCCGACACCCACGCGTTGACCGGCTTGCCAATCGGGCACGTCGGTGCCCACCGCATCCAAAATCCCTACCACCTCGTGTCCGGGCACGCGCGGATATTGAATCCCGGGGAAGGCGCCAATTTTTGTGAATGAATCACTGTGACATACGCCGCACGCCTGGACTCTGATCCGGACATGCCGGGGTGGCGGCTCGGGAATATTACGCTCGACGAGTTCGAAGGGGCCGTTCGCACCTTTGACCTGGACTGCTCGCATGCGGGGCATCGGATTCTCCAATAGGTCGATGAACCCGACGTCAAATGGCGTCGAAGGCTTGGCCTGCCAAGTTTACACGCGGAAGGGGATCGCCTGTCGCTTTCTCAGTCGGTCTCTATCCAGACCCCGTCCGATCAATCGGCTCCACGTTGCGCCTATGTGTGCTCAGTGATCATCGAACCGATTGCACTCCGCCGATCCGTTCACTCCGGCACAAGCTTGAACATCTTCCCGTCGAACTGAACGAGCCGCAGGCTCTTCATCGGCCGGTAGTCCGTCGGGCTTGTGCTGATCTTGATCCCCGGCAACACCATTGGTAACGTTGTCGTGTCGGGCAAATTGGTAGCTGCCTTCATGATGTTCTCCCGGGAGAGATCATTGCCGGCCTGCTTCAAAACCACGACCAGCGCCTGCGCCATGGTGTAGCCATACGACCAGACCGGGTTCGCCGGATCGCTCTCGGGTGCGTATTGCGCCCGCCACGCCTGGTATTCCTTCATCCCGGCATCATCAGCCCAACCGGGGTCGGTCGGATCCTTCAGATACTGAGCGGTCATCACGCCCACCGACTTGTCTAACCCCGCCGACTCGAGCGCCGGCTTCACCAGCGCGCCGTTGGAGTCGATGATGTGCAGCGGATGCCAATCGATATCCGCTACCTTGCGGATCGACATGGCGGAGAATTTCGGCGTGCTCGCATCGAAGAGCAGATCGGCGCCCGCGGCCTGCAACTGCAGCACCTGCGAATCGATGGTCGGGTCCGTCACCTCGTAAGACAGTGTCTTGACGACCATATTGTCGAACTTATCGCCCAGCCCGTCCTTCAGCCCGTTTACATAATCCCGGCCAAGGTCGTCATTCTGATATAGGATGCCGATCCTGGCATTCGGCTTATGCTCGAGGATGTATTTCGCATACATTTGCCCCTCCAACCGGTAGCTTGGCTGGAACGGGATGGTCCAGGGGAATTCCTTTGGGTCGGTCACGAACATCGACGCGCCAGAGCCGATCCAGATATCGGGCACCTTCTTCTGGTTGACGTATTTGCGGATCGCCGCGTTCGAGGCGGTGCCGAGGGTCTGGAACAGTATCGCCACCTGGTCTTCCTCGATCAGGCGGCGCACAACTTCGATCGTCTTCGGCGGGCTGTAACCATCATCGAGCGCGATCAGGTTGATCTTTCGCCCGTTGATACCGCCCTGGTCGTTGATCATCTTGAAATAATCGGACTCGGCGGTGGAGATCTGGCCATACACGCTGGCTGGTCCGCTGAACGGCGCGCTCTGGCCGATCTTTATCTCGGTATCCGTGACTCCGATTATCGTTTTCTGCGCCGATACCGGTTGCGCCGATAACCCGAGCAGCAAAGTCAGAGCCGCACCGCGCCACTTGGTCATGACTTTATCCCCCCCCTGATTTTTTTGGTACTGTGAGAGACGTTCTCGTCCGGCGCAAGCGGTTGTGGCGGATGCACGAATGCGTGATCCGGATATAAATCCCGGCAGCGCATGGTGAAGTGCGATTGTCCAACCATCGACACGGAGTACGCGCCTGAGCGGCCTGATCAAACGTAGCTTCTCATTGGCCGGCCACCGGACCAGCGTCGCCTTGGAGGCGGAGTTCTGGACGGTCCTGGCTCGTTTGGCGCAGGCGCGCGGTCAGAGCATGTCCGCCTTGGTTGCGGCAGCCGACGCGGCGCGCGAGCCGGATCGGCCGTTGGCGTCGGCGTTGCGGGTGATGGCGTTGGTGGCGAATGGGGTAGAGACGCTGCCGCGCTAATAGGCGGTAGTGTCCTGGCCCCGAAGTTCGTCGCATCATGCGGCGCGCTTCGGGGACAAGCTGGCCACTGAAAATAAAGAGCTACTGTCTCGAATCTGAGTTTCGTCCACCACGGCGAACTTCAGATTCGAGACAGTAGAGGGTTATCGCTTCAGGTTGATGCGACCTGAGACGATCGCGCCCTAATGCGCATCCGCCCAGGTCCGCCCCATACCCGTCTCCACCACCAGCGGAACGGATAGCACGGCCGCACGCTCCATCACCTGTTTGGCAACCCCGGCCAGCGTCTCAGCTTCATCCTCCGGGGCCTCGAACAGCAACTCGTCATGCACCTGCAACAGCAGTCGTGATCGCAAGCCCTTCTCCCGCAGCACGGCGGGAAGCCGAACCATCGCCCGCTTGATGATATCCGCCGCGCCTCCTTGCAAAGGCGCGTTGATCGCCTGCCGCTCTGCGTACGCCCGTCGAGCGCCGTTCTTATCCGCGATGCCTGGTACCCAGCAGCGGCGTCCGAATGGCGACACCACGTACCCTTTGTTCCGAGCATCTTCCTTCGTCCGCTCCATATAGGCCCGGATCCCTGGATACCGCTCGAAGTAACGATCGATATACCCCCGCGCCTCTCCCGGCGTAATCCCAAGCTGCCGCGCCAGTCCGAACCCGGAAATACCGTAGATAATCCCGAAATTGATCGCCTTCGCCCGACGCCGGGTCATCGGGTCCATGCCTTCCATCGGGATCCCGAATACCTCGCTGGCGGTGCGGGCATGGATGTCCTCGCCGTTGGCGAAGCTTTCCTTCAGCACCGGCAGATCCGCGACATGCGCCAGCAGCCGCAGCTCGATCTGAGAGTAATCCGCGCTGACCAGCACATGCCCTGGTTCCGCGATGAACGCGTGGCGGATGCGGCTGCCTTCCTCTGTCCGGATCGGGATATTCTGCAAATTTGGATCGGTCGATGACAGCCGCCCGGTCGAGGCAATCGCCATCGCGAAACTGGTGTGCACCCGCCCCGTTTCCGGATTGATGTCGGTCACCAGCGCATCGGCATAGGTCGATTTGAGCTTCTGCAATTGCCGCCATTCCAGGATGCGGTTCGGCAGCTCATGCCCCTGGTCGGCCAGCCCTTGCAGCACGGAGGAATCCGTCCCCCAGGCCCCGGTTTTCATTCGCTTGCCACCGGGCAGCTTCTGTTCGTCGAACAGCACCTCGCCCAGCTGTTTCGGGCTGCCGACATTGAATGGATGTCCCGCGAGGCGATGGCAATCCTGCTCCATCACCGCCATCCGCGCCTCGAAATCCACCGACATTCGGCGCAGGTCGTCCGCATCGACCTTGACGCCGGCGCGCTCCATCTCCAGCAGGATTGGCACCAGGCGGCGTTCTACCTGCTCATACAGCGCCAAGCCGCCGTTCAGCCGCAGCCGCGGCCGGAGCGCCTCCCACAGCCGCAACGCGACGTCAGCATCCTCCGCCGCGTACGCGGTGGCGCGGTCGATCTGCACCTGGGCGAATGGCACCCGGTTGCGTCCAGTGCCAGTCACTTCGTCGTAGCTGATCGGCGTATGCCCGAGGTGGAGCTGGGACAGCTCGTCCAGCCCATGCCCGTGCATGCCGGCCTCCTGCGCGTAGGAGATCAGCATCGAGTCATCCACCGGCGACGGCATCGGGAAGCCGGCACGCGACAAAATCATCATGTCGAACTTGGCGTTCTGAAAAATCTTCAGCACCGACGGATCGGTGAGCAGCGGCCCCAACACCTCGACCGCCGCGGCCAATTTGATCTGTTCGCCCAGCACCTCGTGCCCCACCGGCACATAGCAAGCCCGACCCGGCGCGGTCGCCATCGAGAAGCCGACCAACCGGGCGCGCATCGCGTCCAGCCCGTCGGTTTCGGTATCCATGGCGACATAGCCCACGGCCCGAGCCTCGGCGACCCAAACAGCCAAGGCCTCGGCGGTCGTGACGCTCTCATACGGCCCGAACCCGGAGTCGGTGCGCGGCGGCGCGGCCAAACCAAGATCGGCCTGAATCGCGCCCGGCCGCGGCTCCTGGGGCGCGGGCTTGTCCGGCGACGGTCCCTCCAGCCCCAGGCGCGCGATCGTGCTACGGAATCCCTGTTGCGTCAGCCAGGCAGACAGCTTTGGCCGGTCGGCGTCGCGCAGCCCAAGTGCCTCAACCGGCAAGGGCAGCGGCGTGTCTTCGCGCAGCCGAACCAGTTCGCGGGAGATTCGAGCCTTGTCGGCGTGCTCGATCAGCATGTCGCGCCGTTTGGACGGCTTCATGCCACTCGCAGCCGCCAACACCGCTTCGACGTCACCATATTCGTTGATGAGTTGCGCCGCGCCCTTGGGGCCGATGCCCGGCACGCCGGGTACGTTGTCGGTGGAATCGCCGATCAACGCCTGCACCTCGACCATCTTGTCCGGGGTGACGCCGAACTTCTCCATCACCTCCGCCGGGCCGATCGGCTTTTGCTTGATCGGATCCAGCATGTCCACGCCGGGGCGGATAAGCTGCATCAGGTCTTTGTCGGAGGACACGATCGTCACCTGTCCGCCGGCATTGGTCGTGGCGAGGGCATATGCGGCGATCAGGTCATCCGCCTCCCAGTCGGCCAACTCGATCGCCGGAACGCCGAAGGCTTCGGTTGCCTCCCGCACCAGCGCGAATTGTGGGATCAGCTCCTCTGGCGGAGGCGGCCTGTGGGCCTTGTAAGCATCGTACAGCCGGTTGCGGAATGTCAGCCGCCCGGCGTCGAATATAACAGCGATGTGGGTGCCGACATGCTCCTTCAGCAGCTTGGCCAGCATGTTGGTGAAGCCGAATACGGCGTTCACCGGCGTCCCATCCGGCCGTGTCATTGGTGGCAGCGCGTGGAAGGCGCGAAAAATGAACCCCGACCCGTCGATCAGGATCAGGTGCAGCTGCTTGGCCACGACCTCGGTTTCGACCGGCAAATCCCCGGCGATGTCAATGTCCGCTGGCGTGATCCGCTCCCGGGTTCAGGACGTAAAGACGTGAACAATACGGGCACATCACCTGTTCGTCAGGAATGCGCAGGAAAACTCTTGGGTGACCCAAGGCGCCGTTGCCGCCGTCGCAGGCCACGGTGCGGGTGTCCACATGGATGATCTCGGTCGGTGTCACCATGGGTGCAGTCGTTGAGGCGGCGCCGTCCGGCATTTTGATCCTCTGTCTGGTCGGGAAAGCGGCGTGATGATAGCGATGCGGCGAATGCTTTCAACCGTGCTCCCGTGAATCGACACCTGACGTGTTTCCTACTGGCGATCTTGCTACTGGCCGGGTGTGTCGCCCGAACCGCGACGCTTGGCCCAGTGGTGGAGAAACCCACGGAAACCGCTGATTCCTTCGTTATGCCGGACGGGACGGCGCTGCCTTATCGCGTCTGGCTGCCGGACGGCTTACCAAAGGCCGTCGTGCTGGCACTGCACGGCATGAACGACAGCCGCGACGCGTGGGAGTATCCGGCCCCCGACTTCGCCGCCGCCGGGATCGCGGTGTTCTCCCCCGACCTACGCGGATTCGGGGCCACCGACACCCGCGGCCTATGGCCCGGCACGAACGGCCTTACCACCGACGTCCGCGTCATGACCCGCCTGCTGCGGGAGCGTTACCCCCACACCAAACTGATCCTGATGGCCGAGAGCATGGGCGCCGCCGCGCTTATGGTGTTGGCGACCGAACCGGATCCGGTGCCGGTGGATGGCTATGTGCTGATCGCCCCCGCGGTATGGGGGCGGTCGGAGATGAACCTGCTGATGCGTGCCTCCTTGTGGATCGCCGATCATACCATGCCAAGCCTGACCCTGACCGGTGGCGGCCTGGTCAAGGTGACTGCCAGCGACAACCGGCAGGCACTGATCCGCCTGTCCACCGACCCGCTGACGATTCATGCGACGCGTGTGGACGCGATCAAGGGCCTAGTGGATCTGATGGACCAAGCCCAGGCAGCCGCCCCGCATTTCCACGCGCCGGCGCTGTTTCTGTATGGCGGGCACGACGAACTGATACCGCCACGCGCCACCGCCGCCACCTGGCGCGCGCTGCCGCCTGGTCCCGTGCGAGCGTTCTATCCGAAGGGTTACCACTTGCTGCTGCGCGATAAGGATCGGGCCTTGCCGATCGGGGACATCTTGGCGTGGATGCGCGACCCGGAGGCGCCGCTGCCGTCGGGCGCGGACAAAGCGGCGGCTGCCTGGTTGGAACAGCAGGACACCGCTTCACCCTGAGACTACCTGAAGTCCCGTGTCGGTACTTTGATCCCGTGGCCAGGCCGCAGGTCTCGTACGTAGATATCGCGGCTACGGACCCCTTTCGTCTCCCGCGAATCCGGCGTCGAGCCATGCCGAGCCTCGTCGCCGCGGCCCTGGGGCAGGGGGAATGGCTTTTCGTCGCGTTCTCCGACGTCACGCAGCAGATCGGACAGATCTGTCAGATGTTCCGCGATCACGTGAAGCACCTCCCCCTCTCGTTGCAGTTTGCCGCGGCAGGCTATCATGCGAGCGGACAGCACCAGCCGACGCTGCGCCTCGAACACCGACGGCCAAAGGATCAGGTTGGCATGCCCGGTTTCGTCCTCGATGGTGACGAACAGCACGCCCCGTGCACTGCCGGGTCGCTGGCGCACCAGGATGATGCCGGCGACCTCCAGCCATTTGCCGTCGCGGAGCGTCACCAGATCGGCGCAGCGGACAATACGGCGCGCCGCCAGGTCAGGCCGCAGGAAACTGACGGGATGACGGCGCAGACTGAGGCCGGTGCTGCGGTAATCCTCCACCACCTGCCGTCCGGCGGTCATCGTCGCCAACGCCACGGCTGGTTCGGTGTCCGGTTCGGCGGGGGCAGTATCGAACAGCGGCAGCCGCGTATCCGACAACCCGCGGATGGTCCACAGCGCCTGGCGCCGATCCAGACCAAGGGTCTGGAAAGCATCCGCCTCCGCCAGACGTTCCAGGGCGGCGACCGGCACGCGCAGCCGGCGCCACATATCCTCGATCGAGCAATACCCGGCGCCTCGGTGCGTAATCAAATCGTCCCCGTGGATCGCGGCCAGCCCTTTCGCCATCCGCAGCCCCAAACGCACCGCGCTGTCTTCCAGTGTACAGTCCCACGCCGACTCGTTCACCGAAACCGGCCGCACCTCCACGCCGTGCAGCCGGGCATCTCGCACGATCTGCGCCGTGGCATAGAACCCCATCGGCTGAGCGTTCAGCAACGCGCAACAGAACACATCCGGGTGGTGGCACTTCATCCACGCCGAGGCATAGGCGATCAACGCGAAACTCGCCGCGTGGCTCTCCGGGAAGCCGTAGCTGCCAAAACCCTCGATCTGGGAAAACGTTTTCTCGGCGAATTCAGCGGTATAGTTACGTTCGATCATACCGGTGATCAGCTTTTGCTTGAAATGCGAAACCCCGCCGGTGAACTTGAACGTCGCCATACTACGGCGAAGCGCATCGGCTTCCGACGGCGTGAAGCCGGCACAAACGATCGCCACCTGCATCGCCTGTTCCTGGAACAGCGGCACGCCCAGCGTTTTCTCCAGCACCCGGCATAGTTCAGGGGTCGGATACTCGACTTTCTCCAGCTTCTCCCGCCGGCGTAGATACGGATGCACCATGTCGCCTTGGATCGGCCCGGGCCGGACGATCGCCACCTGGATGACGAGGTCATAGAATGTCCGCGGTTTCAGCCGAGGCAGCATCGACATCTGCGCCCGAGACTCGATCTGGAACGTGCCCAACGTGTCGGCCTTGCGGATCATCGCATAGGTCGCGGGATCCTCCGTCGGTATCGTCGCCAGATCGAGCCGCCGCCCCTTGTGTTGCGCCAGCAGATCGAACGCCCGCCGCATGCAGCCCAGCATGCCCAGGCCCAGCACATCGACCTTCATGAAGCGCAGGATGTCGATGTCGTCTTTGTCCCACTCGATCACTTGGCGATTGACCATCCGGGCGGGCACGATTGGCACCAGGTCGTCCAGCCGGTCCTCTGTCAGAACGAAGCCGCCCGGATGCTGCGACATATGCCGAGGGAAACCGATCACCGCCCGAGCCAACTCCAGAGTCAGGCGCAGCCGCCGGTCCTCCATGTTGAAGTTTAGCGCCGCGGCATGTTCCTCGGCGACGCCTTCCTCGCCCCAGCTCCAAACCTGGGATGACAGGGCCGCGGTCACATCCTCGGTCAGGCCCAGTGCCTTGCCAACATCACGTACAGCGCCACGGCCGCGATACCGGATGATGGTGGCGCACAAGGCAGCGCGATCGCGGCCATAGGTGTCATACACCCACTGGATAACCTCCTCCCGCCGCTCGTGCTCGAAATCCACGTCGATATCCGGCGGTTCCTTACGCTCGGCACTGACGAAACGTTCGAACAGCAATCCACTGCGGGTGGGGTCGATCGAGGTAATTCCCAGCACGAAGCACACCGCCGAATTGGCCGCCGACCCCCGCCCCTGGCAGAGGATGCGCTGGGCACGCGCGAACCGGACGATGCTGTCCACCGTCAGGAAATACGGCGCATAGTCCAAGCTGCCGATCAGATCGAGTTCGTGAAGAAGCTGCCTGCGGACAGCATCGGGAATGCCATTTGGGTAACGTTTCGGAGCGTTTTCCCACGTCAATTTCTCCAATGTTTGCTGCGCCGTCAAACCCGGAATACGGACCTCATGCGGATACTGGTAGCGTAGCTCGTCGAGTGAGAATCGACACCGATCCGAGATCTCCTGCGTGCGGGCGATCGCGTCGGGATGTCGAGCGAACAGCCGCACCATCTCTTCCGGCGTCTGAAGATGCCGTACGGCGGAACGTTCCCGGCGATGTCCGAGCTCATCGATGGTGCAGCCCTCGCGGATACACGTCAGCACATCCTGCAAAATGCGCCGACCAGGGGCGTGATACAGCACGTCGTTGGTAGCGACGGTCGGCACGCCGAACGCCCGCGCGGTATCGGCGATGGTGCGCAGCCGCGCCGCGTCGTTCGGCCTGTGCATCAACGTCAACGCGACGTACGCACGATCTCCGAAGCCTGTCTTCAATCGCCGGATGTTCGCCTCGATCGGGTCGGAGCAAAGGATGGCGATCAGCCCCTCTGCTGCCGCTGCCAGGTCCGGCCAGTACAGCGTGCACTTGCCCTTGCCGGCCCGCCCCTTCCCCAAGGTCAGCAGCCGGGTCAGCCGGGAATATCCCGCCCGGCTGGCCGGATAGACCAGCACCGACGGCCCGTCCACCAGGTCCAACCGGCAGCCGACGATCAACCGGATTCCCGCCTCCTTCGCCCGTTGATGCGCCCGCACGATGCCCGCCAATGAGTTCCGGTCGGTTATGCCCAGCGCGGGCATACCCAGGATGGCGGCCCGCGCCATCAACTCCTCGATATGCGAGGCGCCACGCAGGAAGCTGTAGTTCGTGGTGACCTGGAGCTCGGTGTACATCCCGCGCGATATAATTGACCCAAGCTGATATTCCTAGTTTGTTCTCATTTTTGGTGGAAACGTGAACGCTCGCGTTCGCGCCGGTGCGGTGATGGTAGCCGCACGGTTTTTCGGTCATGATGCGGGGAAACGTTCACAACGGATTGCGGCCAGCTTGCGTTGGAAGTTGGTGACCAAGGAGAAGCCAGCGGTGTCTTCAACCCGCGCTCACACACCCTATTGATGCGGCCTCGGTCAATCTGGCCACGACCTGAATGGCTCCGGCGATTCGTTTGGCTCGCGGCTGCGCTGCTTGCCGGTCCATTGGCCCTTATCCTGGCGTTTCGGTTTCTGCCCCCACCCATCACGCCGTTGATGGTGATCCGCATCGCCGAAGGGCACGAACTGCGAAAACAATGGGTCGCCTACCGCGACATCTCTCCGGC
>JARLIN010000339.1 GCA_031291715.1 Rhodopila sp. | reverse complement strand
GACGGCCATCTGAACAAGCTGATAAGCACCAGACCCAGCCCCAACGATTTGGTCCTGAACACGGCCCAGACCCATCTGTATGTCGCGATGACCCGCTCCAGCGACGTTTGGCGCTTCCTGGTCCGCCCCGACGCCTTCGTGGCCAAGGCCCAATGGTTCGCCCGAGCCCCTGTCGGCCTCGTCGGCCCCGACGGCCTGGCCATGGACACCGTCGACCGTCTCTATATTTTGATATTTTGAACCTCGGCCACGGCTGTGTCTGGGTCATGGACCCGCACGGTGTCCCTCTCTACCGCGTCCAATCCCAGACCGGCTGCATGACCACCAACTGCGCCTTGACATCGGATGAACGCAGCCACGTTATCACCGAATCCGAAACCGGCTCCATCCTGATTGCGGAGATTCCTCCACCATGAGCGGCGAATTCGTTTCCATCTGCGAGGTCGGCCCGCGCGACGGCCTGCAAATCGCCAAGACTCGAATGACCACCAACGACAAGGTGGCCTGGATCGTCTCCATCGCTGCCGCCGGCGTGACAGAGATTGAGGTCGGGAGCTTCGTCCCGCCGCGCGCGATTCCGCAACTCGCCGACAAGGCGGAGATCTTAGCGAAGGTTCTGGCCACTGTCCCAGGCCTGACCGTCCAGGCTTTGACCCCATGGATTGGCTGAAGGCTCAGTCGCCCAGGGTTCCGGTAGTGGCGGGAGCCTCGACCGCGTTCGGCTGTTCGATAGATGGCGTGGTGCCAACCGCGAAGACCGTCGCGCTGTGCAAGGGCCTCGCCGATGCCGGCATCGATGAAATCATGCTCGCCGACACGGTCGGCTACGCTCACCCAGCCCAGGTCAAGGAAGTCGTGCTGGCGACCCGCAATGCTATCGGCCCGGCTTTGTGCGGTTTACACCTACACGACATTTGCGGTCTCGGGATCGCCAACGCCCTGGCGGGATTGGAGGTCGGCATCCGCGCTTTCGACTCGTGCCTTGCCGGGCTGGGCGGGTGCCCTTACGCGCCCGGCGCCTCGGGCAACGTGGTTACCGAGGATCTGGTATTCATGTTGGAAAGCATGGGTTTCACCACCGGCATCGACATCCCGGCGCTGCTGGAATCCCGCAAGGTGCTGCATGCTGGCCTGCCGGCGGAGCCGTTGCATGGCCAGGTGTCCAAGGCCGGGCTACCGCCCACCTTCCGGAAGGCGGCCTGATCCGCGACCCCAGGGTCTGTTGATGGACAATCGAATCGCTCCGTAATTGTCGTTGGGGGGATGCTGTCGCGGCGCCCGAGTGTAATCGTCGGGTGGTTGATGAGGCAGGCATCCGCGCCACCTGGCACTCGGTCCGCTGGAGGACGAACGGGTCCGGTGTCGGTTTGCCGCCGAAGCGAGGGCTGCCGAGGCCTAAGAGGCTGACCGAGACAGAGTCACGTTCAGGTCCTTCGCACAGATTCGCCTAATTCAGAAAGATCTTCCCCGGGTTCATCACCCCGCGCGGATCCAGCGCTTGCTTCACGGCCCGCATCACGGTCAACGCCTCGGCGCCATGCTCCTGCTCCACGAACTCGCGCTTGCCGATGCCGACCCCGTGTTCACCGCTGCAAGACCCGCCGAGCGCCAGCGCCCGCGCCACGATCTTCTTATCCAGCTCCCACGCGCGCCGCATCCCGTCCGGTTCCGGCGGCACCATGATCACGGTGTGGAAATTCCCGTCCCCGACATGGCCGACGATCGGCGCGGTCAGGCCGGAGGCGGCGATATCCTCCTTCGCCCCCAGGATCGCCTCGTTCAGCCGGGAAATCGGCACGATCGCGTCAGTGGCAATGCCCTTGTGCCCGGGTTTCCACGCCAGCGCCGCCCAGTAGGCGTCATGCCGAGCCTGCCAGAGCTTGGCGCGGGCCGCGGCCTCGGTGGCCCAGGCAAAACCGAGGCCGTCAAAGCCCAGCGCGATCTCCTCCGCCTGGCTGGCCTGCTCGGCAACACCGGCCGGAGTGCCGTGGAACTCGAAGAAAAGCGTTGGAAGAGCGGCGAGGCCCTCCAGCTTGGAATAGGCGATGCAGGCGGCCATCTGCACATCGTCGAGCAGTTCCATCCGGGCGACGGGAATGCCGAGCTGCAGGATGGCGATCACGGTTTCCACCGCGTCGCGCAGTGTTTGAAACTGACAGGTGGCGGATGACACCGCCTCCGGGATTCCGTGCAGGCGTAGCTGGATTTCGGTGATGACCCCCAACGTGCCCTCTGATCCGACAAAGAGACGCGTCAGGTCATAACCCGAGGACGATTTGCGGACGCGTCCGCCGGTGCGGATCAGGCGCCCGTCCGGCATCACCACTGTCAGGCCCATGACGTTGTCGCGCATCGTGCCGTAGCGCACCGCGTTGGTGCCGGAGGCGCGGGTCGCGGACATGCCCCCGATGGTGCAAGCCGAGGTGCCAGGGTCGACCGGGAAGAACAGGCCGACGTCACGCAGGTGGGTGTTCAACTGTTCTCGCGTCACGCCGGCCTCGACACGGCAATCCATGTCGGGCTGGCTCACATCAAGGATACGGTTCATCCGTGAAAGATCCAGCGTGATGCCGCCTCGCACTGGGGTCACATGCCCTTCCAGTGAGGTCCCGGCGCCCCAAGGCACGACGGGCACACGTTCCGCATAGCAAAGTGCGAGCAGCCGAGCAGCTTCCTCGGAGGTCTCGATGAACGCCACCGCATCTGGCAAGGCCGGAGGCTGCGTGTCCTGGCCATGAGAGTGGTGGTCGCGCAACGCCGCGTTGGTGGTGATCCGCTCGCCAAGGAAGGTGCGGGCGGCTTCGATTACGGCATCGATCGGCATCGGCGGTTCCTGGCTCTGGTTTGCCGAAGCATTGGACCCGAGCCCATGTCCTGGCAAGCTGTCCTGGATGAAACGCGGAATGATGAGAAAGGACCGCGCATGATCCCGACGATCAACCCCGACCGCCTGTGGCAGTCCATCATGGGTATCGCGGAGATCGGCCCAACCCCGGACAGTGGAAGCTGCCGCCTCGCCTTGACCGCCGAAGACACCGCCGCGCGTACCCTGTTCCTGCGCTGGTGTCAGCCGCTCAGCCTAAATCATGGAGCAGGATGCGATCGGCAACATGTTCCTCCGCCGCCCCGGTACTGATGCGGCTGCCCCGGCGGTCGCCTTCGGCAGCCACCTCGATACCGTACCGACTGAAGGCCGCTTCGACGGGATCGTCGGGGTTCTTGGCGGGTCTGGAGGTGTTGCGCACGCTGCACGATGCCGGAACCCGCACCAAAGCGTCGCTCGAACTCGTCAATTGGATGAACGAGGAGGGCAGCCGCTTCCGCCCCGCCATGATGGGCAGCCGGGTCGCTGGTGGAGCGTTTCCGCTGGCCTCCGCCCTGGCGTTCACCGACGACAGCGGCATCTCCGTCGCTCAGGCGCTGAAGGACAGCGGCCAGGCCGGCCCCTTGACCCCTGCCCCACGCGACTGGAGTGCGTGGCTGGAACTCCACATAGAGCAAGGCCCGGTCATGGAAGCCACCGGCGCGGAGATCGGCGTCGTCGTCGGCACCATGCACGCCCGCTACTTCCAGCTCACGGTGACCGTCGAACCAAGCCATGTCGGTCCTACCGAAATGAACCGCCGGCACGACAGCCTGGCCGCAGCGGCCGAGGTCATCCTGGCGGTGGAACGCATTGGGCGGTCAGCGGAACCCTACCGCCGAGCAAGCGCCAGCTGGATCGAAAACATCCCCAACGCCCGCGGCAACGTTCCGCACATCACTCGTCTGTATTGCGACGTGCGCCATAGTCAGGCGGAACAGGCGATCGCCATGGAGGCATCCCTGCGGCAGGCACTGTCCGACATCGCCACGCGCCGAGACGTCCGTATCGACACCGCTCCTTATGCGACGTTCGGCCCGATCATGTTCAACCCTACGCTCGGCGCCCTGCTGCGACGGAAAGCCGCGGATCGTCAGCTCTTTACAGGCGACATGATCGCCGCGGCCGGCCACGACTCCGTGCTGATGGCGCCCCTCGTGCCCAGTGCGATGCTGTTCGTACCTAGCGTTGCCGGCATCACCCATAATCCGAAAGAGTACTCTACGAAGGAGCAAGTGGCTCACGGCGCCCAGGTGCTGCTGGATGCGGTGCTTGAATTGGCAGGTGTCTGACGCCGCCTCTGTTCCGCGCAACATCATCGGTCAGATCTGCTCCCCCGCTACACGGACGATCACCCCATCTCCGCACGCGTTGACGCTCCGCCGCCCCACGCCTAGCTTGCCGACCTCATTCGGTCTCGGGAGAAACGGACACATGTCGAACAAACTCAAGGCGCGCATCGCTGCCGGCAAGGCCAACGTCAACGGGTGGCTTGCCATTCCGTCCGGCTTCTCCGCTGAGGTGATGGCCCAGTGCGGCTGGGACAGCGTCACCGTCGACATGCAACACGGGGTGCAGGACTACCAGTCCATGGTCCAATGCTTTCAGGCCATGCAGGCGCACCCGATCACCCCGCTGGTCCGCGTGCCGTGGAACGAGCCCGGCATCATCGGCAAGTGCCTGGACGGTGGCGCCATGGGCATCATCTGCCCGATGGTGAACTCCGCGGCGGAAGCGAAGGCGCTGGCCGATGCCTGCCTGTATCCCCCCGCGGGCAAGCGCAGCAACGGCCCGATCCGTGCCGCGATGTACGGCGAAGCCAGCAGCTACCAGGCCACCGCTAACAACGAGATCCTGGTGATCCCGATGATCGAGACCCAGCAGGGCATCGACAACATCGACGAAATCCTTAGTGTCCCCGGCATCAACGGCATCTATATCGGCCCGTCCGACATGGGCCTGTCCCTGGGCATGATCCCGATTCTGGACCGTGAGGAGCCGATCATCCTGGAGATTTATGGCAAGCTGCTGGCCTCCTGCAAAAAGCACGGCAAGTTCGCCGGCATCCATAACGGCACGGCCGCGTACGCCGCGCGGATGATGCAGATGGGCTTCCAGCTCTGCACCATCGCCAACGACAGCGGCCTGATGGCACGAGCCGCACGGGAAGCAGTTACCGCGACCCGCAAGGCCGCCGGCGAAGTGGCGAACTAACCCAATTCGGGCGGGGTTTCGGCTCCGCCCGAGGCCGCTATTTTTCGATACGGGCGGTGTTCATTCGTCGCCTCGTGATCTCCAGATCATGGCCCGGAGGCTTCTAAGAAGGCCGAAACGCAAGCTGAGGAAACCGTCATGGCCCCACCGCCCGTCATTCGTCTCCACCCCGAAGACAGCGTCGTCATCGCGCGGGCCACGCTGCTGCCCGGGGCGCCGATCGGCGAGAATGTCTTGGCAACTCAGCGCATTCCCGCCGGGCACAAGGTAGCTGTCCGCGCCATTGCCGCGGGAGAGGCCGTGCGCCGCTACGGCCAGATTATCGGCTTTGCCTCAGCACCTATCGCGCCGGGTCAGCACGTGCATGTGCACAACTGCGAGATGGGCGACTTCGTCAAGGACTACGCTTACGGGGTCGATACCCTCCCGACGAATTTCTTCGAGCCGGCTGCCACCTTCCAGGGTATCCGCCGTCCTGACGGCAAGGTCGCCACACGCAACTACATCGGCATCCTGACCAGTGTGAATTGTTCCGCCCACGTCGCTGGAGTGGTGGCGGACATGTTCCGTCGCAACCCGTTCACCGGTGACGATCCTTTGGCCGATTTCCCCAACGTGGATGGCGTCGTCGCGCTAACCCACAAAACCGGCTGCGGCATGACCCAGGATGAAGCTCTGCGGGTGCTGCGGCGGACGTTGGCCGGCTATGCGCGCCACCCGAATTTCTCGCATGTCATCGTTCTGGGCCTGGGCTGCGAGGTGAACCAGATCGGCGGCCTGATGGAAGAGCAGCGTCTCGCCGGCAGGCTGAAGGCCATGGACATCCAGACTATGGGCGGCAGCCGCAAGACAGTCGCCGCCGGGGTGTCATTCGTGAAGGAAATCCTGGCGGAGTCGAACCAGGTGACCCGTGTGACCGTCCCGGCGTCGGAATTGACGGTGGCGTTGCAGTGCGGCGGCTCCGATGGTTACTCCGGCGTGTCAGCGAATCCTGCTTTGGGCGCGGCGAGCGATCTGTTGGTGCGGCATGGCGGCACGGTCATCCTGTCCGAGACCCCGGAAACCTATGGCGCGGAACACCTGCTGACCCGCCGGGCGGTATCGCAAGAGGTCGGCGAGAAGCTGGTGGCGCTAATGCGCTGGTGGGAGGGTTACACGCGGCAGGAAGGCGCCGAAATGAACGCCAATCCTTCCCCCGGCAACAAGGCCGGCGGGTTGACCACCATCCTGGAAAAGTCCCTCGGCGCGATGGCCAAGGCTGGTAGCACCAACCTGGTCGATGTCGTTCGTTACGCCGAGGAAGTGAAGGCGCGGGGCTTCGTCTTCATGGACACGCCCGGTTACGATCCGGTGGCGGCAACCGGCCAGGTCGCCGGTGGTGCCAACCTGGTGTGCTTCACGACCGGCCGGGGCAGTGTGTTCGGCTGCAAGCCCGCACCGTCGATCAAACTTGCGACCAACACCCCGATGTTCAAACATATCGAGGACGATATGGATGTGAACTGCGGCACGGTGTTGGACGGCGACGAAACGGTGCAGGAAGCCGGGCGGCGGATTTTCGAACTGATCCTGCGGGTGGCCTCCGGCGAGCGTACCAAGAGCGAGCAATTCGATTTTGGTGCGGCCGAGTTCGCGCCGTGGGTGCTTGGGGCGACAATGTAACGGCCGGACGATTCGCCGAGCCCTCTTGTCATAGCCGGGAGACGCCCCAGTGCCTTTCCTACGGCTGCATCCGGCGTTTGGGTTACGTTAAGCGGACGGACCGTGCCGCATGCGTATCGGGCCAAGCGACCGTTTGGGAAGTCAAGTCTCGTGTCGCGTTTGCATGGCGTGGTGTTCCTCACCATCGCAATGAGGATCGTCAGCAGTTTCCGCATGCATGTGTGTTCAGATCGGTGTTGTGGAGCAAGCCGGCCGCCAGCTTGGTGAAAGGCGGGTCGTTGTCTATCATCGCGCAACGATACCAGATCCAAGGAAAACCCAACGATGCCAGCCGTAACCGTCGAAAATCGTGGCGCGATTTCTATCATCCGCATCAACCGACCCGAACGCCTGAACGCCATCGGCCAGGCCGTCGCCGTCGAGATGCAGCAGGCGTTCCACGCCTTCGACGCGGATCCCGACAAGCGCGTCGCCATCCTCAGCGCGGCTGGCACCCGGGCCTTTTCCTCGGGCGCGGACGTCAACGACCTGCCGGAACTCTGGCGGGCCATCCCCAATGTCGGCTTCCATACCGACAAGCCGATCATCGCGGCCACCTCTGGCTGGGTGGTCGGCGGCGGCATCGTCATGGTCATGATGTGTGACCTTTTGGTCTCCACCGAGGACACGCAATTCTACTACCCGGAAGCCAAGCTTGGCACGACAGCTGGGGGCATCAGTTCCCTCGCCGCCCGCATGCCACACCATCTGGCCATGGAGATCATGTTGCTGGGATCGAAGATCCCCGCCCAACGCGCCTACGACGTCGGCTTCGTCAACCGCGTCGTACCCAACGGTCAGCACGAGGCGGAAGCCCTGGCGATGGCCGAGCAGCTTGTCGACTCCGCACCCCTGGTGATCAGCGCCCTCAAGCGCCTGGTAAACGAGGTCATGCCAGTCGGACCGATCGAGCGTATGGTCGCGGTGAACCAGACGATCGCCAAGGTTCGGCAGTCGGACGACCTTCAGGAGGGTATTCGTGCCTACAAGGAAAAGCGCAAACCACGCTTCGCCGGCCGGTAAACACCGGAATGCCGACTCGCGATGAACCTGCCTGATCGGCTGCACTGCCCGGAATGCAAGGGCCGCCTCGACCTCGTTTCCGCCAACGCATTACGCTGCACGCATTGCGAACAGACATTCCCGGTCGTCGATGGGATCGCCGACTTCGCTGGCAAGTCGATCACCGGGTCCGATTGCTATGGCGGCGACGGGCGCCGGGACGACGCGCTATCGGCCGATCTTCTTGCTCGGATCCGTGCCGCGGCTGGTGAACGCTGGCCTGCCACCTTGGGTGACGTCCTGGAGCTTGGTTGTGGTCGCGGGCAGATGACCAGCGCCATCGTGGCGGGCCACGCATTCCGCAGCATGCTGGTGATTGATACCGATATGGACATGATCCGCTCCTGCCGGGAGCGGATCGCGACGCTTGGCACCGGTACCGACCGACCGGTCTTCCATGCGACACTCGGCGGGGACCAGAACGCGATCCGCGACGCGGTGGCTGATACCGTCCTGGGCCTCACGCTGCTATCGGGGATCGGCGACGTGCGTGCATTCCTGACCATGGTGCATCGCGTTTTGAAGCCGGGTGGCCGCGCATTGTTCGTCGTGCCGAACCGGCGTTACTTTCAGGCACTTTGCCAGGCGATGGCGGAGGCGCTTGTCCAGCGGTACGCGCGGGACGGGGTCTGGCCCGATGGGCATCAGACCGTCCTGAGCATCCTGGCTGATAAGCGGCGGCTTCTGGTCCATCGCGGCGACGTTGGGTTCCTGGCTGCCCTGGACGAAAAGCACCTATTCGACAGCGAGGCGCTGGAAGACGGCGGCAGGGAAATCGGGTTCGCGACCGCCGAGATGATCCCGCTGGCCCCCGACCCGGCCGGCGCGGAAACAGTGAGGCGCATCTTGCAGGATGCAGGCGCACCCGACGATGCCGTGCGAGAGTTTGCCCCGCTCGTCTCCTCCGCCGGGCAACCATTCTTCAGTCTTCTGGGCCGTCAGGACTCGTCGGCCTCCATGCTGCTCTGGCTGACCAAGGGGGGCGGTCCGGGTGTGCGTATTTTCAGTGCCCGCTCGCTGCCGCCTCCGGTTGGTTTCATGGGGCCCGAGACGGCCTTGGGTGGTGCGCCCCCAAGATGGTCCCTGGAGGTGCTGGCCCGCGACACGCCCGACGGTATCGTGGTGACGCTGGGCGGGTGGTGTCTCTGCAATGTCGATGTGCTGTGGGTGCGCATAACGCTGGATGGCGTCATTCGGCACGCGCCGGTCTGGTGGCAACGTCCGGATGTGCATGAGGTACTGAATCGCAATCGTCTCTACCATCCGCTAAGCGCGCTGTGCAGCGGCATAAAGAGCGATCTTTTGTTCACCGGCGTTCACGCGGTGGCCAACGAATGTTCGTTCCACTTCGATATGTTGCTGTCGAGCGGTCTGATCGTGACAGGCCCGGCTCCGGAGAGGCTGGTCATGGACGAACAACTCGTGATCACCCATTAGAACCGCGTTCCGGGCGGGCAGGAGGTCGGCGATTCGGCGCATAGGTTCGGGCGCATTTCCAATGCTGACCATGCTGGTCACGTTAGCGCCAGCGGTGGGACTCGCGGCGTCTTCCACGGAAGCAGATACGCGGCGCGACCTTCGCGACGCCGAGCGGATGAGTGCGCAGCAACTCGCCGCCCGCAAAGATGCCGCCGACCGGGCGACCCGTGCCGCAGCCGAGACGCTGCGGCTGGCGCATGAGCGCGTGGAGGCCGCGGCGAAGCTGCGCCTGGCGGAGTCCGCGACCGCCGATGTCGCCGCGCGGATCGATGCGCTGGCCCAGCGGCGGCGGGATGCCGAACAACGATTGAAAGTGCGGGCCGAAGCGATGCAGCCTTTGCTGCCGCTAATCGAGCGCCTGTCGCTCTACCCGGCGGAAACTCTGCTGGCGGTGCCAGCGGCGCCCGACGAGGCCTTGCGCGGTGTGCTGGTTTTGCAAGGCTTGTCGCGACAGCTAGAGATCGAGGCCGAATCGCTGCGCCGCGACCAGGCGGAGCTGGATGCCGCGACCGAGGCACTACGCCAGGAAGCCCCGCGCCTGACCGATGCCGAGGTCGCGCAGAAACGTGAAGCCGATGCGCTGGACCAAGAGATCGCCTCGGCGCATGCCGCTCAGGCGACCGCCGAGGCCCAGGCGAACCAGGCCGCCAGTCAGGCCGCCGCCGCCGCGACCCGCATGGAAACCCTCCGCTCGGCTTTGGCGGCGTTGGAAGCGCAGCGGCGGGCCGATGAGGCGAAGGCGCGCGAGGACGAAGCTCGCGCCGAACGCCAGAAACGCACCGCCGATGCGCACGCGGCCCGCGACCGGGAAGCGGTGGCGGCGCATCCGACCGGGGCCGGCGCCATCGCTTCGGGCGCGGTGCCGAACGGCCAGTTCCAGCCGCCGGTTATCGGCGTGGTGGTGAAGGGTTGGGGCGATCAGACTGATGGCGGTCCCGCCACCGGCGTATCCTATCACGCGCCGCCTGGCGCACATGTCATTTCGCCGTGCGGCGGGCGTGTGGTCTTCGCGGACAGCTTCCGAAGCTATGGCTTGCTGCTGATCGTCGATTGCGGCGGGGGTTATCACATCGTACTGTCGGGTTTCGACCGGCTGGACGTGAAGCTGGGCCAGAGCCTAGTGGCCGGTGAACCGGTTGGCGTGATGCCGACTTGGGAACCCGGGTCGACCGCGCATCGTCCCGCGCTATATGTGGAGCTACGGCACGATGGCCAGCCTGTGAACCCTGCGCCATGGTTACGAACGAGCAGTTAGCCCGTTGGTACCTTACAAAATCAACACTGGACGGCGGTGTGTCCACTGCGCGACAAGAAAATGACTGAGTTTGTACGCACCAGACCAGCCCTTCCGTTATATAAGGGCGGACCATGCGCCGGGGTCAGTCCCTTGGCGCCGAAGGGAAAGAACGCATGAGTTTCCGCGCGCGGCATTGGCGCTATGGCTTGCTGATCGGCACCGCCTTCGTGGCAGGTGCGGCATTGGGTCCAGGTCTTGGCTCCCTGGGCAGCGCTTTCGCCCAGGACAGCAATCGTACGGACATGTACCAGATGCTGAAGGTCTTCGGCGACGTGATGCAGCGCGTCCGCGCCGAATACGTCGATCCTGTCGACGACAAGGAGATGATCGAGAACGCGATCAATGGGATGCTCACCGGGCTTGACCCGCACAGCTCCTATATGAACGCCAAGGCCTTCAAGGACATGCAGATCCAGACCAAGGGCGAATTCGGTGGCCTGGGGATCGAAGTCAGCGAAGACAAGGGCATGATCAAGGTTGTCTCGCCGATCGACGACACGCCCGCGGCCCGTGCCGGCATCAAGCCGGGCGACATCATCACCGCGCTGGACGGCAAGACGGTTATCGGCCTCTCCCTGAACGACGCCGTGGACCGGATGCGCGGCCCGCCGAACTCCAAGATACTGCTGACAATCAAGCGGCAGAATATCGACAAGCCGATAGAGGTGCCGCTGATCCGTGAGACGATTCACATTCAGGTTGTGAAGTCGCGGATGGAGCCGAACGATATCGGTTATGTCCGGCTGTCACAGTTCACCGAGCAGGCCGACTCCAGCATCAAACAGGCAGTGAAAGCCCTCCGACAGCAGAACGGCGGCAAGCTAAAGGGGCTGGTCCTCGACCTGCGTAACAATCCCGGCGGGCTGTTGGACCAGGCGGTGTCGGTGTCGTCTGATTTCATCGACCAGGGGGAAATCGTCTCGACCCGCGCTCGCCATCCCGAAGACAGCCAGCGCTGGGACGCCAAGGGCGATGACATCCTTCGCGGCGCGCCGCTGGTGGTTCTGATCAACGGCGGATCCGCCTCAGCGTCCGAGATCGTTTCGGGCGCCCTCCAAGATCACCGCCGCGCCATCCTTCTGGGTACACGCAGCTTCGGCAAGGGCTCTGTCCAGACCGTGATTCCGCTGCCCGGCAACGGTGCGATGCGGCTGACTACGGCGCGGTACTACACGCCGTCCGGCCGATCGATCCAGGCGCTGGGCATCGTGCCCGATGTGCCCGTGCAGGAAACCCGCGAGGAACGCTCGTCGTTCGGCGGGGAGCGCGAGGCCGACTACAACAAGGTTCTCAGCAACCAGGGTGGGACAGGCGCGCAGGCGCTGCCACCGCGGACCGATTTGCCGGCAATCGCCAAGCAGATTCCCGACAAGCCGCCGGAAAATTTCCCGAAGTTTGACGCGTCCAAACCTGACGAAACCGATTTCCAGCTGCAGCAGGCGGTCGTGCTGGTGCAGGCGATGGCGGCGCAAAAGAGCGCCTCCGCCAACTGACCCTGACGGGAATGGCTGCCCAAACCCCGAAACCATGGCAGCCGAGCGGCATGCTGGCGGGGTGGCGGGGCTTGGTGCGGTTCTGGGTGGCGGTGCTGGCGGCGCTGGGGATCGGTGTCGGCATTCTTGAAACGCTGGGCCCGCCGATGCGCCCGGAGATCGCCGCGCCGGTTCCATTGGTTCGGTCCGATCCGCGTCCGGCCCTGATCCCGGCGCCCCCGGACCTCAAGGGCCGTACCGCGGCTCGAATTCCGTTCCCGCGTGAGCGGCCGGGCCGCGATACGCCTGGGCCGACCACCGACCCGGATCCGGGGCTGCTGGAGCCCGATCCGGTCGCGCCCAACCTGAAGTTGCCGCGGATCGGCGTCGAGGGCCGGACTCCGATGGGTGCCTATGCCGCCGGCTTCGATCCCACCAGCCAGCGCCCACGCGTGGGCATCCTGATCGCCGGAATCGGCATGAGCGAGGCCGATAGCCTCGCCGCGATCAAGAATCTGCCAGGCGGCGTGACACTGGCGATCTCTCCCTATGCTACCAATACTGATCGCCTGCTCGCGGCCGCACGGATGACCGAGCACGAATACCTCCTGTCGATCCCGATGGAGCCGCGGGAGTATCCGGCGAACGATCCGGACGACCACCATGCCCTGATGACGTCGCTGTCGCCGGCGGAGAACCTCAAACGCTTGCGCTGGACCCTGTCGCGTGTCGCTGGCTACGTGGGGATCACAAGCGCCCTGGGGCCGATGCGTGGGGAACGGCTGGCTGGCGTGTCGGATCAGTTCGATGCCGTGCTGGACGAGGTTGCGCATCGGGGTCTGCTGTTCGTCGATGCCAGGACCGGCCAGCCGCCGCTGCATCGTGCCTGGAACCGATCGGCGGATGTGATGATCGATGACGACCCTATTGACGCGGAGGCGCTGGACCAGCGGCTGGACGCACTGACCCGTATCGCTCGGGACAAGGGTACCGCGTTAGGAATCGTTTCGATCCCGCGGCCGGTGACCTTGGAACGGATTGCGGCCTGGACGAATACATTGGCGGCTAAAGGGCTGGCGCTGGCGCCGGTCAGCGCCCTGGTTCTGCCGCCAGCGACACAGGAACAGGAGAAATGAGCGATTTGCCATACCGCCCGAACGTGGGCGCCGTATTGTTCAACCGGGACGGGCTTGTGTTCGTCGCCCGCCGCGCCGACATGCCGAACGCAGAGGGGCCGGCCGGCGGCTGGCAACTGCCACAAGGGGGCATCGACGAGGGCGAAGACCCCAGGACCGCGGTGTTACGCGAGTTGGAGGAAGAGATCGGGACCCGCAAGGCAGAGGTCATCGGCGAGCATCCGGACTGGCTGACCTACGACCTGCCGCCCAACCTTCTGGGAATCGCTTGGCGCGGTAAGTATCGCGGCCAGCGGCAGCGCTGGTTCGCCATGCGTTTTACCGGCGAGGACAGCGATATCAGGCTGGACTTGGATCCACATCCGGAATTCGACGCTTGGCGCTGGGTAACGCTGCCGGAGCTTCCCTCGCTGGCGGTTCCATTCAAGCGAGCGATCTACGACGTGCTGACAGACTCCTTCGCGCGGTTCGCCGGAACCTAAGGCGGGTGGTGGCTCACGCCTCCCCCTACGCCTTTCCCGTCATGGCCCCGACACGTCTGTCCGCGACGACAAGGGAACCAATCCGTGCCAGGGCCTCAGGATGTCAGGCTGATTTGGCCCGCGGCGACCCGGCCTTCGCCAGGCCGCCGAGATACTCCGCTAGCTTCTCCGTCTGGCGGCGGATATCCGGCACCGCGGTCATTTCCCAGAACGCTCCTTTGGTCACGGGCCCCACCGCGAACAG
>JARLIN010000001.1 GCA_031291715.1 Rhodopila sp. | reverse complement strand
GTGTAATCCACCGCCACCTGTTCCGCCGCATCCCGCGCCGCGAATGCCGTTTCGGCCACGACGAACGCCACCGGATCGCCGACATGACGCACCTTGCCGCGGGCCAGAGCCGGGCGCGGCGGCACGATCATCGGTGCGACCGTCGCCACCTGGGTCGCGCACGGCAACACGCCCAGATCGGCGATGTCCTCATAGGTGTAGATACCCAGCACGCCGGGCATCGCGCGCGCGGCCGCGGTGTCGATCCGGTCGATCACCGCATGGGCGTGGGGCGACCGAACCACATGGGCCCAGGCCTGCCCCGCCACATTCACATCATCAACGAAGATGCCGCGCCCCGTCAGGAAGCGCGCATCTTCCAGCCTTCTGGTGGATTGCCCGATGAAGGGCGCCATTCAGAATCCGAGTTTGTCGGCAAGGCCGTAGCCTTGCGCCAGGTCGCGCAGCTTGTTCCAGGTGGCGTCTTCCACCGGCACGCCGTTCTTGCGACGGTCCTGCTCTTTCTTGAACTCGATCTCACCGGGGTAATAGACCTCGGTGAAACCCTGGGCCGGCGGCGTTGCTTTCAAGTAGTGCGCGAAGTCCGTGACTTCCTGCTTGAATGTGTCCAGCGACCGGAACGCGGCGACATTGAATACCGCGATGAAGCAGCCATCGTTATGCCGCCCGGTCGGTTCGACGCCGAACCCAAGACCGGTCAACAGCCCGGACAGGATCTCGACGATCGCGGCCAGGCCGGTGCCCTTGTAACCCTCGGTCCCGCCCAGCGGCAGCAGCGCACCGCCGGATTTCAGAACCCGCGGATCGGTCGAGGGCTTCCCCTCCGCGTCGATCAGCCAGCCGCTGGGCACCTGGTCGCCACGTGCCGTCGCCACGTTGATCTTGCCGGCGGCGGCGGCCGAGGTCGCCATGTCAAACACCAGGGGTCCATCCAGGTTGGACGGCACGGCGAAGCAGATCGGGTTGGTGCCCAGGCGTGCCTTCGCGCCACCATACGGCGCCACATGCTTGGGGCTCCGGCCCGAATCGGCGGTGATCATCGCGATCATGCCTTCTCCCGCAGCCAGCAGCGGGTAGCTGGCCAGGCGGCCAATATGGCTCTGGCGGAACACCGTGGCGGCGGCGACGTTCTGAGTCTTCGCCTTCTCGATCGTGTAGCGCATCGCGCGATCGGTGACCGCGTAGCCAAAACCCCAGTTGCCGTCGATCACCGTGGTGGTCGCTGTCTCCTGCGTGATCACCCACGGCGCCTGCGGAACGATGTGGCCGGCCTTGATGCGGTCGATATAGGTCGGGATCAGGATAATGCCGTGGCTGTCATGCCCGACAAGGTTCGCGCCGATGTTATAGCGGGCGATGACCGCCGCTTCTTCCTCCGACGCGCCGGCCGCGACGAGCAGGCCTTTGGCGATCTCAATCAGTTTTTCCGCTGACACGTTGGGCATGGACAGTCTCCCGGTTTTCCTGCGCCCAGGCTAACCCAGGGCCGGACGCTTGGCCAGAATGCCCAAACCGGCGTAGCGTATCGGCTGGAGACGTACAAGCAGGGAGCGGATCGTGGCAAGCAAAGCAAACGTTTATGCCGGTGTCGCTGGCTATGTGGGCCGAGCGGATCAGAAAGGAACGGTGGGGGTGTTCACACGACCGGCGGAGACTGGGCGGTGGGAACATGTGCTGACCGACCACGAGACCTATACCGTGAACGTGCATCCGACCGACCCGAACGTTGTGTTCGCCGGCACGGCCGATGGGGTGTATCGCAGCACCGATCGCGGGAAGACATTCCAGCGGACGAATTTCCCCGACAAGGGCATCCAGATCTGGTCGTTCCTTGTCGATGCCGCCAATCGCAATCTGGTCTATGCCGGCGGCTCCCCTATCACGATGTATCGCAGCGAGGATTGTGGGGAGACCTGGCGCGCGCTGCCGAATCCCGGGATGCCGGACCGTGCGGTGATGCCGTTCGCCTGCCGCGTGATGCGGATGGCGCAGCACCCGTCGAAGCCGGGCACCATTTACGCCGCGCTGGAAGTGAACGGCGTGATGCGCACGACCGATGGCGGCGAAAGCTGGAGCGATTGCAGCAAGGACCTGATCCGGCTGGCTCAATTGCCGCATCTGAAGAGCAAGATCGTCAGCGACACGTTCAATGAGGGCATGCTGGACGGTCACGCCATCGCCATCAGCCCGGCCGATCCGGACAAGGTGATCCTCGCGGTGCGGATGGGTCTGTTCGAGACCGAAGATGGCGGCAACACCTGGCAGGACATGGAGCTAGGCCGGTTCTCGCCCACCACCTATGGACGGGACATCAAGGTCTCGCCGCAGGATGGCAACACGCTTTATGCGGCGCTGAGCGTAGCCGCCGCCAGCAAGGACGGGGCGGTCTACCGCAGCACCGACAAGGGCACGACGTGGAAACGTTTCGACAAGGTGCAAGTGCATGGCACGATCATGTCGGTGGCGCTGCACCAGACCGATCCGGATCAGGTCTATATCGGTGCCCGTTATGACGGGGAGATCTATGGCACCGAGGATGGTGGCGCGACGTGGAACGCGCTGCCGCTGCCGTCCGGGGTGAAGGATATCTATTCTGTCGCGGTGGGGTGATAGCCAGGCGTAGGCTGGGCCATCTGAACCGGTAGCACGCGGTGCCAGATGGCCCGGACTGCGCCGGGCCATGACGAACAAGACCGGACCGCGACGGGTGGGGCGGTGGTGCCGGTTACCCCAGTGAACTCCAGGCCAGCAGCAACGCGTAGCCAAAGATGGCGATACCAGCGTGGATCGCCATCACTACCGTGTTCCGGCGTAGCGCGAGAACCACGAGGCCGATCAGCAAGGCAGAAGCGAACAACACGGCTGAGATGGTCCCGAAGGAACCGGCGCCCGCCTCGACGCCCCGTGCGGGACCGCGCAAAGCCACCAGCAGAACCGCCAGTCCCGCACCGCCGATGATGCCATGGACGATCCCCGCGGCGAGCGGCGGGCGCGCGGTCCCCTCCGCCGCGCGAATGTGCCACAGCGCCAGCGCGGCGCCGGCGGCAACCGCTATCGTCAGAATCCAGACCGCGAGAGAAACCAACGGCGCTTACGCCACCACGCCCAACCCGCGCAGCCGTTCGACGTCGTCGGCCGTATAGCCAGCCTCCCGCAGCACAGCTTCATTGTGCTGGCCAACCGAAGGCGCGCGTATGGCCGGCACCTTTTCCACCCCGTCGATATGGAACGGCGTCATCACCGTCAGTCCCTGCCCGTCGCCGAATGGCACCAGCGCACCGGCATGGCGCATCTGCGGATCATCCAGCGCCTCATTCACCGTCGCAACGATGCCGAAAGTGACCCCGACCGCATCCAGGATGGCCCGCCACTCCGACAGGTCCCGTGTGGCGAAAACCTCATCCAGGATCAGCACCAGTTCCCGCGCGTACTGCTTGCGAGACTCGGGCGTCGCGAACCGCGGATCGTCGGTCAGCTCCTCGCGTCCGATCGCCCCCAGGAACGAGCGCAACTGCCGTTGCTCGTTGAACAGCGCCATGATGAACCAACGGCCGTCACGGGACCGGTAGTGGTTCGCCAGCGCATTGGGTGCGTCGTCCCGATGCGGACGCAGGGCGACATCCTCTCCGAACAGACGGGTCTGCACGGCGCAGCCATTGGCCCACAGTCCGTTCTGCAACAGGGACGACCTTACCAACCCGCCCTGCCCGGTCTTTTCCCGCCGGTACAGCGCGGTGACGATCGCGGCATACATGCCCGTTGCGCTTGGGAAATCACCCATGCCGGGCATCGACCGCGACGGCACGGTACCGGCATCCGCCCGCACCATGTCCATCAGGCCGGTCCGAGCCCAGTACGCGGTGGAATCGAAACCGGTCTTCGCGGCTTCCTCGCCTTCTTCCCCGTATGCGGTGAAGGATGCGTAGATCAGCCGCGGGTTCAATGGCATCAGGTCGGCGGCTGCCATCTTCAACCGGTCCCTGACCGGCAGAGGAAGATTCGTGACGAACACATCCGCGGACGCGGCAAGACGATGCAGCACCGCCTGGCCGTCCGGATGTTTCAGATCAAGCGCCAGGCTACGCTTGTTCCGCGACGTCAACTGCCAATAGTAATCGACGTTCTTCCCTGGAATCGGACTCGATGCCCGCCACGGATCGCCGGCACCAGGGGGTTCGATCTTGATCACGTCGGCCCCGAAATCGGACAGCATCGTCGCTGCCGCCGGCCCCGCGATCCAGCTCGCGCAATCGACGACTTTCAGGCCCGTGAACAGGCTCTCGGTCATGACCGAACCCCCTTTTTTCGGTTACGGCGCCTGATTGCTGAAGATGATCGTCCCCGACGCGGCGAACATGCCGCCGACGCCATGGCAGACGGAAATCTTCGCGCCCGGAATCTGCGCCGGGGCGATCCCGCGCATCTGCCGCACGCTCTCCTGCAACGCATACATCCCGTACATGCCGGAGTGCATATAGGACAGCCCACCGCCATTGGTGTTCAGCGGCAACGACCCACCGGGCGCGGTGTTCCGCCCGGCGATAAACCCGGCCGCTTCACCGCGTGGCAGGAAGCCCAGATCTTCCAGGCCGTAGATAGGCAGATGCGCGAACGCGTCGTAGATCATCAGGTGATCGACGTCCTTGTGCGTGATCCCCGCCTCCTTGAACGCCGTCGGCCCGGCGACGCGGAACGCGCGGGACGTGGTGAAATCCTCCATCTGGCTGACCATCGGGGTTTCCGCGCTCTCACCCGTGCCCAGGATATAGACCGGCTTGGTCGGGAAATCCTTCGTCCGCTCAGCCGACGTCAGGATCAGCGCGCCGCCGCCATCGGTGACCAGGCAGCACATCAGCAACCGGAACGGATACGCGATCATCCGGCTGTTCAGCACGTCATCGGTGGTGATCAGATTCCGGAACGTCGCGCGTGGATTCTTCGACGCCCATTCCCGCTGCACAACGGCAACCTGGGCGATCTGCTCCTCGGTCACGCCATACGTCTTCATGTAGCGCAGAACCGGAATGGTAAACATGCTGGGCGGGCCCATCGGCCCGAACGGCTGTTCGAACTGCCCGTTCAGCGATTGCGGATGAACCGAGCGCGGCGGGTTGCCGACACGGGATTTCCCGCTCTCGCCGTGGGTGATCAGGATCGTCTTGGCCAGCCCCGCTTCGATCGCCGCCGCCGCGTGGCGGACATGGATCATGAAGCTGCACCCACCGACCGATGTCCCATCCACCCAGGTCGGCGTGATGCCCAGATAATGCGCCAGTTGCACCGGCGTTTCATTGGCCGTTGCGATGCCGTCGATGTCCTTCGGCTTCAACCCGCACTCGGCCATCGCATTCAACGCGGCATCGGCGTGCAGGCCAATCTGCGACAGCTCCGGGATCACGCCCAGGCGCGTGGTTTCGGCGGCGCCGACGACGGCGACTGTATTATGTGGCATCGGATCAGCCTTTCGCCGGACGGAACAAGGGAAGCGTGATCGAGTCGTTCTGCGCCTCGAACACGACTTCGACCGGCATATCCAACACCAATGCCTCGGGTGTCTGAGGACATTCGACGATATTGGTCATCATCCGGGGACCTTCATCCAGTTCCACCACGGCGATGGCGTAAGGCGGCGTGAAACCCGGCACCGGACGATGATGGATCACGTAGCTGTAAAGCTTCGCCTTGCCGCTGGCCTTGGTCACCGAGACCTTCCGCGATGCGCAAACCGGGCAGAACGGCCGAGGCGGAAAATACACCTTGGCGCACTCGTCGCAGCGCTGCAGCAGCAATTCGTTGGCTTTTGTGCCGTCCCAGAAATGCTGCGTCTCGGGGGTCGGCTGCGGCAAAGCGCGTCCGGGGGTCGCCATGGTTCGTTTTCCTCCAGTCTGATGTCGGTAACGTTAGGCTACCCCGTCCGGGCCGGCAACCGCCGCTCAGCTCAGCAACACGGCCTTGCCGATCACGGCGCGGTCGATGACCGCCTGTAACGCCTCGGCCGCCTGACTCAGCGGGAACGTGTGGGATATCCGCGGACGCAGCTTTCCTTGTTCCGCCAGCGCGACAAGTGCCTTCATGTTGGCGAGGGCAAGCTGGGGATCGGCCTCGTTCAAGCCGCCGATGCGTACCCCGATCGCATCGATCCCCTTGATCAACAAATAGTTGCTGCGGATGTTAGTAGGGCCGCCACCCAGAAAGCCCAGGATCAGCAGCCGGCCGCCCCACGCCAGGCACCGCAACGACTCGTCGGCCACCTTGTCGCCAATCGGGTCATAGACGATATCGACGCCACGCCCGCCGGTCAGGTCCTTCACCTGATCGACGAACCCGGAACGGTAGTCGATCGCATGATCCGCGCCTTCTTCCAGGCAGGCTCTGCGTTTTTCCTCACTGCCCGCGGTGGCGATGACCTTGGCGCCGAACGCCTTCGCCACCTGGATCGCGGCGATGCCGATACCGCCGGCCGCGCCGTGGACCAGTACCCACTCTCCTTCTATCATCCGGCCACGCTGCAGCAAGGCATGATACGCGGTTGTATAGGCACCACGAAACACACCCGCCTGCGCCAGACTCAAGCCCGCCGGCACCTTGTCGCACAGCGCCGCCTTGGCATTGCCAAGTTCCGCGAACGCACCGAGCGTATGACGCGACATCACCGCGTCCCCCACCGCGAAGCCCGTCACTTCAGGGCCGACCGCGACCACATGGCCCGCGGCCTCACCACCCGGGATAAAGGGAGGCTCCGGCCGGAATTGGTACTTCCCGGCCAGCATCAGAACATCGACGTACTGAACGCCGCGCGCCGCGATTCGCACCTGGATTTCGCCGGGCCCGGGGGGTGGCGGATCGGGCACCTCACGCTCCGCCAGCACCTCGGGGCCACCAAACCGCTCGCACACCATTGCTTTCATAACGAATGTCTCCCAGCAAACATGACAATTTGTATGGGTAAGATGTGCGGTACGACGTGCTGCTTGGCAAACCTTGATTGTGGTCAAATCTCTCCGGTAGAATACCCGCCAACCAAGCTTCGCACCCAATACAAGGACGGTCAGGTTTTGATGTCCAACTCAGTCATGCAGACCGATACGGTCCAATACAACCACTCGGATAGCCCGGGAATCATTCAAGCCCTTCGTGCGACGCCGCTGCTGCGGGATCTCCCAGACCCTGTCATGGATCGGCTGGCCGCGATCAGCAAAATCGTGAGCGTCTCAGAGGACACAGAGATCTGCCGGCAGGGCGATAGCGCGGATCAGCTTTTCATCGTGCTGGAAGGACAACTGGCGGGTTTCAGCACCGCCCCCAACGGCACGACCGCCGTGGTGGAGGTGATCCGATCCGGCGAAACCCTGGGCCTTTCCGCCTTGCTCGCGCGCCTGCCACGGCTTCTCGGCGTCCGGACCGTGACGTCCAGCCGCCTGCTTTCCATCGAGGCTCGGGGCCTGCTTACCCTGGTCGAGCAGGAACCATCTCTCGTGACCGCGCTCCTGCGCGCCGAGGCAAACGAATTTCGCGCCCTGGTCCGCCAGGTGTGCGACCTGAAGCTGCGGACGACCGCTCAGCGCCTCGGCTGCTACCTGCTGTCGCTATCCACCGAGCAGAAGGCCAACGCGACCGCCCTACGCCTGCCGTTCGACAAGCGCCTGCTGGCCGCCCGCCTTGGTTGCCGGCAAGAGAACCTGTCACGCGCCTTCGCCGCGCTGCGCGGCTTCGGGGTGGAGACGCACGGCGCCCGCGTGATCCTGCACGACATCGCGAAACTGACGGCGTATTCCGAACCGGATGAAGGCTTCGCCTGACGTCACGCGGCGGTGATTTCCGACCATAACCGGTCCGCCCCAGCCTGAGCCATGTGCCGGCCGAGAAGCCGGTTCCATGCCGAGTCCTTGCCGAATTCGTCCCGCCAGGACCACAGGCGGCGCGTCAGGAAGTGCAGATTGTGCTCGAAGGTGAAGCCGATGGCGCCGTGCACCTGATGCGCGATTCCGGCGGCGATCCCTGCAGCCTCCCCCGCACGCGCCTTGCCCGCCGCGATTGGCAGAACCTTGACTCCGTTGGCCACGGCATCTGCCGCCAGATCGGCGCCTGCCACCGCGGCGGCGGCCTGCCCCGCGAGAACCGCCAGGTTCTGCTGCACCGCCTGAAATTTGCCGATCGGCCGGCCGAACTGCACGCGGTCCTGGGCGTATTGCGTCGTCATTTCGGTCAGCCGGGTTAGCGCACCGGCGATCTGTTGGGTCCGCATCGCCGCGCCGACCGCGATCAGGTCCGAGGCCGTCACCTCGGCCGGGGCGGCGGCGATCACGGTACCGGACAGCCGTACCGTGTCGCGCGGCTCCCGCGCAACGTTTTCGCCTGTTTCAACCGACCAGGACTCCTTGCCGACCAATGCCAGCCAGGGTTGGCCCGCCAGCAGCGCAAGCACCACCATGTGATCCACGTCGCGGGCCCAGGGCACGCGCGTGACCGTCCCCGACACGCGCCAGCCTCCGCCCGCCGGTGTCAGGATCGCGGTCTCACCATCCCGCACCGGGCCGACCGTCAGCGGGCCGTCCGGAATCTCCAGGCCCGCGCCGGCCAGCAGCCAACTTGCCAACATCGTCTCCGCCAGTGGCAGCGGCAGCGCATGGGCGCCCGCGACCTTCAGCAGCGAGAGCGCGTCGGTCACCGCCACGCCAAATCCGCCCGCCGACTCCGGCACCAAAGCCCGGTGCAGCCCGGCCTCCTCGACAGCCGCCCACAACCCGGTCGGCCATGTACCTTGGTCAGCGGAGCGCTGGGTCGCCGTGTCGCAGTGCGCCTGAAACAGCCGGTCCGCTGTCTCGCGCAGCATGTCGCCAACGGAGTCGCTGGACATTGGGTCGGGCGTGTTCATGGCGATCGCAGCCTTTCGATAGGGTCCATTTATTCTAGTACCGGTTCATGCTCATGGCGACCCGCCGTCACGACTTCCCCATGGCGCGCTGCTTCCACAACGCCCATGGCCGATCGACCAGACCGTCATTTGTCCTGGCCGCCGCGGCCGCTTCCTCGGCGTTCAGGAATGTCGGCGTCCCGAGCTTCATCGCCTCGGCCTGCATCCGTGCATTCACCTCAGTATACACCGCGCGATACACCACATGGCGAATGGATTGGGCGGCGGCGACCGAACCGTGTCCTCGCATAAGGGCCACGGAATGGTTGCCCATCGTCGCCGCCAGCGCATGGCCCAGGGAGGGGTTGCGGATC
>JARLIN010000338.1 GCA_031291715.1 Rhodopila sp. | reverse complement strand
TAGGCACACGGTGGGGCGGCAGGGCCGTGCCGTAATAGATGTCGTGCATCCCCTCCAGCGCGGCATTCTGCCAGCTGTTGACCTCCAGGATCACCTGGCGGGCGCGATCGAGCCAGGTCTTGTTGTTGCCGACCGAGGACGAGGGGATCAGCGACCCGTCCGGCCGGATGCCGGTGACCTCGACCACCGCGGTGTCCAGCGGCCCGAGGAATCCCTGCCAGGCCATCGGCGCGACCTGGCTCAGGTGCATGTCGAAATATTCCATCTCGCCGCGATTGATCTTCTCGCGGACGATCGGGTCGGAATTGTAGGGCAGTCGGAACTCGATGCCATCCGCCTTGGCCAGCGCGCCGTCCAGTTCGGGGCCTGTAGATGCACCTGTCCACACGCGCACGCGAAAGGGATTGCCGGCGGCGTGTTCTGCCTCGATCCGTGCGGCGAGTGCGAGGGGAACGGCCTTCGGATAGCCGGAACCGGTAAATCCGCTCATGCCCACGGTGCTGCCGGAGGTGATGAACGATGCCGCATGTTCTGCGCTCGTGACCTTCGAGCGCAGCCTGTCACAACCAATACGCATTTGATCGATCAACCTCGTAGCAGCTCTTGCACCTAGATCATGCCGTACCTGACAGGATCAAGAACTTGAGGCGGATCAACCGGAAATTTCGCTGGCGAATGGTTGGGACGGAAACACGAACAAAGCCCGGCGTTGCGGGTTGGTCATGGCTCTACCGCGCGAAGAACATCTCTGTCAGCACGTAGTCGAACGCCAGGATCAGGATCGATGCGCTCACCACCGCGAGTGTCGTCGCCGCACCCACGCCCTGCGCGCCGCCCTTGCTGTTGTACCCCTGATAGCAACCCATCAGAGAGATCAGGAATCCAAACACGGCCGCCTTCGCCAGGCCCGACACCACATCGTCCATCTGCACGAAGTTGACCGTATTCGTTACGTAAGTGCTGACGTTGAAGCCCAACTTCAGCGTGGATACGATGAACCCGCCCATCACCCCCAGCACGTCGGCGATCAGCACCAGCAGCGGCAGCGCGATGATCCCCGCCAGCAATCTCGGTGCGACCAGATACTTCATCGGGTTCGTGGACAGCGTCGAAAGCGCGTCGATCTGATCGGTGACGCGCATCGTTCCCAACTCCGCCGCCATCGCGGCGCCGACCCGTCCGGCGACCATCAGCCCCGCCAGCACCGGCCCGAGCTCCCGTGTCACCGACAGCACCACCAGATTGGCCACCGCACCCTGCGCCGAGAACCGAGCGAACCCGGTATAGGATTGCAGCGCCAGCACCATGCCGGTGAACACCGCCGTCAGCGCCACCACCGGCAGGCTGAAATAGCCGATCTCCAGCAGCGCCCGGAGGAACAGCCGCCCATAGAACGGCGGCCGGAACAGATGCGACAGCCCCTCGAGCCCGAACAGAGCCAGCTCGCCGGCACCCCGGCACAGGCCAATCACCGCTCGGCCCATCGCGGCCAGGAAGTCCAGGATTTTGGTCACGCTGTTCGATACACCCGATGGAAGCGGCGGCCCAGCGAGGTCAGCACCTCATACCCGTTCGTGCCGGCCGCTGCAGCGACATCGTCGGGGGATAGATGAGGGCCAAGAACCTCCAACCAGCATCCGGGTTGCACGGCGGGACAGTCGGTCACGTCGAAAGTGGTCAGGTCCATGGACACGCGGCCTACCAGCGGGACGGGGGTGCCGTCAAAGCACGCCGATCCGCGACCGGAGAGAGCGCGGTGAAAACCATCCGCGTACCCGAGTGCCGCGGTCGCGATACGACTCGGCCGAGGGGCGGTCCAGGTCGCATTGTAGCCGACGGTTGCGCCCGTTGGGACATCACGCACGGCAAGAACCCGCACCGACAACCGAACCACACCGCGCATCGGGTTCGGCCGCCCCGGCGTCGGATTGACGCCATAAAGCGCCGCGCCGGGCCGAGCCAGGTCGGACGTGAACGCCGAACCGAGGAAGATCCCCGATGAATTCGCCAAGCTGCCTTGTGCCGGTGGCAGCATCGCGCGCGCCGCCGCGAAACGCTGGGGCTGAATCTGGTTCAATGGATCGTCCGGCATCTCTGAGGCGACCAGATGCGACATCACATAACGGATCGCGAGCCCGTCCAGGCGTGCACGGTCATGTGCCAGCACCGCCAGTTCCCGGGCATCCAGCCCAAGCCGGGACATCCCGGTATCCACGTGCAGGATCGCCTCACGCCCCCTGCCCCGCCACCGCGCGATCTCGTCCAACGATCCCAGCACGGGCGTCAGGTCATGCGCGACATACGCGTCCTCGGTGCCCGGGATCAGGCCGCCCAGCACCGCCAGCATGGCACTCGGCACCGCATCACGGACGGCCAGCGCTTCATCCAGATAAGCGACGAAGAAATGCCGGCACCCAGCCGCATGCAGCGCGGCGGCAACCTGCCGCGCACCCAGACCATAGCCGTCGCCCTTGATCACGCCGGCGACGGAACCGGATGGATGTCGGATCCGCAGCGCCTGCCAGTTGGCAGTGATCGCCCCTAGATCGACCTCCAGGACCGCCTGGGCGGTGTCACTCGACATATTCGGAGTGGGCGAGGTCGAGATCGCCGAAGCGCGTGAACTCACCTTCGAACAGCAGAGGGATGGAGCCGGTGGGACCGTGCCGCTGCTTGGCGATGATCAGGTCAGCCCTGTTATGCGCTTTCGCCATGCGCTGCTGCCATTCGTCCATGGCGGCGTTGAACTTATCGGGGCTGCCGTCGAACGCGATCTCCTTGGGCATCTTCTGCTCAAGATAATATTCGTCGCGATAAACGAACATAACCGCGTCGGCGTCCTGCTCGATCGAACCGGACTCACGCAGATCGGACAATTGCGGCCGCTTGTCGTCGCGGTTTTCCACCTGGCGTGAAAGCTGGGACAGCGCGATCACCGGGACGGCCAACTCTTTCGCGAGTGCTTTCAGACCCTGGGTGATCATGCTGATTTCCAGCACCCGGTTGTCCGGCTTCGTCCCCGCGGCGGGACGCATCAACTGGAGGTAGTCGACGATCACCAGCGCCAGCCCCTTGGTCCGCTTCAACCGCCGGCAGCGCGTGCGCAGCGCCGACATGGTTATCGCCGGAGTGTCGTCGATCTGGATCGGCAGCGAGGAAATCTCGCGCGAGACCTGCACGAATTTGTCGAAGTCCTTCTGCCCGATATCGCCGCGGCGGATGCGGTCGCCGGAGATGCGGGCTTCCTCGCTCAGCAGACGGGTGGCGAGCTGTTCCGAGCTCATTTCCAAGGAGAAGATGGCGACCGTCGCCTTCGGAAGCCCGTTCGGATCTGTCAGCCGCCCCTCGGCCTGCAACGCCTTGGCGGCGCCGAAGGCGATCTTGGTGGCCAACGCGGTTTTGCCCATGCCCGGACGGCCGGCGAGGATCAGCAAGTCCGACGGATGCATGCCGCCCATCTTGCTGTCGAGGTCGCGCAGGCCCGTGGTCAGGCCGGAGACGCTACCGGAGCGCCGGAAGGCCCGTTCGGCACCCAGGATCGCGTCAGTCAGGGCACGTTCGAAGGTGATGAACCCGCCGCTCGTGCCGCCATCGGCTGCGAGGTTGAACAGTGACTGTTCGGCTGCTTCGATCTGAAGCGGGCCATCCAGTTCGGGATCGGCGCCGAACGCGTTGTTGACGACGGTTTCGCCGATATCGATCAACTGGCGGCGCAGCCACGTATCGAGAATCGTGCGCCCGTAGTCGCCGGCGTTGATGATGCCGACCATGGCGGTCAGCAATTGGGTCAGGTAGGCCGTGCCGCCGACTTCCTCCAGGACGCCGGCGTGCTCGAATTCCGCCTTCAGAGTGACGGCGTCCGCGAGCTGGCCGGCTTCTACCCGTCGCGAAATCGCCTGGTAGATACGGCCATGGATCGGGTCGGCGAAGTGTTCCGCGGCCAGGAATTCGGATACGCGCTCATACGCCTTGTTGTTGGCCAGCAGGGCGCCGAGCAGGGCCTGCTCTGCCTGGACGTTGGAGGGCGGGAGGCGCTGGGAGAGGCCGAACAAGGGCGAGTCGATGGTATTCACGGAGTCATCATAACCCAGGCGCCTGAGTCGCGCATGGGGCTATGACCGTGTTCGGTTGTGGATAGCGGGTGCAAGTCGAAATGCCTGGGCTGTTGCCTGGGGGCGCCGATGACGCCCTTCGCGTCATGGCACGGCGCGGTCCCTACCATATGCACACATCTTTTTCGGACCTCCGCCCCTTGCGGCGCGGCGCGATCTCTGAGTCCATGGCGGGGATGCAACGGAGGATCAGAGATGGGTTTGAGCCTGGGACGGTTTAGCGACCGGCGCCTGGAAAAAGGGGGGCCTTTTTGCTGGAGCGTCTGGTCACGGTCGGCCAGGCCGGCGTCCGGGTCCGCCCGCTTGGCGGCGATCGGGCCGGCGAGGTCCGCATCGGCCGGTTCCTGCGCAATCCGGATGTGACGCCGCGCGAGATGGTGGCGAGCGCCCGCGCGCGTACCGCCGGGCTGGTGGCCGGCCGTCACATCCTGGCGATCCAGGACACCACCAGTCTGCGCGACGACGGCGATCAGTGCAGCCTGCAGCTGCATCCGACGATCGCCGTGGATGCGGCGGACGGTGCGCTGCTCGGGCTGGTGCATGCGGCATTCCTGCGCCGCACGGGTGGCAAGAAGGCGCTGTGCGGGAAGCGTCCGTTCGACGAGAAGGAGAGCCGCCGCTGGCTGGATGCCACGATCGAGGCGGCCCAATTGGCCGCCGCCGGGGCGGCCTGCGTGACGGTCATCGCTGACCGCGAATGCGATATCTACGACGAATTCGCGCGCCGGCCGGCGGCCACCGAGTTGCTGATCCGCGCCCACCACGACCGTGTGCTGGCGAATGGAACACGGCTGTATGCCTGCACCGAGAGCCTGCCGGAGTTGGGCCGCGAAACCCTCTCGTTGCCAGCCGCCCCCGGCCGGCCCGCCCGCAAGGTGGTCCTGGCGTTGCGGGCCGGCCAGGTGACGCTCAAGCGGCCGATGCGCAACCGGGCCGCGGAGACGGCCAAGCTGCCGCCGCAGATCGTTCTGTCGTTCGTGGAGGCCCGTGAGATCGACCCGCCGGGCGATGCCACGCCAGCGCATTGGCGGTTGCTGACGACGCATGCGGTCACCACGCTGGCCGACGCGAAGCAGATCACGCGCTTTTACCGCCAGCGCTGGACGATCGAGCAGCTGTTCCGGGTGATGAAGACCAAGGGCTTCAACATCGAGGCCGTCCGCATGGCCGACGCAGCACCCTTCGAGAACCTCACCACGGCGACGCTGATCGCTGCGATCCAGGTGCTGCAATTGGTCCGTGACCGCGACGGAACCGGCCGCCGACCGCTGGCGGATGTGTTCGATCCGGCCGATCAACCCGCCCTGGAGGCGGTCTGTCAGACCCTCGAAGGCAAGACCGACCGACAAAAGAACCCCCATGACAGGGGATCTCTGGCCTATGCCTCCTGGGTCTGCGCACGCCTTGGCGGATGGACCGGATACTACGGCAATCCAGGCCCCATCGTGATCCTCAACGGCTTCTTGAGATTCAAAGCCATGCATCATGGCTGGAAACTCGGCCGACTTGTGTGAATCCGGTAGGGCTGTCGCCGGGCCATGACGAGAGCGAATGCCCGTGGGTTAATCTTTCCGTGGCTGACCGCGGGCGGCCGCTGCTCTCAGGTTGCGTTGGGCCGCAAGATCGCGCCCAGAGCACCCGGTTTGAGCCGCGGCGGCGCGTTGCCGGACAACAGGTCGTTGGCACAACTGCTTAGCGCGGCGGCCCGGATCGTCGCCGCCTTCCGCTCCATGGGCGGGAGGTTGGGGATATCGGCGGTGTATTCCGCGGCAACATCGGTCATCGCGGCCGCCCACCTCGCCTGCCGCTGCCGCTCCGCCGTCATCGGGGCGGCGGCGGTCGGGGCGGCGGCTGGCGGGGCCGCGATGGGGGCCGGAGCCGGAATGGGGGGCTGATCAACGGCCGGTTCCGCGTTCCGCATCCGGGCCTGGGTTTCCGCGGCCCGTTTCTGCGCCGCGGCCACGCTGGCCACCACCGCGGCCTCATCGAAGTCTTCGTCAAGTTCGGGCGCGGGCTGGTCGTTTGCCGACGTCGCGTTGTCAGGGCGGCTTTCCTTCAGAGCGCGGCGATTCTGTTCGGCGGCACGGTTCAGCGCAACGGCGTTGCCACGCAGCCGCAGGGTCATGGACAACGAGAGGTTGTCGGCCATCGAAAGGCTGAGGGAGCCCAGTGCGGCGAGGCCAAACGCGACGATATGCGCGACTGCCAGCAGGTCTGCCTCGGTGCGGGCGCGATAGGCATTCACCGTCTGGAGCGCCGCCATGCGGGCGAACAGGATGTCGCCACCGCTGGCGGTGAGGAACATCGGCGCAAGGATGGCGACGATAAGGTTCATGAGGACATCGGCGGGGTGGACAGGGACGTTCAAGCCGGGGGCGGCTTCGGGGGATGTGGCGGTTTTTGGTTCGGTCATGCCGCTCGGCTATCGGTGGTGTGCGGGCGCTTCTACCTTGATTTGCGGAAATTTGTCAAGATTTATTTCCCAGGTATATGCCTTACATCCACAATGCCCGTATGTTGTGTTTTGGATGACAGGCCTATGTTTTTAGTTTTACCAGATAGTTAGGTTGGTTTCATGGTCCGTCTATGGGCTCGCACGATTTCGATCATATTCCTAATGGTGCATCTGCCAACCCAATCATCACTGAGGCGATGACCGAGGCCGGAGTAGGTGAACGCGCCCCCTACAGCCCGGAGACATGCATAGTGGAAGAAACCGTCGAGGCTATTTTCCGCGCAATGTGTCGGGCTCGGCCTCCAGAGACGGCACGTGCTGGCACGCTGACGCCAAGGCCTGTTGTTTGATCTCCCTTCGGTGCGAAGTAATAAACGCGCGTTCCGTGAACGCAACATAAGCGCCTCTAACCCGTCTTCGCGGATTCGCGGTTTTTCAGGGGGTCCGCTCATTGTTTATCAATGCGTTGAACGAAAAAGTCTTCACTACATCAGGTAGCGTGGGCGACGGCGATCGTGGCAATTTTCGGCGGCGGCTGGGGCGGCAAC
>JARLIN010000337.1 GCA_031291715.1 Rhodopila sp. | reverse complement strand
CCTGCCCAATGCGCCGGAGCCGATCGGCACGGTGCCGATTAACCAGGCCCTCGAGAAGGTCGGCGGCGACCCCCTCAAGCTCGATTGGGAAGTGGTCAAGGACACGCTGATCGAGCAGGCGGAGCAGGGCGTCGACTATTTCACCATCCATGCCGGGGTGCGGCTGCGATACGTGCCGCTGACGGCCAAGCGGGTGACCGGGATCGTGTCCCGCGGCGGGTCGATCATGGCGAAGTGGTGCCTGTCGAAGCATAAGGAGTCGTTCCTGTATGAGCGGTTCGACGAGATTTGCGACATCATGCGGAAGTATGACGTGTCGTTCTCGCTGGGTGACGGGTTGCGGCCGGGATCGAATGCCGATGCCAATGACGCGGCGCAGTTCGGCGAGCTGGAGACTCTGGGCGAGCTGACGAAGGTGGCTTGGGACAAGGGCTGCCAGGTCATGATCGAGGGGCCCGGCCACGTGCCGATGCACAAGATCAAGATCAACATGGACAAGCAGCTTCGCGAGTGCGGCGAGGCCCCGTTCTACACGCTTGGGCCTCTGACGACCGACATTGCCCCGGGCTACGACCACATCACCAGCGCGATCGGCGCGGCGATGATCGGCTGGTACGGCACTGCGATGCTGTGCTACGTCACGCCGAAGGAGCATCTTGGCCTGCCGAACCGGGACGATGTGAAGACCGGTGTCATCACTTACCGCATTGCGGCCCACGCCGCCGATCTGGCGAAGGGGCATCCCGCCGCTAAGCTACGCGACGACGCCGTCAGCCGCGCCCGGTTCGAGTTCCGGTGGGAGGATCAGTTCAACCTCTCGCTCGATCCCGACACGGCACGGTCGTTCCACGACGAAACCTTGCCGAAGGAAGCGCACAAGGTCGCGCATTTCTGCTCCATGTGCGGACCGAAGTTTTGCTCCATGAAGATCACTCAGGATCTGCGAGGAGAGGCAGAACGAATGGCCGGGCTGGAAGCGAAGAGTGCGGAGTTCGCCGAATCCGGCAAGGAAATCTATCTGCCGCAGCAGGCGGCCGAATAGGAGACACGCGCGGGAATGGTAGAACCCAGGGCGGCGCTACAGGCTATCGGCCAAATGGCGGATGCCGAGATCGATATCGGAAGCGCCGCCCTGCAACTCGCCCGCGTGGACGCGCCTGACGCCGACTGGCAAGCCGCTTCCCGCCATCTGTCTGACCTGGCGAAAGAGGTGGTGAGGCGTGCCGCCCGGATGGAGAGGGAGATCTTGCCGGAGCGCGCCGCCGCGCTAGCCTCTTTGCTGGCCGGCGAGTTTGGCTATACGGGCGACTTGGAAACGTATGACAATCCAGCGAATGCCAACCTGATCCAGGTGATTGAGCGGCGGCGCGGGCTACCCGTGGCGCTGGGGGTTATCTGGTTGCATGCGGCCAGGGCGGCGGGCTGGGGCAGCCATGGTGTCGATTTCCCCTCGCATTTCCTAATCGCGCTGGAAGGCGACAAGACTCAGGTCGTGCTGGACGTTTTCAATGGCGGCCAGGTGATGACGGCGCGGGACCTGCGTGCATTGCTGAAGCGGGTGGAAGGGGAGAAAGCCGAGTTGCGGCCCGGCCTGTTACAACCAATGAGCACGCGGCGGGTGCTGCTGCGGCTGCAGAACAACATCATGACAAGACGCTTGGAAGCGGGGGATCTGCAGGGCGGGTTGCGCTGCACCGAAGACATGCTGCTGATCGCTCCGGATCAGGCGGAGCTATGGCGGCAGGCAGGGATCATGAACCAGAAACTGGACCAAGTCGCGGCCGCTCGAAATTGCTATCAGCGATTTCTCGAACTGGTGCCCGAGGGCGCCGTCGCCAACGGGGTTCGGATGCAGTTGGATATCCTGAAGTCGATGCTGAATTGACGCCCTGTTCACAACTGGCCGCTTTGAGGGCACCACGCCCATCCCCAACCGTCCTGACCGCGTGGTGCCGGAAATCAGCGCAATACCGTGCGTTAGCAATTGATCCGGTGAGGGCCGACCTATGGCAGCAAGGGAACGATCCATGCGTCAGATTGTTCCAATGACCTTGACCTTGGCTCTGCGATGAACTTCAGCCTGGGCGATCACGGGAACATTTATCCGAATGCGATCGATGATCGAATGCACATGGAATCGAACCTGCGTGCTGGTCAGAACGGCGGGTCTGTCCCCATTCTGAATCGCCGTTTCCACAACCACACGAATCCGATCCAAGAATTCGCGTAGTTTCTCAGGCTCCAGTGCGAGTTGACGGTCTTCGGGCGGTCCGACGAGCGATTCGACCAACGTTTCCTCCCACTCCGGTGACAGGACGATCACCGGCACATGGCCCGCCGGCCCGACCAAGCTGTCGCTGATCTGCCTGGAGAGTCGCATACGGACTTGCGAAACGATCGCGCCTACGGACTTCGTACTGCTGGTGCACGCCTCCTGAACCGCTTCCAGGATCGTGGGCATGTCGCGGATGGAAATCCGCTCCGCCAGAAGCATTTGCAAAACCCGCTGTAATCCCCCGACAGTGATTGACCCCGGCACCAGATCGGCGACGAGCTTCTGCTGCTCCGGCGGCAGTCCCGCCAATATCTTTTGCGTCTCGGAGTATGACAGAAACTCCGCGATATTTTCCTTTACGACCTCAGCAAGATGCGTTGTCAGGACGGTCGCCGGATCGACAACCGTCCAATTCGCCGAACGTGCCTGGTCCGCCAGCGTCGGCTCGATCCAGCACGCGGGAAGACCAAATGTTGGCTCCACAGTGCTTTCGCCGGGCAGTGTAGGGGCCTGCTCCCCCGGACTTATCGCCAACATCATTAACGGACGAAGCTCTCCAGTCCCCGCGGCGATTTCCTTCAAGGCGAAGACATAGTTGTAGGGGTCGAGGTCCACATTGTCCTGAATGCGGACAGAAGGCAGGACGAAGCCCAGATCCGTCGCCAGCGCCCGACGCAGCCGCTTGATCTGCTCCGGAAGCAGTTGCCCGCCCCCACTCGCGAGGTCCAGCAGTCCATATCCCAACTCAACCCGAACGATGTCCAGAACGGACACCTGGGTCAAACCATTATCCGGGGGCGGCACGACCGGCACCGCTGGCGCGAGCGCGCCCTTATTCGCGTTCATTCGATGCCACGCCGCCCCGCCGGCGATGGACGAAACGACCAGGAAAGGCATCGTCGGAAGGCCCGGCAACAAAGCCAGTGCACCTGCCGCGATCGAGGCGATGATCAGCGGATTGGCGCTGGATCCCAGTTGCAAAGCAAGCTTGCCGTGCATTTTCCCGTTGGCGCCTCCTTTGGAAACCACGATGCCGGCCGCCGTGGAAACCAGCAACGCGGGTATCTGCGAGACTAAACCATCCCCAACCGTCAGGGTGGTGAACGTCGCAAGGGCGCTTTCGATCGACATGTGCGCCCTGATGAGGCCCATAGCCAGGCCGCCGAAGATATTGATCAGGGTAATGACCAACGCACAGATGGCATCGCCCCGGACGAACTTGCTCGCGCCATCCATCGCGCCATAAAAGCCACTTTCTTCCGACAGTTCGTTCCGGCGTATCCGGGCGGTTGGCTCATCGATCAGGCCTGATGAAAGGTCCGCGTCGATCGCCATTTGCTTGCCCGGCATCGAATCGAGATAAAAGCGTGCGGAAACCTCAGCGATTCGACTGGAACCTTTGGTGATGACGATAAAATTCACCATAAGCAGCATCGAGAAGATGATGGCGCCGACAACCACATCTCCACCCATCAAGAAGGTTCCGAATGCCGCCACGACCTGACCGGCAGCGTAAGGACCCTCGTTGCCATGGGACAAGATCAGTCGCGCGGTCGCCACATTCAGGGACAGGCGAAGAATCGTCGTCAAAAGCAAGAGGGTCGGCAAACTGGAGAAATCGAGTGGTCGTTCCAACGAAAGCGAGACAAGCAAGATTAGGATCGATGCGATAAACGACACGGCCAGTGCCATATCCAACAAGAACGTGGGAACTGGCAGGATCAAGATCGAAAGTTGGAAAAGCACGCACATCGCAAACCCGATATCGCCGCCGGGAACGATCCTTCTGAGCGGTCCGAGGGCATTGAGCATGGGTTCCAGGAACTGGCCACCAGAAAGACCTTTCATGACGTCCGCGCTGCAGTACTTGGCGGTACTTCGATCCCCTGCGTTGAATACAGATTCAATTTGTTACGTAGAGCTCGAATCGAGAGGCCAAGCATGTTCGCCGTCCGGGTCCGGTTCCCACCAGTAAGTTGGAGGGTGCCGATGATGACTTCGCGCTCCACCTGATCGAGTTTACGGCCGAGAAATCCCGGCACATAATCGATGGAAGCGTGACCCGATGGCGGTAAACGCGCCGGTAGCGGCCCGACTTCCAATGCCTTGGCGCCAATAATACTGTCCGTTGTCAGAACCATCGCCCGGTGGATCGTGTTTTCCAGCTCCCTCACGTTGCCGGGCCAATCATGGACCATCAAGGCGCTCAGTGCGGCGGGAGACAATTGCCGGGATGCCTGTCCATTCTCCCATTGGTATTTCTCTAAGAAATATTCCGCCAGCGCCGGGATGTCCTTCGGCCGATCCCGCAGGCGGGGAACGTGAACAGCGACGACATTCAGCCTGAAATATAGATCCTCACGAAAGGTCTGCCTTGTGACCTCGAGCTCCAGATCTTTGTTCGTCGTAGCGATGATCCGAACGTTCAGGCGGATAGGCGATCGGCCGCCGATGCGGTCAACTTCCCGCTCCTGTAGCACACGCAACAGCTTCGCCTGTAGCCGGCGATCCATCTCGCTGATTTCATCCAGCAGGATCGTTCCGTTTTGTGCCGCCTCGAGTTTGCCAATTCGCTGACTGAACGCGCCGGAAAAGGCACCCCGTTCATGTCCGAACAACTCGGATTCGAGCAACTGTTCCGGAATCGCCGCGCAATTGACAGCGACAAATGGGCCGCCGGCACGGGGAGAGTTTCGATGGATATATCGCGCGACAACCTCCTTCCCGGTACCGGATTCACCTCGTAGTAGCACCGATGCATCCGAGCGAGCAATCCGCTCAGCGCGCTGCACGACGGCGAACATGATAGGGTCTCGGTAGACCAAGCCGCCCAACTTGCCGTCGCGCAGAGGCGGTCGTTGCACGACGGTTGGGAATGCGGTGATCCGGCTCGCGTAGTCCCGTTCTGGAAGAAGCGTACTCTCCAGGTCGACATGCGCCAATGATTCCGACGCTGAGTAGGCCGTGACCATCAGCGTTCCGACTTGACGATTTCGGTCATTGTCACGCCAAGTCTGGTATTATCGACCATTACGACCTCCCCGCGGGCGATCAGGCGGTTGTTGACGTAGATGTCGATCGCCTCCCCAAGGCGGCGATCGAGCTCGACCACCGCGCCGCGGCCAAGCTTGAGAAGTTGGGACACTTGCATGGTGGCCTTGCCGAGAACGGCACTGACGGTCACCGAGATGTCGTAGACCGCCTCGAGTTCCTTGGTGGAAGCACTCCCCGATGCCTCCCGAAATTCCGGCGTCGGAACTGGATTGGGATCGTTCATATTTGGTGCCTAGCATTTTGCTCGCTGATCCGATCTTCCAATATTGGAATGATCGCCTCCCGTAGATCTTTCGATAACGCCATGCGGCTGATCGTGGCTTCTCCGCGTTGCCAGTGAACCGATAACTCTTCCCCGATGGTACCGGCCTCCAGCGCCTGGCGCAGTTCGGACAGGTCGCCGAAGCAATGTTCCATTCCGCGATCGTCTCGCAGCGCGAACTTCGGCGCCACGATAAGGGCCGGCCTGGCTTTCTTCGCGACCACGCGCACCCGATCCAACAATGTCGCGGACCAGTTGTCCGAGGCTACCGCCAGCACGGTATCGACCAACAAATCCGCCACTGACAGGGAAGCCGCGTCCGCCGCCTCCGAAACCTTTTCGTCCAACTCATAAATCGCCGTCAGCAACTTCGCCGCCAGCTCTTGATGTCCGCCGCGGATGCCGCACTCATGGCGCCCGGTCAGGTAGCCATCGGTCCACGCATCTTCGGGGATCGTGCCGATTTCACCGAATGGAATCGGCGCATCTTCAACCGCTTGGAGAGGCGGGCGGGGTGCATCTTTCAACTCATTGAAGTCCGTGAAGACAGAGCACATCGTATCGGTCGCCATTCTTTCTTCCTTTCCCGTGGACTATTCGATCATCCTGTCGTCGCTGCCGGTGCTGATATCGATTTCCCCCTGGGCCGCGAGTTCCTTGGCTAGGTTCGCGATCCCCGCCTGGACGTCTTCCACATCCTTCATCTTCACGGGACCAAGTGCAGCGATGTCATCGCGCAGCATTTTCGCCGCTCGCTCGGATAGTTGCGACAGAAACAGGCCACGGATCGCCTCGGTCGTGCCTTTCAATGCGATTGGTAGTTTGTCCTTGTCGATCTGCCGCAACAGAACCTGCAGGCCCGGTGGCGACAGGCGCTGCAGATCGTTAAAGGTGAACATCTGCGACTTCACCTTCTCCGCCGATTCGCGGTTCCGCTCTTCCAGGCCCGTCAGGAATCGGGTCTCCGCCTTGCGATCGAAATTGTTGAAAATCTCGGCGATCATCTGGTGGGCGTCTTGCCGCGACGCCCTCGCGAGGTTGGACATGAACTCCGCCCGTAGGATGCGTTCGACCCGCTCCAGAACGTCCTTCTGGATGGATTCCATCCGCAGCATGCGCATTACGACTTCCATCGCGAAAGCGTCCGGCAGGAGTGTCAAGACGCGCGCGGAATGGTCGGCCTTGATCATCGACAGAACGACGGCGACGGTTTGAGGATATTCGTTCTTCAGATAGCTGGCGAGGATTTCCTCACTGACATTTCCTAGTTTGTCCCACATGGTTCGTCCGGCGGGACCACGGATCTCCTCCATGATCTGCGAGACGCGATCCTTCGGTAGCGCTCGAAGCAGCAGGTTCTCGGTGCTTTCGTAGCTCCCCATAATGCCACCGGTGGCACCGAAGTTGTCCACGAAATCGCCGCAGAGTGCTTCAACGGTATCGGCGTGGATAACCCCAAGCTGGGCCATGGTCGCGGAGATCGCCTTGATCTCATCTTCGTGCATCATGGCGAACAGCCTGCCAGCGTGCTCCTCCCCCAGGGCCAGCATCAATATGGATGCTTTCTGAAGGCCGGATATTTGTCCGTCCAGTGCGTCGCGAGCAGCCTTAGTCATGTTGTCTGGACACCCAGGCGATGATGATATCGAAAGATACGGCGATGTTGAAAAAGCATCCGCGATATCGGACACAGGGCTAAAGGGAAAAGGTTACCAATCCGTTAATGCCCAGCGGTGGCGTCAAACCCGGGTGGAAAGTGCCGCCGGGGCCGCTCGGTGCGACGGTGCTCGTCCGCCAGGCGCACTGTAGCGCGTGCCAACGTGCGACGGCGCACCGGCTCGTGCCACGATACGCACGATGCGTGTCTGCACCGCGATGGCACGTTCCAACAACATTTGGTTCTCGAACGCCAAGCCCCCGAGACGCTGCCCCAGTGCCGGCGAGACTTCCATCGTGCGCGGCGAAGCCACGAGTCTGGCTAAACCCGTCAGGGCTGCTTCCTTGTCGGGTACCAGCGCCACCGCGGCGGAGAAATCCAGGCGCCGGAGCGCATCGTTCTCGCGCGCCAACACCTCCGCCAGCCTGACGGCGGTATTTCCCAGGTCGTTGCTCATTTTGGGTTGACCTTCTGGATCCGAAGCATCGCGTCATAGATCGGCTTAGCCAGTCCCAACCCACCATGGGCGGCGATCTGTTTGGCGATTTCCTGCACCAGTATTGGCTTCCAGGCCGCCTCCCCCGCGCCGCCGCCGAATGCGGATTTGGACGCGTCGTCCGTGTCGAACATGGGCTGCAGAAGTTGGCCGGTCGCCATAGCCTCGAAGTCCTGGGCCGCCTTGGCGATCTTCGTGGCATCAGCCGATTGCGGCGCCCAAGAGAGTGCGGGCGGCCACGGAACTGGAGTTTGTACTGGTAAGGCTGAGGGAACTTTTGTCATCAGCGCACCTCCAGGTCCGCTTGCAGAGCGCCGGCCGCCTTGATCGATTGCAGGATGCTGATCAGGTCGCGCGGCCCGACACCCAGCGCATTCAGGCTGGCCACGAGGTCACGCAGTGTCACCCCGCTACTCAGAATGCCCAGCTTCTGGTCACGCTGATCCTCGATCTGGATGTTCGTGCGGGGCGTCGCCACCGTCGTACCACTGGAGAATGGGCTAGGCTGGCTGACCTCCGGCGATTCGGTGATCCGGATAGTGAGGTGGCCCTGGGCGATAGCAACCGTGCTGATTCGCACATTGGCGCCCATGACGATCGTGCCGCTTGCCTCATCGATCACCACGATCGCGGCATTATCCGGCTCTACCCGGAGGTTCTCAATCGTGCCCAGCAGCCCGATCGCGTCGCGGTTGGTAAAGTCGAGTTGCACCGTGCGCGGGTCGGTCACCTTGGCAATCTTGCCAACCGTCTTATTGACGACGGAGGCGATGCGTTGGGCCGTCGTCAGGTCAGGGTTGCGCAGGCCGAGCCAGAGACCATTGCCTTTGTCGAGATGGAAGGGGACATCCTTCTCCACCGTCGCGCCATTGGCGATCCGGCCAGAGGTCGGCACGCCTCGTGTCACCGAGGCGCCGGCCCCTCGGGCGGCGATCGCACCGGTGGATAGGGTGCCTTGTCCAACCGCATATACCTCTCCATCGGCAGCAAGCAGCGGCGTGACCAACAGCGTGCCGCCGGTCAAATTCGTGGCGTCGCCCAGGGCGGAGATCGAAATGTCGATACGGCTGCCGCTGCGTGCGAAAGCTGGCAACTCGGCCGTCACCATGACGGCGGCGATGTTCTTGGTGGACAAGGCGGTGACCTGGTCGCGGGTGTTCACCCCCAGGCGTTCCAGCATGCCGATCAGCGATTCGCGGGTGAAGACGTTGTTGTTCAGTTTGTCGCCGGTGCCGTTCAGCCCGACGACCAAGCCGTAGCCGATCAACTGGTTTTGGCGCACGCCCTGGACATCAGCGATATCCTTGATCCGCACGTCAGCCCGCGCGGACGCCTCTGGGTAAAGGGTCAGAGCAAGCAGAAGGGCGGCGATCACGCGCGTTTTGCGCAAGGGTTCATCCTTAAGACGGCTGTTAGTCGTTGCAGCAACTCTCGTGCCATGACCCGAACCTGGGATTTTGGCTGTTTGGCGTTAGAGCAAGATGGGCAAATCCTGCCGATCGGCGGAAATGACCGGCTGCAAATGCCGGGGAATAGCGGTTTCGTTGCAAGCCCTTGACGTTTTCGTGCGCGCTCTTGGCGTTGGGTGGACAGGCGGCTATAAGCCCGCGCGTTCCCTACCCGGAATGGGCCGGGCGCCTGCTCCTTCGGCTTCCAGCCAATTGGGATGGGCGGACGGATAAGCAGGATCGAATGCGCATGATGGTGACTCTGCCCCCTGATTATCGTCCCACCGAGGATGAGGCGTTCATGAATCCCATCCAAGTCGAGTATTTCCGCCAAAAGTTGCTACGCTGGCGGGCCGACCTGCTACGGGAAGCCGACGACACCCTGGCCAGCCTGTCGGAGGGCGGCATCCACGAAGCTGACATCACCGATCGTGCCAGCGTGGAAACAGACCGGGCGCTGGAACTGCGGACTCGCGACCGCGCTCGCAAGCTGATCTCCAAGATTGACCAGGCGCTGGTGCGGATCGAGGTCGGCACCTATGGCTATTGCGAGGAAACCGACGAACCCATCGGCATCAAGCGCCTCGAAGCTCGGCCCATCGCCACGATGTCGATCGAGGCGCAGGAACGGCATGAGAAGATGGAGCGAGTACACCGCGACGATTGACGCGTCGCGGTGACAGTCTGGCGCCTACCCTCCCGCGTTCACTGTCCAGCATCGCCACATAGCGTTCCCCGGCGGCGGCATCGTTCGGCACAGTTTGCTCGATCGCGGCCAGGGCCGCTGGCGTCAGCGTCACGTCGGACCCACCTAGCGCCTTATAAAGTCGTACGTGGCGGCGAGCGCCGACCAACGGGATGATATCATTGCCGTGCGCCGCCACCCAGGCGATGGCGATCTGTGCGACACTTGCGCCCTTAATGTTGGCGATGATCCGCAGCGCTTCCACCAAGGCTATGTTTGTATCAGCGTTCTCGCCCTGGAACCGAGGGCTGTGGAGGCGGAAATCGCCTGAGGCGGCGGTGTCCTTGCGCCAGTGTCCGTTGATCATCCCGCGGGAGAGCACACCATACGCGGTGAGGCCGATACCAAGGTCGCGGCAGGTGGTAAGGATGGCGTCCTCGATGCCACGGGAGATCAGCGAGTACTCGATTTGCAGGTCACAGATCGGATACATCGAAGCGGCTCGGCGGATTGTGCCGGGGCCGACCTCGGACAGGCCGATGTGGCAGACTTATCCGGCTTGCACCTCCGGGTGAACTGGGCTCGTCCCGTATATATTACCAAACGACTGCGGATCCGGTTGTCTCCGACTATTGCCCGCCAGTCCCTCCCGTCCCATGGTCCGCCGCCATGTGGTTTGCGCCTCCGAAAGAAATCCCCACCCGGGTCTTAACCCGCATGCCAGACCGGTTCCGCCGCCTGGAGCGCACCGAATGAGCCGATGCCAACCGATCCGGCGAACGTGTTGAGTGCTTCCTCGAAGGTCCCTGCTTCGAGTCCCAGGGGCGCCTGCATGTCGTCGACATCCCCTACGGTCGCAGCTTCTGCATCGAGGCCAACGACGACTGGACCCTGGTCGCCGAATATCCCGGCCGGCCCAACGGCCCGAAAGTCCAGCCCGACGGCGTTCTGCTCGCAGCCGACTACCGCCATGGCCTGATCCGTATCTACCCGGACACCGGCGCCACCTCGGCCGTGCGGCAAACCGTCATGAGCGAGAGGTTCAAGGGCCTGAATGACCTGACGCCCCACGCCGACGAATCGATCATGTTCACCGACCAAGGTCAAACCGGTCTTCAGGACCCTACCGGCCCGGTCTGGCGCCTGCACAAGGACGGCCATCTGAACAAGCTGATAAGCACCAGACCCAGCCCCAACGATTTGGTCCTGAACACGGCCCAGACCCATCTGTATGTCGCGATGACCCGCTCCTGCGAGGTTTGGCGCTTCCTGGTCCGCCCCGACGCCTTCGTGGCCAAGGCCCAGTGGTTCGCCCGAGCCCCTGCCGGCCTCGTCGGCCTGGCCATGGACACCGTCGACCGTCTCTATATTTTGAACCCCGGCCACGGCTGTGTTTGGGTCATGGACCCGCACGGTGTCCCTCTCCACCGCGTCCAATCCCAGACCGGCCGCATGACCACCAACTGCGGCTTGACACCGGATGAACGTAGCCTGGTCATCACCGAATCCGAAACCGGCTCCATCCTGATTTCGGAGATTCCTCCACCATGAGCGGCGAATTCGTTTCCATCTGCGAGGTCGGCCCGCGCGACGGCCTGCAAATCGCCAAGACTCGAATGACCACCAACGACAAGGTGGCCTGGATCGTCT
>JARLIN010000034.1 GCA_031291715.1 Rhodopila sp. | reverse complement strand
GCTCAGGGGTAGAGCACAACCTTGCCAAGGTTGGGGTCGAGGGTTCGAATCCCTTCGCCCGCTCCAAATTTCCTTAGGAAAATCAAAGCGTTGCAGAGGTCCTTCGGGACCTCTTTCTGCTTCCAGAACCCTCCGATCCACCGAAAGTAAGCAGAGTGGAAGCAGTGCAGGGAAAGTCGGCGGCGGCCGGATCGCGGAATCGGCGACGCCGATAGCCGGCCTGCGCCGTGGCAAGGCGCCCTCCCGGGGGGCGATGGAGCGGCATGCGGCCCGTACCCGCCCCCCTCTCGCTGCTGGCCTTGTTCCCATGTACAGAGCATTTGGTACCGACCCTGATCGGGATGTGGCACCGTACGCAGATCTACCGCGCCGGGTTGCATGGTCCGTGAGCGGGATTCGATCGCTGGCGAAGCGGATTCAACTGGCTGTGGATAACTTGACTTGGCGCCACAAAATGTGGTGCGCGTTGCACCGGTCCGGCGTAGCTTTGGTGCAAATTCACCCGCGTGAGAATCCATGGCTGCCCGTCCGAGAAAATCCATCCGGAGTTCCGTGCTCCTGCCCGAAGACGCTTACGCTCGCATCAGCGCGCTGGCCGCAACTAACGATGTCTCGGCCGCCTGGGTGATCCGCCAGGCCGTTCTGAGATTTCTCGATGATCATGGCGATCAGACGGAGCTGCCGCTGCGCTTGGCCGCCTCGAAAAGAAAGACAGTGACGCGATGACCGGAATAGCCGTCGGTCAGAAAATCGCGCGACTGCGGGCGGGCGGGCGTCCGAGAGTTCTGGACCTCTTTGCCGGCTGCGGCGGACTGTCACTCGGTTTCCATGCGGCCGGGTTCGATCTGCGGGCCGCGATCGAATTCGAGCCGGACGCTGCGCGGTCCCATGGCCTGAATTTCCACGGCGGCGCGCCAGAGCATTCACGGGCACGCGACATCATGGCCACGCGCCCGGAGGACCTGACGGCCGAACTCGACCTTGGCCCGGTTGGCATGGCCTTTGACGTCATCATTGGCGGACCGCCCTGCCAGGCTTTCGCCCGCGTCGGTCGCCCCAAGCTCCGCGAAATCGATGCTCATCCGGACGCCTTCATGCACGATCCGCGGGCCCGGCTCTACAAGGAGTACCTCCGCTACGTGGACGCATTCCGGCCGCTCGCCGTGCTCATGGAGAACGTGCCGGATGTGTTGAATCACGGCGGCCAGAATATCGCCGAGGAAACCTGCGAGGTCCTGGAAGCGAAAGGCTATGTCTGCGGCTATACGCTGCTTAACGCCTCTTACTATGGCGTGCCGCAGACGCGCGAGCGCATGCTCCTGATCGCCTATCGTCATGAGGTGGCGGAAGCGGTGAGCTTTCCTAAACCCACGCATTGGGTCAACCTGCCGCCTGGCTATGAGGGCACGCGCGCGGTAGCTCTGAAGCTCCTGAACCAGGGCAGCCTGCTGGGAACAGCGCACAGCTATCGTGAACCTCCGGAGGCAGCAGAGACACTGGCTCCCGCGATCACGGCTGAAGAGGCAATCGGTGATCTGCCGCCGATCTACGCCCGCGCTGAGCTCGAAACCGGCGCGCTCCGGCGCGGAGCGCGCCGGTTCGATGCGCCTCTGCGGTATGATGGCCGCCGGCGTGTCTCGGCCTACGCCAAGCTGATGCGTTCCTGGCCAGGGTTCGAGGCTCCTGAAGCGTTGGTCGATCACGTCATCCGCTATCTGCCGCGGGATTATGAGCTCTTCGCCCGGATGAATGCGGGCGATCAGTACCCGCAGGCTTGGCAGCATGCGCAGGACATGCTGGCCGAACGGATTGCGAAACTCCGGCGAAAGGGCGTGACGATCTCACCTGGCTCGCCGGAATACGTAAGGCTCCGGGACGCAATCGTGCCGCCTTACGACGCTGGGAAATTTCCGAACAAGTGGCGGAAGATGTGGCGCGATCAGCCGGCGCGGACGCTCATGGCGCATCTCGGCAAAGACAGCTACAGCCATATTCACTATGATAGCGAACAGGCGAGGACAATCTCAGTACGGGAAGCCGCCCGTCTGCAGTCCTTTCCGGACGGCTTCAGGTTCTGCGGCACCATGAATCCGGCCTTCCGCCAGATCGGCAATGCCGTACCACCGCTGCTGGCGAAGGTGCTGGCCGGCGAAATCATGAAAGCCCTCAAGGGGGTAGAAAGAGAGACGGCCGATGAATCTCGCCGACCGGCAGCGGCAGTTCGCTGAGGCCGCCCAGAAGCGCTTCGGCGCGACAAAGGCGACGCGCCTGAGCAAACTGTTCGGCGTTTCCAACAGCGCCAAGATCATCGAAGGTGGCATTCAGCTCGGGGTGTCCAATCTCGAAACAGCCAGCCCGAAAGAGGATGCCTACATATTTGCCTGCGTGCTGAAATTTCCGCCGGAGGATGAGGTTTACTTCGCGGTACTGGTACGAAGTGCGAGGGAGCAGCTCGTGGCGCGGCTTGACGCGATGAAGGCGCTCGGCGCCGCCGCAAAGGCAACCACTGCGGTGCCGGCAGCTGCTCTTTTGGGGACCGATGAAGAGCTGGGTGATGACGCTGGCACCGGCTCGATTCCCTACAGTGCCCGCAACAACCTGGCGGTCGTCTACATCGCCGGGGATGGCCGGATTTACCTTCGCAACGCCAAGTTCTGGGAGAGCCTCAAGATCGATCTGGTCCCCTTCGCGCCCGCCGCAGAGATTGACGGCATCGCTGTGGCTCTCTATCCGCCGGCGGTTTCCGCGCGCCGCAGTCTGCTGGCGCGCGAGTTCGTCGGCTATCTCGGCAGCTTGGTCGGTCGCGAAAAGGTACACGAGCTCACCGTCTGGCCGGACGAATCGGCTCTCAGCCCGACGATGTGCCGGATGCCGCCCGTCATCCCGCTTGGCGATATCGAGACCGCCGTCACCGCGCTCGGCGGCCATTATCCGGGCGGCGAGGTGCGGCGTTACCACGCCGCCCTGAACTTCCTGCCGGACAAGCATTTCGTGATCCTGGCTGGTCTCTCGGGAACCGGCAAAACCCGCCTCGCACTGAATTACGCGCGGGCGGTCCATGGTGTCGCGAAGCCGGACGGCGCCGACCCGCTGCTCTTCGTTTGCCCGGTACGCCCGGAATGGACAGACCCGACCGGGCTGACCGGCTATCCTGATGTGCTCTCCGGCCGCTACGTCGTGCCGCCCTTTCTCGAAGCCGTGCTAGTGGCAACCGCACACCGGGATTCCCCGGTGTTCGTTGTGCTCGACGAGCTGAATCTTGCGCGGGTCGAATACTACCTTTCCGACGTGCTCTCCTGCATCGAAACCGGGGAGCCGCTCCAGCTGCATTCGAACAGCGTGCCCATGGAAGGGAGCAATGGCACGCCAGTGATCGCGGCAATCCCGATTCCGTCCAACCTCTTTATCACCGGCACCATCAACGTCGATGAGACGACGAACCCAGTCAGCGACAAGGTGCTCGACCGCGCTGTGGTCATTGATATGTCCCGCGTCGATCTGACCGGCTTCCTGGATGGCTTGGTGAAGCGCTATCCGGAGCTCGTTGACGCGCGCAAGGCGGCCGGGCCGGTGCTGCTCGACGTGCAGACCGCCCTGTTACCGCATAACCTGGGCTTCGGCTACCGGGTGGCGCAGGAAGTGGTGCGCTACCACGCTTTTGCCGCGACGCACGCCGGTGGCACGGGCGACGTGCTCGACGACCTGATGGTACAGAAAGTGCTGGTGAAGCTGCGCGGTGCCGACCGGCAGCGCGGCCTGCTGACCGGCCTGCAGAAGGCGCTTGTCGACCTGCCGCGGTCGCAGGCACTGCTGAAGCGGCTGCTGGATGACCTCGACGAATTCGGCTCCTTCCAGGCAACGCGGTGAGGGAGCATGGCCGGCCTGCTGCTGCGCGATGAAGCGACACGGAAGGCTTGGCGGGTGTGGCCCGATCCTGAGCCTGTGCCTCCAGGTCGGGTCCATGAAACTGGCAGCTACCTGTTCGAGCTTCATGACTGTCCCGAAGGGGCGGACGCGGCGCTGCTGATCGACGATATAGATCTCGAAGGTCTGCGGCCGTCGGGGGCTGCCGTGGCGCGCTGGCGGTGGGCGCCGGGCTTTCACGCCGGTGCGGTCGAGGCCGAGTTGAGAGTGCCAGGGGCGCCGCCGAGACGCTTTGAGGTTGTCACCGACCCCGACCGGCGGAAGCTGACGCGCGACGATTTCGACGCGATGGTGCGCGAAATCCTTGATGACACCTTCGCCCTCTTCGCGCTCAGCGCATTCCGTAAGGGTGTCGGCCGCGGCACCGGCAACCGGCCGCCGCCGCTGGCCCGTCTGGAATTCCTGCGTTCGCGGATAGCCGAACTGGAAGCCACGGTTGCGGCGATCGCCAGCGCCCCGCGCCGGACACTCACCGCGAGCGATGCGGTGCTGCCGTATCACCGGGCTCTTCGCGCGACCGGCCCCGAGATTCTTCGCTCGCTGCGTAGCGGGCGGGTCCTGCGGGAACGCCAGGATCATCCGTCGCGGCTGCCGCCCGCGCTCCGGGGTTTTCTGCCCGCTCAGGTCCGTATCCGCGAACGACGGAGCTCGCTCGATCTTCCCGAGCACCGGCAGATGGGGGCTTGCCTCCGGGCCTGGGCGGAGTGGCTTGAGAATGCGGCGGGTCTGCTGGCGCAGGGCGGCGCGGAGGACAACGAACTGCGGGGGCTTCAGGCGGCGTGGGCTGGCCGCTGCCGCCGGCTCGCGCGCCGGGTGGGCCGGCTTGCCGCGGCAGTGCCCTTCGCGGAGGCGGGTGAGGCACCTGCGCGGCTGATGCTGTCCTCGCTGTTCCGCCGGGACCCCGCCTACCGCCGCTTCTTTCGGCTGTGGCAGGACATGAACCTGGGCATAGCCGCCGTGTTCGGCGATTTCCTCCAGATGCCGCTGGCCCGGACTTTCCATCTCTATGAGCTGTGGTGCTTCTTGCGGCTCGTACGGGCAGGAGCCGAGACCTGGGGGCCGGCCGGACTCACGGTCACCGATCTGTTCATCACGGATGCCGCCGGCGGCGTGACGGTGCGGCGGGATGCCGTGACCGTGCCGGTCGGGGGCGGCTGGAAGCTCTGCTTTCAGAAGCAGTACCGGGAGTTCTGGAAGGAGGCGGATGGCCGCGGCTCCTACAGCCGCACCATGGTCCCGGATATCGTCGTCGCTGAGTATGGAGGAGGAGAAGGAAGCGCGCCGGGCCGCCTGATCGTGCTCGATGCTAAATACCGGGTCGATGACGGTCTGGCGGATGCGCTGAACTCGATCCACACCTACAGGGATGCCCTGGTCTGCGAGATTGAGGACGGCGGGGTCAAGGCCATCGTCAGCGCGGCCTATCTCCTGGCTCCAGCCTTACCGTCGATAAAGCCAAGTTACCGGGATACACCAATGCCGGGGCGCCTGTTTCACCCCGAATACCGCCGGAGTTTCCGTTTCGGGGCGCTGACGCTGCGGCCCGGGATGAGCGTGAGCGACATCACCACGGCGTTGACCGCCGTGGTTGCCGATGCCACGGCCGTCTGAGGCCGGTCATGGTGGACGTGCTCACGCCGACGCAGCGCCATCTCAATATGAGCCGTATCCGTGGTCAGGACACGAAACCCGAGCTGCAGCTCCGCCGGGGGCTGCACGCGCTCGGGTTCCGGTTCCGCCTGTACCGGCGCGACCTGCCCGGCCGCCCCGATCTGGTCTTCCCCGGGCGTTGCGCGGTGATCTTCGCGCATGGCTGCTTCTGGCACGGCCACGACTGCCCAATGTGCCGGATGCCGGCAACCCGAACGGCGTTTTGGGCAACAAAGATTGCAAGTAACCGCGCGCGCGACCAAGCCGCAGTCGCCGCGCTGCAGGAAGCCGGCTGGCGCGTTATGGTTGTCTGGGAGTGTGCCCTGCGCGGGCCCGCTCGTCTGCCGCCGGGCGCCGTCATGAATGCCGCAGCGGCGTTCCTGACGGAAGGTACTGTGCTGCGCACGGTGGAAGGCAACTGGCGCGGATCGGGAGAGCAGCGCTCAACGGAGTTATTGTCGTGATCTGCAATCCATCGTATTATGAGATTTAAGATGTCATCAGAAAAACGCTGGATTGTCCTTGCGGAAGACGGGCGGCACACCACACTCGGGCGCCATACCGATCCGACTCAAGAGGAAATCGAGCGGGCGGCCGTTGGTCTCAAAGCTGCCGGGCTTGGAGGCTGGCTCGCCGTGATGGAGGGCGACTATTACCGATCGCGCTGCCGGGTCGACCTGCTGATGGTGCGCGAAATCGCCCCCGGGCAGGTCACGTGGGACGCTGCCATGACCGCGTTCCATGGTCTTCGGGCACAAGCGCTGGGACCTTCCCATTAGGTCAAAGGTCGGCCCTCAGCCCGGCTGACTCCGCGACCGGTGAGGTGCTGGCAGCGCGGTCCTGAAGGATTAGCCATTTTTGGGGCTTGATCTCCGCAGAAAAGTTGAAGGGCGCCCGACGCAACTCGCACCCGATGACTGGCAAGCCTGCCTGCCGGATCAAGTGATTCGTGTCACGCGCGAACGAGACGACGAGCGTCTAGCGCGGCCGCTGGACTACCTATTTCCCCACGGCATAGACAATTGCGTTCGATTCCGATACATTCCGGACAGCGAACCGGGAAAGGTGCCGCTCATGGCCAAGGCCGCTGCAAAAACGTCGGACGAAAGCCAGATATCTCTAGCAACCGCCAAAGTGAAACGGCTTGTCGTCCGGAATTTCCGATGCATCGGAAATTCCCCTGTATCAATCGATCTCGACGATATAGTAATTCTTGTCGGACCGAATAACGCGGGAAAGAGCACGATCTTAAGGGCATATGAAGTAATAATGCTTCACGGCTCAAGCGATGGGCGTCTTAAGCTCGAAGATTTCCCGGGCGAGACTGTCGACCCCGACAATCTCCCGGAAATCGAATTGCAGACATATGTCTTGGACGATCTTCCGGCCGCCCAATGGCTCCATATCGATGAGGAGACGGGGCAACAGTATGTGCGGGAGCGGTGGCGGTGGGAAGAACCGGGGAAAGAACCTAAGCGCCAAGGTCACCGTGCTAACGAGAACGACTGGGATGATCGGGTCCCCTGGGGTGCGCCGAATGTTGCCAAATCCCGCCGTCCGATGCCTCATCGAGTCGACGCTTTTGCAAGCCCCGAAGAGCAAGGCGAAAAGATTATTGAGCTTTTAAAAGAGGTGCTGCTGCAAAAGGCCAGACAGTCGTCGGAAGACAAAGGTTCTGTCGTCGAGAATTTGACCACGCAGATTAAAGCTTTGCAGAAGGAAATCGTCGACCAATCCCAAGACGACATCCGCGGTATTGAGCAGTCTCTGTCGGCGTATATGGGCGAAATTTTCGTCGGCTTCAGGGTATCGGTTGACACTAGAGATGACGAGATCAGCGAAAAGGCATTCAACTTTTTCTCGACGAAGCCGGTGCTTAGAATGGGGCCCGAAGACGGGCATATGGCACCTCTCGATAAACAAGGCAGCGGCGCGCGTCGAACTTTGCTATGGTCGGCCCTGAAGATTGCCTCCGATAAGCAGCCCGACTCTCCCAAAAGGCCGAGCAAAAAGGCCGACACGGCGGCCGACCCCGCTGTCGAGGCCCCGGCACCACGGCCGCATGTCTTGTTGCTGGACGAGCCGGAAATCTGCCTGCATCCGAATGCTGTGCGAGACGCCTGCCGCGTTCTCTATGACCTTGCCTTGAAGGGCTCGGGTTGGCAGGTGATGGTGACAACGCATTCTCCAGCCTTTGTCGATATTACGCGCGACAACACCACCATAGTGCGCGTTGAGCGGGTTGGTGGTTCCGGTGTCATAAACGGGACGACCGTTTTTCGCCCCGCGCGCGTCAAGCTTACTGACGACGACAAGGAGGCGCTGAAACTGCTAAACCATTGGGACCCGCATATGGCGGAGTTCTTTTTTGGAAGCACCACCATCATTGTCGAGGGCGACACAGAATATTCCGCATTCCGGGAGATTATCGAGTCCGATCGCAATCCGTACCGCGACGTTCATATCGTGCGGGCGAGGGGAAAATTCGTTATTCCGGCGCTGGTCAAGATCATGAATTACTTCGGCAGTAAATATTCTGTGTTGCATGATTCCGACTCACCGTTTTTGCCGAATGGGAAGGTCAACCCCGCCTGGGCTGGCAATGCGCAGATATTGAGCGCCGTGAAATCTGCGCCAGATGCGGACTGCGTTCGCTTAGCTACGTGTGTCCCGAATTTTGAAAGTGCCGTTTTCGGGGAGGAGGCCAGCAAAGACAAGCCCTACAACGCCGTGATGAAAATCAAGGGAAATGCCGCATACCGCGCGGAGGTCAAGGGAATGCTCGACTACCTGATTTTCAGATCCGATGTGGTTCCCGCTTGCCTGGATGCGTGGAAGAGCGTCGAAGGTCTCAAGGCTACGTTTGAGGCTGCCGTATCGGTCGCATAGGGCACACCGCGACAGGGCCGAGCTGACGGCCGGTTCGGCTGGGGGCGCGCGAGGCAGCGACGCCTTGATGAGGCTATGACTATGGCTACCCGGGCCGGCCAGGGAGGACGCGTGGCATGCGCCGGCCCCGGTAGCATCGTGCTATGTTAATGCCAGCTCATATCTTGCGGGAACCGCGATGGATTATGAAAAAATTCTGGCGCGAATATACGAACATTTGGAGGAAGATGACGTTGAAGCGGCCGTAATGGGCTGCCTGCGGCTCGCGAGGGGTGGAAAGGATTTTCTTAACGCGTCCTCGTTCTTACGTGAGCTATACCCAGACCGAAAAGAAGTTGCGCGCATTCTATTGGATGACACGTCGCATTTGAATGAGGAGACTCAAAAATTTATCTTCGATAACTCCCTTGAGCGTTGGCTTGAGGTCCATAATATCGAAGAGTTGGCAAGACATTTGAGCGACAACATCACGGATCCAGGCGACAGGCCAAGCGTATTAAAGGTTGCGATTGGCGAACTTGATGCCGAACTAGAGCAGTGTGAACGAACGATCAACGACATGGCTATTCCACAGAGCATGGGCGAGTTCGATGCGGCAGCGTTCACCGACCGCCTTATGCCCGACAAAGCCGTGATCCGTTTGCGCATTCGCGCCCTTCACACAATCCGGTCACGAGTCAAAACGCGCTGCCTGAACTATGCGATTCAGATTGAACGGCAGCTCGATATGCAGCGGAGAACGCAGGGATTTTTAGAGCACGTTCAGAATGAGGCGAACAATTATTTTAAGGTTCGTTCGAATGATGTCTATGTAAAATTGCAAAAGGCAACTCAGCTCGCATTATCAGACGATCCAGAGGATTCCTCTCTTCTGTTGGCTGAAGTTAGGCGCACAGCTCAATGCTGTCGCAGATTTTTTCTATCCACCGGTGAGCGGAAAGGTCATTTGCAGTGACGGCATCGAGCGCGCACTTGGGGAAAGCCAATATTTGAATCGAATTCAAGAATTTATGACTATCAAACTCAGGAAATCTACTTCCACTGAATTGCTATCCCTTGAGTTAGGGCAGTTGGCGGCCCATGTTCGGAAATTGAACGATATCGCGTCGAAGGGAACCCACGCAAAGGTGACGATGGCGGAATCTAAACAAGGTTTGGTTGGACTCTATTTTTTCCTTTTCAATATATGCCAAAGCCTCTCTCGGGGCGTCAGTTCCGATCAAGACAGCTCACAGCATCAATAGGCCACCTTGAAGGTCGGGCTGTCCTCCGGCCGCGTGCGGCGGTGATCGTAGATGCGAGTGGTGGCGATGTTGGCGTGGCCGAGCCATTCCCGCACTTTGGCGATGTCGGCTTGGTGATCCAGCGCGTTGGTGGCGGCGGTCACGCGCAGCGCATGCGCGCCGATCTTGAACCCGAGCTGCGTCGAATAGCACCGCACCAGCCGGTAAACTCCGTCGGCCGTGATCGCCCGTTCAAGGTGTCCGGTACGGTTGTTGCGGATCGGCCGGAACAGCGCGCCGTTCTCATCGGTGCCGTGACCGGCGGTGTCGAGGTAGTCGTTGATGCGGCCGTTGGTGCCGGAATGCAGCGGCAGATACCGGGTCTTGCCACCCTTGCCGGACACCTTGAGGTGCGGCAGGCCTTTGCACGCGTGCCGGAAGTCCTTCACCTTGAGCTTGCACAATTCCTCGCGCCGAAGCGCGTGGAACAGCAGCGTGGACAGAATGGCACGGTCGCGCTTGCTCTTGAGGGTGTCGGCCGCTGGCGCATCCAGCAGTTCGCGGGCCTGATGGTTGCCAAGGGCCGGCGTCTTGCCTTCGCCGCGTTCCGTCCTCGGCCGCTCGACGCCCTTCAGCGGGTTATGGGTAACAGCGTTGCGGTCGCACAGATACTCGAACAACGACGCCAGCGACGCCAGCCGGTGCCGGATGGTGCTGCCGCCAAGCCCGCGCCGCGCCAGCTCGTCGCGCCAGGCGATGATGTGGGCGCGCGTTACGGTCCGAAACTCCTCGGGTCGCTCGATGCCAGTGAAGTGCACGAAATCTTTCACCGCGTTTTCATATGCGCGCCGGGTGCTCGGGTTGCTGAGGTTGGCGAACCACTCCACCTCGGGCGGCACAACCGCCAGCCGATGAAACTCGGCGGCGGTCAGCAGCCGTGCATTTTGGGTCGAAACAGGTGCGACCGTGCTGCTCATGTGTCGTCCGACCCCCGTTACAAATCCTTAAGCCCGTCACGCTGCTGGTTGATGGCCGCAAGGCCATCGTTAACCGCAGCCTCGTGAGCTGGTCCGAGGGGAACGACAAAGGGCTTTATGCCCACAAGCAACCCGTAGGTCCGCTCGATCACACCATGGGCGGCGATTACCGCTCTCTCACGCTTGGATCGCTGACGCCACGCGTCGCACACGGCCCAGGCCGTCGCTGCTAGCCCGAGGAATCCAAGCGCACATCCGGCGACGCCCAGCCATGTATCGACCGTCAAGGAATCGTTCTCATCTCTCCTGAAATGACCAAACTTTACTCTTGATAAAATCTGTTATCAAAAGTAAAAGCGGAAGAGTACCGAGGCCGCGATTTCGGAAGGTGAAGCGCTGTGCTGTGGCACGTCGAAGACACAAACCTGCATCTCATGGGGTCCATTCATGTCCTTGGGCAGACTCGCCACGGGTTATTTCCCGAGGCGGAGCAGGTTTATAAATCGGCCCAGCGGGTGACCTTCGAACACGACATGGGCCAGCCGCCCGCTTTGACACTCCTCGAAAATGTTGCTGGCGCGGCGCTTAGCACTCAGGTTCCGCCGGCGGTTTTTGCCAGCGCTGCCAGGGAATGGGCAAACCTCGGCCTCGACCCGGCACGATTGGAGCAACTCCAGCCTTGGGCAGCCGCCTTCGCCATCGTCGCCATCGGTGCCGCTAAGCGCGGGATCGATCAGGCCTATGGGGTCGATAAGGTTCTGTGGGTCCGCACCGACCAGGATGGCAAGGAGCGCACCACGCTTGAACAGCCGGCGGATGCACTCACCATCTTCGCTCTGTCGCCAACCCGGGAAAAGGTCAGCCTCCTGAATTACGCCACGAACCCGCCGTCCGCCTTCCAGAACGATATGGATGTCATGATCAAAGCTTGGCACGACCACGACGCCGGGACGTTCGAACACATCCTTGATCACCGACTAAGAATGTGGCCAGTTGGGTTTGAAAAACTCATCACCGGCCGTAATAGCGCCTGGATGCCAGATCTTGTGCGGCTCGCCTCCGACGGGATTCCCACACTTGTCGTCGTCGGAGCACTGCACTGCGTTGGCAAAGATGGAATTCCGACGCTCTTGGAAGGGCAAGGTGTGCAGGTCTCCCGGGTCATCTAAAAAAAGCCGGCACCGTGCGCCGTGCTGACTGGAGCGATAAACCGGATTATCGTAAGCGGCGTGGCGAACCCACATGGCGGCGCGGTGCGTGGCTGTGATGGAAGTCTGGCATGGACGTTCCCCAGCTGACGGTGGAGGCCGAAGCGAGCGCTCGTACGACCAGTCGTACGAGCACACGTAGCCCGCGGGTGGAGATCATCACGCGCGGCGAACCACGGCAATCCTGGACGCTGGCGCAGAAGCAGGAGATCGTCGCCGAGAGTTTCGGGCCAGACCTGACGCCCACCGAGGTCGCGCGCAAACACGCGATCAGTTCGGGACAACTCTACACCTGGCGGCAGCAACTGCTGGGCGTGCGGACTGCGCTGGTCAGGCGTCCGGCGCAGCAATTCGCGCAGGTCGACCAGGAACCAGACGCATCGGGACCGCCAGCCAAACTGCAGCCTCCGGAAGTGTCGCCGCCGGCTGCCTCGGCACCGGCACGACCAGGAGGCTTGATCGAGATCGTGCTTCCCGGCGGCACGGTGGTGCGCATGGACGCCCATGTCGACGCGGGCGCGCTGCGCCGCGTTCTCGGTGTGCTGGACAGGCGATGATCGCGCTCGCCTCCGGTCTACGCGTTTATCTCGCCTGCGGTGTCACCGACATGCGCAAGGGCATGACCGGGCTGGCGATGTTGGTGCAGCAGACCCTGGCCAAGGATCCGTTTGGCGGTGCCGTTTTCGCCTTCCGCGGCCGTCGCGCCGGGCTGATTAAGCTGATCTGGCATGACGGGATCGGGCTGTGCATGCTGACCAAACGACTGGAGCAGGGACAATTCACCTGGCCGTCTGCCACCACGACCGGCCGCATTACGTTGTCCTCGGCGCAGCTGGCCGCCTTGCTCGACGGCTGTGAATGGCGGGCGCCGGTAGCTCGTCGCAGGCCTGAGCTTGCCGGATGAACTTGCAGTGTGGTGCAGCAAACTCTGGCCACGACGCGGCGCGCCGTGCATCATTGCGCGGTGCCGCCCGACCCCGCTCCCCTGCCGGACGACCCTGCCTTGCTGCAGGGCCTGCTGCGCGAGTTGTATGCCGAGAACGATAAGCTTCGTCTGCTGATCCAGCGCCTGACGCGTCACCAATTCGGCTGCCGCTCCGAGCTGTTGACCGCCGAACGGTTGCAGTTCGGCCTGGAGGATCTGGAGCAGACGCAAGCCGAGAGCCAGACTGCACAGGATGCCGCTGAGCCCACGGGAGATCGCAAGCCGAAGCCCCGCGGCGATCGAACCGCCCGCGACCTCGGCGCGCTGCCCGCCCACCTGCCACGCTATGAGGTGGTGATCGATACCGGGCACGACGCGTGCCCCTGCTGCGGCGGCGCCATGCACAGCATCGACGAGGTGCGCACCGAGCAGCTCGATATCGCGCCCATGCAACTGCGGGTGCGGGTCACGCGCCGACCCCGCTATGCCTGCCGCGCCTGCGAGGGCGCCGTGGTGGTAGCCGAGGCCCCGGCGCGGCCGATCGACGGCGGCATGCCCACCGAGGCGCTGATCGTGCATGTCCTGGTGAGCAAGTTCTGCGATTCCCTGCCGCTGTACCGGCAATCGCAGATGTTGGCGCGCCAGGGTATATCGCTCGACCGTTCGACGCTGAGCAATTGGGTGGGTAGCGCCTGCTGGTGGCTGGCACCGCTTTACGATCTGGTGGTCAGCACAGTGCTGTCGGCCGATAAGCTGTTCGCCGACGACACCACGCTGCCGGTGCTCGACCCCGGCCGTGGACGCACCAAGACGGGCCGCCTCTGGTGCTATGCGGTTGATGACCGGCCCTGGAGCGGCCCATCGCACCCGGCGGTCGCCTATATCTACACCGAGGACCGCAAGAACGTCCGTCCCGCCGAACATCTGGCGCATTTCAAAGGCGTGCTGCAGGTCGACGGCTATGGCGGCTTTAAGCGGCTGGCCGGGGATCGTGTCGACGATTCGGTGCGGTTGGCATTCTGCTGGGTGCACATGCGGCGGGACTTCTTCCAGTTCCATGCCTCGACCAAGTCGCCGCTGGCCGCAGACCTGTTGGCGCGCGTGGCCGCTCTCTACGCGATCGAGGCAGAGATACGCGGCCACTCCGCCGATCATCGTAAGCAGGTTCGACAACAACGAAGTCGACCGATCGTCGATGCCCTGCATGACTGGCTGCATCAGCAGGTCGAGCGCGTTCCCGGCGCTTCCGATCTGGCCAAGGCAATGCGCTACGCAATACGGCACTGGCCCGGCCTCATCGCGTTCGTCGACGATGGCCGCATCGAGATCGACACCAACGTGGTCGAGCGCGCCATCCGTCCGCATACCCTGACCCGCAAAAATGCACTCTTTGCGGGTTCCGATGGCGGGGCCCGTCACTGGGCGATGGCAATGACGCTAATCCAGACCGCAAAGCTGAATGGCGTCGATCCAATGGCATGGCTCACCGATGTGCTCGAACGGGTCGTCTCCAGCCGCACCAAGATCCACGAACTGCACACCCTGCTCCCGTGGAACTGGGAGCGGTCCAGCAGAGCCGAAGTGGCCGAGGCAGCATGATCGACAACCCCGATCGCGTCGAGCGCCTGCTCGCCAAGCTGCAAGCCGCGCTGCCGCTCCCCGCTCGCGTGACGCCCGAACTCGCCGCGATGCTTCAAGCAAACAACACCGCAACCAACATACCGTCGACCTGTTCCATCACCTGGCTCAGCTACGCTGGGGATGAGGGCGGGATCATGTGCCGGCTCGACTTCGGACAAGAATGTGGATCGGCAGTCGTCGTCTCGATCACCCATCTGCGCTTCGACGCTCGCTTGCCGCTCGCACGTGATATCACCGCCTACCAGAAGCATCGCGTCAAGCGCTTGCGGCACCAGCCGTCATAGCAGCCCACGCCCGCTGACCAGATAAAACACCGTCAAGACAACTCTGCCGTGTCGCCACCGCGACGCTTACGGATTATCCCGTACTCGGGAGGGCGCCAGGGCGTCGTTGAGTGGGTGCTCAGAAAGGTAACGGGTGAGTCCGGAGGGCCACAAGGCCGCAAGCGCTCCGGAGGCTTCGGGTCGGGGCCTCCGCCGGCGGCGTTCTGGCCGGCGCCGAACGCCGCTTTATGGAAAATCGGCGTCGAGAACAACGGGCTTTGTCTTCTCGTCGCCTACTGCCTTGAGGGGATACAGCGGCGGCAAGATACCAATCCCTCGCCTAAGATTCCAGATCAGGGCCGAGGCCAAAGACGCGGCCAACGCGCCATTAGGCGACTTCTTTGAACGGATTACGGTCTAGCTTTGCCGCCCGGATTTTTGCCCGCAGCATCCCCATCAGATCACCTTCGCGATTCAGCACGTCCACAATCTCCCGCAATGTGCAAAGCACTAGAACGCGCTGCTGTAGAAAATCCCTACACATGGTTATCGCGGCGGGAGTGTAGTTCGAGCTTGAAATAAATATCCCACCGACACCACTGCGCAGCATCAGTCTACTGATATGTGGGGAGACTTCTGCCGGCCCAAGCGGGTCAGCCCACCATTTCATTTCGACCAAAAACATTTGCGTTTCGATCTCGACCACGCCATCTATTTGTTCTTCGATGCCGCTGCCGTCTCCGCCCTTGCGGCGGAAGTCCTCGGCGATCAGCGCGTCATACGCACGGAAAAGATCATTCAGGACGGGCTCTAGCGCCTTCCCTCGGTGATGCTGGTCCGTTTCCCTGAATAGGGCGAACAACCCGTTTTTTGCCTTCTCGATCTTTTCCTTACGCTCGCGGACCGCCTTGGCTTTTTGCTGCTGTTCGGCGCGCCGCGCCTCAACCTCACGGTCGCGTGCCTGGCTCATGCGCGTGAAGCTGTCCTTGACGTTGACGATGCTGCGGACTTCTGCAACCAAGCCCTTTGCCTTCATTACATCGTTGTCGTAGCAGCGGGTAAAATCCTCAAATTCAGTGACTCGCTTTAATAGCTCGCGGCGAGCAGTAAGTAGCGCGTCGCCCCCTTCGTTCATCCGTGTTAAGATCGTTCGCGCCGAATCATATTTCCCGACACTTTGTCTGTCTTTCTTAAGCTGTGCCTCGATGTCCGATATTAACTCAACCGGAACTCCTGCCCCTCGGAAAAACAGAAGAACATCATTTTTCGATTTACATAAAACCGGGATCACATCCACGAGCAAGGCGAATAGGTCTGGTGGATACTGAAAGGTCGCGGCGCTCATGCTGGGAGCCTCGAAATCGTCGAGTGGCTGACGTTATAGCTCCGCGCGATCTCGCGCATAGGCTCGCCCGCTTCGCGGCGGCGTAGGGCTTCCTTGACTTGGTGTGGGGTGAGCTTCGGCTTGCGGCCCATCTTCACGCCGTTCGCCACGGCGCGCCGGCGGCCCTCGCCGGTGCGGACGCGGATCAGCTCGCGCTCGAACTCCGCCAGCCCGCCCAGCACGGTGAGCATCAGACGCCCGTGCGCGGTCGTGGTGTCGGCCCATACGTCGCCGAGGGAGCGGAAGCCCGCCTCCTTGGCGGTGATACCGGCAAGGGTGTTGAGAAGGTCGCGGGTCGAGCGGGCCAGGCGGTCGAGCCGCGTCACCATAAGCACGTCGCCGGCGTCGAGCTGAGCGAGGGCACGCCGAAGCTGGGCGCGGTCGGTCTTGGCCCCGCCCGCGGCTTCCCGGAACACCTGGCGTGCGCCGACGGCCCGGAGCTGACGCACCTGGGCGTCAACGCTCTGGCTGTCTGTCGAGACTCGCGCATAGCCGTAAATCATGGACACATTGTGCACCTAATTTTTACACCAGAAAAGCCCCATGATTTCAGCGCTCTGGTTCTGGTGCGTAATTCCTGAATTCTGCACCGCTGGCGCGTCGCAGAATCCGCCAATATGACAATGGCTCGGTGTCGGACGTCGTCGTTGTCACATAACGCGAAGTCGTCCGGGACGCTGGACAGGACTGGTTCCGGCGGGCATCTGGCATCTTCCTTTCCGATGGCCGGGAGCATCGCCCCATGGGGCAACTTGATTGACCCCTCACGTTCCATCGTCGCTTCCTCCCGGTGGCCGGTTACGCACGATGAGTCCGTCGGGTCAGTCCCATACGATCTCCGCGGCCCGGATCGCGGCGACGGTGAAGGCCGATGGCGCCGAGCTGTGCTCGCTGCGCGACGCCGCAGGGCGCGAATTCCTCTGGTAGGCCGGACCGCTTTGGCCGCGCCACGCGCCGGTGTTGTTCCCGATTGTCGGCCGCCTGAATGGCGACCAACCGCGGCACAACGGCACGGCGTGCCACATGACGCAGCACGGCTTCACCCGCGACCGCCGCTTCGCCTGGAGTGCGCGAGAGGCAGCCACCTGCCACCTAGTGTTGGAGGACGATGCCGGAACACGGGCGTTTTATCCCTTCGCGCTCCGTCTCGAACTGACCTACGCCGTCGCGGACAACACCCTGACCGTGACCTATTCCATCACCAACCCCGGCAAGTATGCTGCCTGTATCCGTCGGGGCGCATCCGGCGTTCCAGTGGCCACCGGTGGAGGGGATCGCGCGGGACTGACACCGCCTGGAGTTTGCGCAACCTGAGCCCGCCCCGGTCCGCCGGCTGAAGGCCGGGCTGTTACGGCCAGAGCCGGTGCTAACGCCGTTGAACGGCTGCGTTCTCGACCTCCACGAGTCGTTGTTCGCCGAAGACGCGCTGATCCTCGACCAGCCGGTCAGTCGAAGCGTCTGCTACACGGCGCCCGGCGCACCCCGGATTGAGGTCAGCTGGGAGGCGTTTGGCAAGCTCGGCATTTGGTCGCGCCTGGGCGGTGATTTCCTGTGTATTGAGCCCTGGCACGGCATCGCCGATCCCGTCGCGTTCGGTGGCACGTTCGCAACCAAGCCGGGCCTGATGCATATCCCGGCAGGCGAGACGGCGACGATGTCGCTGTCGGTTCGGATCTCTCCTCCAGACTCGGCTGGGTGATAGACCAGCTGAGGTCAACACCTTCGCTCTGAAGCGATCCGACTTCCTGGCCACCAACGCGCCTCCCTTGCGAACGAAGTCCAGTGCTTGCTGGAGGCCTCCTACATCGCAATTCTGGCGACCTGCTCGGCGAATACTCGCTCGGCATCGGCGGTCCGCCAGTCGCACCGTGGGGCTCTGGCTGCGTTCACGGCCTTATCCGAAGATGCAGACAACAGTGCCACCCTGGCACCTTGGCGAAGCCCAATCACAGGCGTCATTGTCTCACCGCGGCTGTTCCGGTCGCCCTCTCTGTGGTCTCTCGATGGGCTGATCTATAGCCGAGGGGCGGGCTGTGCCCTCGATCGCCTGCCCGCAATGGCGCCGCCATCCTCCGCTGGCGCTGCGGCCCTGGCGGGTGCGAGTCGATCGTACCTCGGCCCCGGATCGCCATCGAGGCCGCATGGAGCGGCGTCGAACCAGCGAAGGAGAGAGGCTATGGCGACCATCGGCTCTTTCACCAAGGGCGAGAACGGCAGCTACACCGGCACGGTCCGCACCCTCACCGTCAATGCCAAGACGCGTATCGCACCGGACAACGAGAAGGCAAAAGAAAACGCCCCAGACTTTCGGGTCTATTCGGGCCCAGCGGAGATCGGCGCTGCCTGGCGTAAGACGGCCGAGGCAACTGGCAGGGAATATCTCTCGGTCAAACTCGACGATCCGAGCTTTGCTCAGCCGATCTACGCAAGCCTGATCGAGGTCGAAGACGGCAAGAATTTCAACCTCATCTGGTCGCGGCGTAACGGCAGCTGATTTAATCACCACCGGCAGGCGTCCCGTCACACGACGGGACGCTTTGCTGCATTCAGTAAATCCACCTCTCAGATTCCACGGCAAGCCGGAAATCCGGCTCCGGTCTTGTCGATCCGCTTCACCTGCGTTCCGCGGACCAGCATGGGGAGAGCGGGCCTTGCCCTCTCTCCCCCACGAACGCCGGCTGTTGCCCGGCAGGGCCGCGCGTGGGCGCAGGGCTGACGAAGACGTCTCGCGATTCCTCGGCCATCAGCCCCGCTGGCGTGCAGCCCGGCCGGGCGCGCCGGCATTCGCCCCCCTCTCTCCCGCGCGGTCACCCGCCTCCGGGAAGCACGCGCGGTGCTTCCCGTGCGGAGTTTACCGAAGGGAGATCAGCGATGGACATGGTAGCGGTGGATCGGACGGAAGAGACCATCCCGAGTTCGTTCAAGGTGGACGTGTCGCGTGGCCAACGAGTGGGCCGGGTATCGTCAGAATGGTTCTCGCGGCCGGCGGATGAGCGTTATCTCAGCCTGTCCGACTTGTTCGCGCGGGTGAAGGGACGGGCAGAACGTTCCCGCACGCGCACGGTGGAGAGCCGGGCCGTCCGGGTGGAGGCAAGCCGGGAGGACGCCGAGCGGCTGGCGTTGGTGCTGCCGGGCGGTGACGAGCCGGTCGCGGCGACGCACTGGAGCTTCGGGCAGTTGGCAAGCCTCGTCGGCGCGCCGGCCGGCTATCTGCGGCAGCTTCCCGCGGCCTTGGCCGGGATCAACCTGCAATACGGCCTTGCCAGCCACCGGGCCGAACAGGTCAAGACGCTGGCAACCGAGGACGGCCGGACGGAGCTCCGCGCTGTGACCGGGCCGGATTACGGCCGAATCTACGACCACGAACTCGTGTCGGCCGTGCAGCGCATCGCCGGCAACGGCACCGGCGACACAAGTTGGAAGGTGCCGGGAACGCTTGACTGGTCGAGCATGACCTACACCCCACGCGTGGACGTGACGGCGGAGACGACCACGCTGTACGCGTCCGACCGCGACGTCTTCCTGTTCCTGGTCGACGATACGCATCCGATCGAAGCGGGCCGACTGGTGGACGGCTCGCCGGACCTGTATTTCCGCGGTTTCTATTGCTGGAACAGCGAAGTTGGCTCGAAGACACTGGGCATTGCCTCGTTCTATCTCCGGGCCGTGTGCCAGAACCGGCAGCTCTGGGGAGTCGAAGGCTTCGAAGAAATCACCATCCGCCACAGCAAGTACGCGGCCAGCCGGTTTGCCCATGAGACAGCCCCTGCGCTGGCGAACTTCGCTAACTCCTCGCCGGCCCCGTTCGTCGCCGGCATCCGTGCCGCGCGCGAGCGGATCGTCGCCCGCACTGACGAGGAACGCACCGAATTCCTGACCAGACGAGCCGGGTTCGGCCGGGCGGATGCGGCGAAGATCATCGACACCGTGCTGCGTGAGGAGGGCGGCCCGCCGCAGAGCGTATTCGATTTCGTGCAGGGCATCACGGCCGTCGCCCGCACCAAGGAACACCAGGATGTGCGGCTCGACCTGGAGCAGCGCGCCAAACGCCTGCTGGACAAAGCCGCCGCCTGACGCAACCCCGCGCCGGCTTCGGCCGGCGCAGGGCCTTCGGGACACCCAATTTGCGCGCCGCCCCTCAGGCGCGGCGCCGGTATAGCGACTAAAGCAGGCGTCTATTACGGCGGGGGGGCGCGGCGCAGAAGCTCAGCCGGCTCGATCCCAAGAGCGTCGGCGAGCTTGGCCAGGACGTTGATGGTCGCGTTGTAGCGGCCGTTCTCGATGTCGCTCATGTAGCCGCGATTGACGCTGGCACGATCGGCCAGCTCCTCCTGGCTCAAGCCCGATTTATGCCGGAGCCGGCGCAAATTCCTGGCGAACAGGGCACGAATATCCTCCATGCCCCGAGGGGGAGGCTTGTCGGATATATCCGCCACCCGATATACCCGACAAAGCGCCGAAACAGTCGAACTGCCCTTTCCGCGATTCGCGCATGACAGGCAGGGCGGCTTGCGGCAATTTCCAACCCGCTAAGGCGAACGGAGAACACGCGGTGATCCGACCTTCAGTCAATCCCGGACCTGTCGCCGATGAAGCGCCGACCGCACCAGCGATTACCGACTATGACCGCCAATACCTCATCGTTTATATTATGCTGCTCGATGCGGTTCGTGATGGCATCGATCGCGACTCGATCGCGCGGGAGGTACTGCAGATCGACCCGGTCGCCGAAGCGGGCCGGGCAGTTCGTGCGTTTGAAACCCACCTCGCGCGCGCCCGCTGGATGACGACGCACGGGTATCGCCACCTGCTGAACGATTCGTCGCCCGCGCGGCCCGAGTAAAGCCAGAAAGGCGCAGATCCGGCTTCCCTGATCCTGCCGCACTGCGCGAACTCGTGATTATCGATTGAGCTTTCGGTTGAGCACGCAATCACTTTGCGCATCACGTGATAAAGCGGACAACTCTGGAATTCATCGCTTCGAAGCATCATTCGCCTTGAAGGGGCGCGTCATCCCACGCCGCCCGTGCGCGGAGAGTGACCATGCGCCCTTTCAAGCGGGAGCGGCTGGACGCCGCCTATCGGTATATCGAGGCGCTCTCGCCTGAAATGATGGCGTTCGAACTGATGCGCCGTAACCCGGAGTACGGCGAGGATTACGCGGCGTCCGAGCGCGAACGGCATGATCCAGCAGTCCCGAAGCCGCTCCCCGACCGGGGCCGCCGCTGGGGGGCGCGATTTCCTGGAGCATCCCGGCCGCAGCGGGCTGGAAGCCCTTGTCTTCTGGCGTGCCGATGCGCTCGCACGTCACGTTCGGGTGGTCCCTGCGTCTGAGCGAACCAGCGGCGACGGCCTGGTCCGCTTCGAGCCGGCACGATGGGGGGGCCGCCAGGCCGGGCGCGCGACGCCCGATGGCTATCACCTGATCGTGTCGCCAAGCCACGGCGTCGAACATCACCTGTTCTTCACCGATCCTGACCCGCCGCCGGCCGGCACGAAGCTCATGCCAATGCCGGCCTTCGACGCCTGGCATCCCGAACGGCTGGAAGCAACGCTTGCCTTCTGGCGCTTCGCCCACCACCCGCGGGTGTCACCGGCGCCGCGGGTCAAGCCACCACCGTCCGGCCCCAAGGCTCTTGAAACGGCATTTCTCATCTGGACACTCGACTTGAACCGCGCGGGCACCAGCGATCGCGAGATCGCACGGGCGATCTTCGGAGAGGCACCGAAGGAGTGGGAGGATAGCGGTTCCCGCAGCATGGTTCGGCGCTTCATTGCAAAGGCCGAGGAATTTACCGCCAACAAGTACCACTCATTGCTGAAACCCCGGCGAGGCCCGCTCAGTTCGGTGCGGTAGTGGCTACCACAGTGCGATCTCGCCGGAACTCGGTCCGGTGCGCATAGGTTGTCGTTTCCCCTGGTCGGATTCCGCTGCCCCCGAAAACCGGCCCTGCAAACGCCGCCACGCGCCATCGATCCTGCCCGCAGTTCCACCGCAGGCGCGATCATGCCCGAACCGCTCGCCAATCTTCCGCACCGCTTCCTACGCACCCCCGAAGCCGCGCGCTTCCTCGGTCTTTCCTGTCGCACCCTGGAGAAGCACCGCACCTTCGGCACCGGCCCAGCCTATCGCAAGATCGGCGGCCGGGTCGTCTATCGCATCGAGGACCTGCAGCGCTGGGCCGACCAGGGTTTGCGGATCTCGACCTCCGATCCGGGCAAGGGCGAGGTCCGCCCACCAAAGCCGGCGGCCCTGTGATGGAACCGCCGCGTTCTCTCCCGGCTCCCCTCGATGGTGTGCGGTTGCGCGACGCCATCGACCTCATGGCCTGGCCATGCTTCGCGCTGACCAAGGGGCCGCGACACGTGCCGATCATCCACGAACACCGTGGCGACTTCATGCGCGTTTCGTCTCTCCCGGGGGCACGCGGCCTCGCCACCATCTGGGATGCCGATATCCTCACCTGGGCGGTGTCACAGCTCGCAGAGGCACGTGACCGCCGCCTTCACGTTTCCCCGGCTTTGCTGACATCCGGTTTTCAGGTTCTCCGATTTCTCGGGCGTGGTACGGGACGCAGCCAGTACGCGCTGCTCACGGCCGCCTTGGAACGGCTGGCCGGCACCCATGTCGAGACCAGCATCGGCGCGGCGCTTAGCGCACCGGCCCGGTTCCACTGGATCGAGCGCTGGGAACACGGCAACGCCGGGCTGATCATCGTTGTCCCGGACTGGCTGCTGGCCACTGTCACCGAACGCCGCCGCGTCCTTCGCGTCCCGCCGGCCTATCTGCGCCTGACGGGCGCCATCGAGCGCTGGCTATGGCGGCTGCTTTGCCGCCACGCTCATGGGATATCCACAAGTTGGAAAATTCCACTCGCCACTCTCCATGCCCGCTCCGGCAGCCTCGCTCGCGCCACTGACTTCGTCGTAGAGCTGCGCAAGATCGCGCGCAGAAACGTACTCCCTGGGTACACGCTCAGCATCGTTTGGCGCGATGGCGAGGAGTGCCTTCACGCCGTTCGATCTGCCGAGTCCTTTCACAGTGCCGCGGCAGTGCCTGGGGATAGGCCGGCATTCTATCCACAAAACCGGGGAGTGCGTCTGTGAATCCGCTCGGCAGATCGGACGTGCCCTATCGGCGTAACGGACGTAAATCCACGGCATATCGAGGTGCCAACTGGCTGGCAAACCATTGCGTCACAACGATTCGGCAATCTCCAGACTCTCTGACTCTTAAGAATCTGACTAGAGTCTTTGTTGGTGAGTGTCTTCTGTTGCCGCGCGCGGTGCCGCGATGATCATCGCGGTACTCACGCAGAAAGGCGGCGCCGGCAAGACAACGATCGCGCTGCACCTCGCCGGCGAGCTCGCACGGCAAGGCGCGTCCGTGCTTCTGATCGATGCCGATCCGCAGGGCTCGGCCCTCGATTGGGCCGAGCAGCGAGTGCGGGACGGACGACAACGGCTGTTCGGCATCGTCGGCCTCGCGCGTGAGACGTTGCATCGGGAAGTGCCCGACCTTGCACGCCCGGTCGATCACGTCGTCATCGACGGGCCGCCGCGCACGACTGCACTGGTGCGCTCGGCCATGCTCGCGGCCGAACTGGTCCTGGTGCCGGTCCAACCCTCGGCATTCGACATCTGGGCAAGCCAGGTCGTGCTCGACCTTGTGCGTGAAGCCGCAGTCTACAATCCCGCGCTGCGCGCGCGGTTCGTCGTCAACCGCCGCATAGTCGGCACCCGGATCGCGCGGGACGTGCGGCATGCCGTCGCCGAGCTCAAAATTCCTGCGCTGGAGGCGAGCCTGGCGCAGCGGGTCATATTCGCTGAGACCGCGGGCTCGGGGATGCTGGCAGCCGAAATTGACCCGCGTTGCGCTGCTGCTCGTGAGGTCACCGCCCTGACCGCTGAGTTGCGGCGGCTCGTACCATGACGGGACGTGCGACAAAGCTGATCCGCGCCCGCCCGCGCGACGCCGCCGAGCGCTGGGTCGACACCGGTCGGGATGACGCCATCGCACCGTCCAAGGCTGAGACCTACACGGCGCGGCTCACCATCGACATCACGCCGGCGCTGCGTGGCCGCATCAAGGTGGCCGCCTTCGAACGCGGCATCACCGTCGCCGACATGCTCCGCACGCTGCTCGACGAGCGGTTCGGGGGTCCTTCGGACGATCCGGGGCAGACAGCGTCATGACCGAGACGACGCCCCTCACGACGGTCGAACTGGTGTTCTACCGCGACCGGATCGAGCGCTGGTTGCGCTTCGGCCGCGATGCTGGGGAGCGGATTCTCGACCGCCGCCGCCGGCTGATCCTGTTCGCCCCCGGCACCGTGTTCGGCTTCGTGCGGTGGGAGGGTAACGAGCACGGCACCCTCCTCTCGCGTATCGATATCGTGCGCGCTTGCAACACCGGAGAGCCGATCTCGACCGTGCCCGGCGTGACGCCTGGCGGCGACATCCTGTTGCGGCTCTCCGGCTGGCCACGGGTCAAGCGGGTGCTCGATCTCATCACCGCGATCGAGCAATCCGGCATCGAGCCAGCCAACGTGGCGCCTGAGTACTGGCGGCATGTGCACAACCGGATCGCCGGTGGTCAGCAGCCACGCCTCTACCGTGCCGACCAGCACAATGCCTGGCTCCGCCGTGCCCGTGGTGAGGCATGAGCACGCGGCTTTCACGCCGGCTGGCGCTCGGTGGCATTCTGGTGGGCGTCACCCTGTTGGCCGCATCCGCGGCCATCGGCGCACATCCGCTGCTCATCTGGAACGCGACGGCAAGCGCGCCGATCGGGTTCTACCGTGTGCTACCGGCCGGCGACGAGCCACTCAGGGTCGGCGACCTGGTGGTCGTGCGACCAGATACCGCCAGCGCGAAACTCTACGGGCAACGAGGCTATCTTCCGCTCGGCGTGCCGCTGCTCAAACGCATCGCGGCGACTGCTGGCCAGCTCGTGTGCGAGCACAATGGGGTAGTGTCGATCGACGGCCGGCATGTCGCGGACGTGCTGACCATGGACGGAAGCGGGCGGCCACTCGCGGCCTGGAACGGCTGCTGCAGGCTCGGCGATCAGGAAATCTTCCTGCTGATGGCGGACGTGCCAGCCTCGCTCGATGGGCGGTATTTCGGGCCAACGCCGACCGCTTCGGTGATCGGTCGGGCGATCCCGCTCTGGACGCCGGGAGCGCGCTGACATGCCAACGGCCGCCGGCGCCCCCGCGCGGTTGCCTTGACCGCAGCGAGCACGGTGGCACCTGGATCGTACGATTCGTCGATCGCCATTTTCATGCATTGGGAGGCTGGCTTCCGTGGATCTCGTGACGCTCGCCGTGGCCTGCGGTCTTGCTCTGCGTTCGCCAATCTTCGTGACCTTCCAGGTGCAGCCCGATTGCACGCTTTCTGCGGCGACCGAACCGTCGAGCGCACCAGTCGGGCACGAAGCACTGGTCGACAGATGGCTGCCGGAGATCGCCGCTGCGGCGCAGCGGTTCGGGATTCCGGAGCGATGGGTCTGCGCAGTCATGCGCGCCGAGAGCGGCGGTATTCCCTCCGTCACCTCGCCGGCCGGCGCCATGGGGCTGATGCAGATCATGCCGGCGACCTGGGTCGATCTGCGCCGCCGCTACAGCCTCGGCGCCGATCCGTACGAGCCGCACGACAACATTCTGGGCGGCGTTGCGTACCTGCGCGAGCTGCTGGACCGCTACGGCTCGCCCAACTTTCTTGCTGCCTACAATGCCGGTCCCGCGCGTCTCGACGACCATCTCCTGACCGGACGCCCGCTGCCGGACGAGACGCGGCGCTACGTGTCGCTGCTCCGCCCGCAGCTTGTCGCTGAGCAGATGCATGGAAGTGCTCCAGCCGCGGAACTGCCCAGTCTTGGCGAGATCAAGGCGCAAGAGTCGGCAGCGCAGATGCAGGCGGACATGCCGGCCAGCAGCGGTCTGTTCGCGCCAATTCCGAGCACACTCGCTGCCGTCGACGTGCATCCCGTCGTTCCCTCCGGTGACCGGCCGAGTGCCCGTCATGGTGCGGCCGAACTGTTCGGCGGTGGTGCAGAAGCCGGCCTGTCTGTCACGTTGCACCCGGTGCGGAGCGGTTCATGAGCGATGGCATGGCTGGAGAACGTTGGCGCAGGATCGGCGGCGGTGTGCGGTGGGAGCCGTGTGCTGAAGTCCTGATTGGAGCGACAGCAAGATTAAAGGCGGTGCCGTCGGCCGCCTGGTTGGGGGTGGAAGCCGCCGTTTTGCTTCACTCCAAACAGTGCCGGGAAATCGGTGGGGTGCTGGCCGATCCGCGAACTCGGCCGATTTCCTCAGTGTCTTCGGCACGGCATGCTTCACCAGGGGGACCCCGTGCGCCGCGGCCCTGATACCGGCGCCGAGGAGCGGCGGCTCCGGCCCAAGCTTGGCCAGGCGCGTGCCGACCGTCACCCGAAGCTGGCCCTCGCCAACGTGCTCGCCGCGAAAGAACGCGCCGGCTTCGGAAGCGGCCACGGCGATCATCCCGCCCACCCCACTCGTCCGTCTTCAGGCCGCGGTGGCGTCGCCGCGTGGCGCGCCGGCCGAAGCCTGCTGGCCGAACGCAACCGGCGCGTCGTGGTCAAGGCGCGGATCGTCCGCCATGGCCCGCGCATGGCGCCCCTGACCGCACACCTCGCCTATCTCCGCCGTGAGGGCGTTACCCGCGACGGCGAACCGGCACGCATGTTCAACGCCGACGGCGAGCACGCCGATGCCAGTGCCTTCGCCAGGCAAGCGGCTGGCGACCGCCACCACTTCCGGTTCATCGTCAGTCCGGAAGACGCGGCGGACCTGACCGACCTCCACGCCTACACCCGGGACCTCGTGCATGAGATGGAACGGGACCTCGGCACCACGCTCGACTGGATCGCCGTGGACCACTGGAACACCGACAATCCCCACGTCCACCTGATCGTCCGCGGGAAGAACGACGACGGGCACGATCTTGTCATCCACCGCGAGTACATCAGCCGGGGGATGCGCGCCCGGGCGCAGGACCTGGCGACCATCGAACTCGGGCCGCGCGCCGAGCACGAGATCCGTGCCAAGCTCGCCGGCGAGGTGGTGGAGGAACGTTGGACCCAGCTCGATCGCACCCTGCGACGGATCGCCGCCGCCCGGGACGGCGGCGTCATCGACATGCGGCCGGAGTGTGACGGTATTGCCGACGACCGGCAGATCCGCAGCCTGCTGATCGGACGCCTGCAGCGGCTTGAGACCATGGGCCTGGCGCGGCCGATGGGGCCCGCGCAATGGAGGCTGGCGGACGACGCCGAACCGGCCTTACGGGAACTCGGGACGCGCGGCGACATCATCCGCATCATGAACCACTCGCTTGGCCAGGATGCCGGCGATGCAGCGATCCACGCGGTCACCGGCCCCGAGCAGCCTGTGATCGGCCGCGTGGTCGCCAAGGGACTGGACGACGAGCTCGCTGGCAAGTCTTACCTCATCGTCGAGGGCATCGACGGACGGTCACACTACGTGCGGCTGGGCCCCGCGGTAGACCTGAGCGATATTCCGGAAGGCGGCGTGGTGCGAGCCACCGCAAGTCGGTCGGGGAAGTGGCCGAGCCTGCGGGTGCTTTCCGATCTGTCGCTCAATGGTCAGGTAACGGCCAGCGGTGCGACCTGGCTCGACCGCGAACTGGTCGGTCGTGAGAAGAGCGTGCTGGCGCCGACCGGCTTTGGTGCCGAGGTCCGCGAGGCCCTCGACCGCCGGGTCGATCACCTGATCGAGGAGGACCTCGTGGTGCGGCGCGGGCGTCAGGTCGTCTTCGCCTCCGATCTCCTCGGCACCCTGGAGCGTCGTGAGCTCGCCGACATCGCACAAGCGATTACCGAAAAGACGGGCTTGGCGCTCCGTCCGATCAAGGACGGGGAGTGCGTCGCTGGAATCTACCAGCGTCGGATCAATCTGGCGTCCGGTCGATTTGTGCTGATCGCCGACGAAGTCAGCCACGAATTCAGCCTGGTGCCATGGCGTCCGGACGTCGAACGAGCCCTGGGTCAGGAAATCTCAGTCACCCAGCGCGGTCGATCGGCCGATTGGACGCTTGGACGGGACCGGGGATTGGAGATCGAATAGATCGAGACTCAATCGGCCATGGCCCTGTGGCCGGATCGCGCGGTAAGGATCCGTTCCCCGTTCGAAAATAGAGGATTTCGCGTGACGTGGAGTGATGCAGAGGCTCGGTTCGACCAAACAATGGCCGAACCGGGCTGATTAGAGGATGCGCCTCACTTCCTCCAGGAGCAAACATTGGGAGGCGGTTTCAGCCAACTCCTGCCGGCGAGCGTTGGCCGTTAGCGGGCCAGCAGTTTTGAAACGTAGACACCAAGATAACAGACAATATCACTGGGTTCAATAATATGCGGATTTGAGAAGATCTCGAAAAAGCAAGTTCGTTTTATAAGCAGCGCAGATGGCGAGCGCCGAACGTCAAGCACGAAATGTTCAGGCACTCATTTATCTGAGTGCTGAAGCGTCTCGACCAACTGCTCCGATAAAATTTGTCTACCCTTCAAACGCGACACACCTCCTGCGTCCCAGGGGACCCTACGACCACCTTCCACCCAGGCCGGGTACGTCGAGCATTCTCTGGTCGCCGAACGTGAGGAGCGTGAAAACCTCTGCTTCGGCAACCTTGAACGATTGCTCTGTTATCTGAAACAGATCGGCATCGCGTCGTTCGAACCAGAGGTGGGCACCTACGCGTTTTGCCGTTGGCTGATCTTGGCGTACGGAGAACAGCATGTCGAAGGCCGGGCTGCTCTGATCCAATTCGGCCTTCGGATACCAAGCAGGAGGAACCTGTGGCGAAGGCATATGCCATCGTTTCCCCGCCGTTCCGTGACAGACGATCATTCCGGTTACTAAGCCTGACCTCACGAGTTTGATTGCCGTCGCAGACATACTGGCGTCGAAGCGTCGGGCAATCTCCCGAATTGTCCCAACGTCGATGGTCTTAAAATCCTGAACAACAGGGGACAGTAGGTAGGGTGGCAGGAGCAGGTCCGATGCAAAGCCGTTGGCCACCTTCTCCTTCGCTTGGGTGACCTCGTGGTCGCGAATGTCTATAGCCTTGCAGTAAAGCGTCTGGCCACGATGGAAGACCCAGTGCCCAAGTTCATGACAAATTGAAAATCGCCGCCTATGACAATTGCCGCCTATTTTGACACTAATGATAGCCTTACTGCCACGGCCAACGATTCGGGCCTCACATCCCTCGACTTCGCGCTCCCTGATATCGATGACCCCGAGGTGCCAGCCGATTGCGTGAAGGTCTATGTCCTCGGGACCGTGGACTCCAAGTGACTGCAACAATCGTTCGGCCGCTGATAACTCCGTCACTTCTTAGACTTGTCCTCGAAGGCTGCAAGCTCTGCCAGGTCCTCCGCAACGCTCTTGATGTCAGCCTCGGTCTGGTCGGTCCCATTTCGGGCTGCCAAGGTCAGCCGTGCCTCTCGCAGATCATTGGAGGGCCGGGCACCAGCCCCTCGGGCGTGCAACGCCCCACGTGCATGGTACTCCGCCAACTCTGCTTTCGCGGCAGCCATTCTCGCCTTTCCGGCGGTGCGTTCGAGCAGCTGCCGCACGTGCATAGCTTCCTGCTCCACATCCATGCCGATCTCGCGGGAATCAGCCGTGAGTTCGTTGTCCGACATGGCCAATAAGTCATCCACCAGCGCGTCCTCAAGTTTCAGGATTGCGAGCCTATCCTTTTCGGTCGGATTGTTCACGACTGCCTCCTCTCGGCGGTCAGCGCGTCGATGCGCCTGCTGACCTTCTTGTATTTCGTCGGGAACTCCGCGCCGCTCAGACCTGCCAGTTCCTGGAGCTCCTTACCGCGCATACCGTCCATCATGCCTTCCACAATCAGTTGCGCTTGGTAGTCATCGGCAAACAGATCGAGAAGTTCTTGCCGCCATTTCGAAAGCTGAGACGCATTGGCTGTAGCATCTTCGCTGTCAATCAACCGTTGCTCCGACGACGGCGAAGGAGGGATGAAATCAATGACCACTCCACTTTGGTCGGCCACAGCCTCTGCGTCGGAGTCGGCGATCTGGGCGCTCCGCATAGCGACAAGCGTATTGCGCGCCTCCGCTTTAACAGATGCTCGTGCTCCGCCCGCGATACTGCGCATGGCCTCGGCCATGAACCGCACAACGCTGACCCCCACTGGCCAGTTGCGACTGTTCGCTGCTGCCCTGACATATGCCTCAGACAGTAGCTCATCAGGCGACATCCCGGAGCCGCCTGAATACTTCAGACCCACCCGCTTCAGCCTGACGAGGTCAGCGGCGCTGAGCTTCGACATAGCGCACTCGAAGTCGGCCCTGCTATGAGACGTCCTCGCTTCTAATCGTTCCATCCGATCGCCCATGTAAACCCTATGCGGCCCGGCGTGTCCGATTTGGACATCGCAGTCATCAGGGCAGCAAATATTTTGGCAAATCCCTCCAGCATGTCCAAATCGGGTTCCCCCGACCGCATGGGATGATAGGGCGCTGCCGCTCGTCGTCGCAAGGCGGGTGTCACGGCCATCGTTGTTTGACGGGTTTTCACGTCCGCTGGGCAGCACCAGCGCCACTAAGGACAAAACATGAACGCGCTCACGCCTTTCTCTCGTCCCTCCGACCGCATGCAGTTGCGGAAGAACGGAGCCGTCGGCATCCTCGAGCGGCTTTGCACCGTGATCGAACCGACGGACACACAGAAGGTGACCGCCAGGGACAGGTATGAGGCTGTCGGCCGCTGGTTGGCCGATGCGCCCCAGTATCTGTTCAGCGCAGCCAGGATCTCCCCCCAGGGGTCCTTTGCCCTTGGGACCGCCATCAAGCCGTTGAGCGGCCTTGAATACGATGTCGACCTTCTGTGCCGCTTCACCGCCTTCGCCGGACGTTCCGGTCCAGCCGACCTCAAGCGGGTTCTGGGTGCCCGCATCCGTGAGAACTGGAAGTACGGCTCTATCCTGCACGAGAAGCCGCGCTGCTGGCGGCTTGATTACGCGGGCGAGTTCCACATGGACATCACTCCGTCCATCCCCAACCCGGCATGCCTGAATGGCGGTGAGCTTGTACCGGACAAGAAACTGCGTGCTTGGAAGCCGACCAACCCAAGCGGCTACCTCAAGCTCTTCGAGAAGCGGGCGGCGCTCGTGCCAACGATGCGGGTCCTCAAGTCGTTCGCCGCGATGGACAGTCGCGGCACCGTCGATCCATTCCCGGAGCACACGGGCTTCAAGGGCATCCTTCGCCGTATCGTGCAGTTGCTGAAGCGCCACCGGGACATCTACTTCGAGAACGCCGATGAGTCGCTCCGTCCCATCTCGGTGATCCTGACGACATTGGCCGCTCAGGCGTACGAATTCTGCGTCGGTAGATACGTGTTCGACAGCGAGTTCGACGTGGTGCTCGCAGTGGCGCGGGCCATGCCCTATTTCATCGAAACCTACACCCTGTATGGCAAGCCCCAGTGGCGCATCGCCAACGAGACGACTGAAGGCGAGAATTTTGCAGAAAAGTGGAACCTCCACCCGGAGCGCGCTGCGGCGTTCTCCGAATGGCATGGCCGTATTCTCGCCGATGTTGAGCATCTCACTGAGCTCGAGGGGAACGATCGCGTCACCAAGAGCTTGGCGCAGGCATTTGGGAGCCAGCCTATGAACCAAGTGGTCACAGCTATGGCCGAGGAGGTCAACGCGGCCCGCCGAGACCGGATGCTCGCTGTCGCTCCCAAAATCGGCATCGTGACGGCGGTTACAGCTGCACAGCGGGCAACCCCGATTCGCTTGAACACCTTCTATGGCAGGAAGTGAGGTAAGGGTGCGCTGGCGGCAAAGTCGAAATCTATCGGCTGCACAGCAATACTTGGCTCTGCGTTTGAACCCTGTATGTGAGGGTCGCGGGGTACTGGGCCGAGGGCAGCTCACCTGGACTTGGCAGGTCGCGCCTTCCGCCCTTAGTCGAATCTACACCGCGCGTGTGGAGTTCAAGGAGGGTGGCAGGCCGAAGGTGTTCGTCGACCAGCCCGATCTGGTCGCCCTGGCCGAAGGCCGAAAGCTTCCTCACGTCTACAGTGAGTCGCCAATTCGCCTTTGCCTCTATCTCCCATCGTCAGGTGAATGGCACGGTGGCTTGCTTATCGCCAACACGCTCGTCCCGTGGGCCGCGCTCTGGCTCTACTTCTTCGAAGAGTGGCTCGTCTCCGATGATTGGAAAGGCGGCGGGGTGCATCCGATCGACGATGACTCGGGCGACCAGGACAACTGCCGAGGAACCACCCCGGGTGGCGGTCGTGGCCGACGCGAAAGGAAAGCTGCATGACATACATTCCACCGCGCCGCTCGGACGGTACGCTCCAGCATCGGCGTCAGGTCTTGCCCTGGCCTGCCGATCGACCCTTCCGGATCCTGTCCATTGACGGAGGTGGCATCTGCGGCATTCTCCCATCATCTTTGCTGGCGGAGCTCGAGACCCGCTTCCTCAGCGGCAACTCGATCGTTGGGTACTTCGACCTCATCGCAGGAACATCAACTGGCGGTATCATCGCCCTAGGTCTTGCCCATGGCCTGACAGCGGTCGCCATTCGGAACTTCTTCGTGGACCGCGACGACAGGGTATTCCCCAATCCGAATGCTCTGGTGCGCTTGTGGCGTAAGGCTCGCCGTTTCCACAGGCATGGGTATGACAGCGAGGCTCTGCATGAGGAGCTTTTGACTGTCTTCGGCGAGACAACGCTCGGTGATGCTCGCACACGCCTGTGTATCCCAAGCTTCGAAGGCGTTCATGGCGACATCTGGCTGTTCAAGACGCCACATCACCCTGACTATAAGAAGGACAGGTTCGAGCGGATGGTAAACGTGGCCTTGGCCACATCTGCGGCACCCACCTATCTACGAGCGGTCCCGAACAACGGCTACCTGATGGTCGACGGAGGACTTTGGGCCAACAACCCGGTCATGAACGCGGTCACTGAAGCTTTGTCGTGCTTCGACATAGAACGCCACCAGATTCAGATCCTGAGCCTCGGCTGCGGAGAGACGTCCTTCAAAGTCGACGCGTCCCGCGCGACCGGAGGCATCGTGAGCTGGCGCCATGCCATTCGCGCCGCCATGCGTGCTCAGTCGCTCAATGCCCTCGGCCAAGCGGGCCTTCTTGTTGGCAAGGAGAATTTGGCCCGTATCGACGCACCGGAAACACCTGACCCTATCGGCATGGACGACTACAAGCGTGCGAAGACGGAATTGCCCGCAATGGCGCGTTCGCTGGCCGAGGCATCGGGGCACCACATCGAGCAGGTGTTCCTGCAGGAGCCAGCGCAGCCGTACGAGCCGTTCCCTCACGTCGGAACCTAGTCGGGCTTTAACGATCTGCCGCACAATGTCACGGCGCAACCAGTCAAGGGCTGGTCGGGCGGGTTGGACCCGAAGGTTCGAGAAGGGTCAAGAACCGTGGTAGCCGACCGTGGACAATACGGTTTCCGAAATGCCCGGCTCCGTAGCAGGGGTCCGCTGCCGCCGATGTCCCCGATGAGCGAGGTTGAGAAGGGGCTTCCGCTCACTGCGTTGGGCCGCGCCGCTCGGGTGGTCGCGCCAGGGATGCCGGGTCCACCTTCCGCATGGTCCCGCGTGCGACCCTGGCCCGGCGTTGGAAGGTACTTGCGACCGCCCGCAACGCAGCCGCGGTCTGGCTGTCGGCCGACGAAAGCGTGCGCGAGGGCCGGCTCGCGGTGGTCTGGGCGCTGGCCTGCGAGGTGTGGGGCTCCGACGAGGCAAGCGCGGGCTTTCCTGTTCCGTCCGCACCCGATGCTCGACGGGCGCCGCCCGATCGACGTAGTGCTAGCCAATGAGTTCGGCTGCCCGGTCGTTGAGGGAATCCTCGGCAGGCTCCAGTACGGCTCCGCCGCGCGACGACCCGGCTCCTCGACTGCGTCCTCACCGCCTACCGCATCGGCGACCCAGACGGCGCCTACGCGATCTTCGATGCGACAGGCTCCAAGAGCTTTACCCGGCCGCTGGAAAACGGTCTGCAACCCGATGATCTACGCCTCTGAGTATTACTCGACGGCCATGCTCGAAAAGCTGATCCATGGCAGCGGCAGTCTGTCGACAACCCAGTAATCCATCAAAATCACCATCCCGGACGGCATCGCCTACGAGATGGTCGAACTGCACATATGCCTGCATGGGATGACCCGGCGTGTGCCGTGTAGAAGGCGTTTGGTTGGCACCGAGTGGCAGCGGAGCAGGTGGTCACCGCTGCTAATCGTTCCCAGCGTCGTCGCCCACATGGAGCAAAACTTTCCGCTCAACCCGGAATATCCGGAGGTCATCAGCGGACAAAGCGCCTTCATCGCCGCAGCCTTCAAGTAAGTCCTTCATTTGAACACCTCCTTCCTCATTGCGTTGGCCAAAGCCATTGGCAGGCAGACCGTAACCGGAGAACATTATGCATCGCGGGAAGAAAGTCTCCGACCTCGCGTCCCCGGCCATTCCCGGCGAAGAGAGTCGCAGCGCCGTGTGCTTCACGTAACGAAATGTTCGACGAGCAATGCAACACGATCTCGCAGCGTCTTGATGGATGGTCGGTCGCTTGTCAGCCCTTTGAGCGCGAGTTGGAGTACCTCGGCAGCCATGGCGTCGCCGATGATCGCCATCAACAGCTCTCGGGTTCGCTCCTGGTAAGTCAACGCCAAAGTTGGGGTGATGCCGAGCGCTTGGTCGATCAATTCGCTACCGCGGGGCGACTCGAGGAGCTGGGCCAATGGATCAAGGAACCACTTCTCGATTACACAAAAGAGCTTCACCCGGACGTCAAGATCAAGGTTTAACACGCGCTTGGCGTCCTCAAATGAGGAATCCATTCTATCGTTGATGATT
>JARLIN010000336.1 GCA_031291715.1 Rhodopila sp. | reverse complement strand
GCGCTCTCACACAGCTTCATAAACCGCCCGACAAAGCCGCACCGATACTCGGTCAAGGCGTTCTGATATGAAACGACTCGATATCGTACCATGATCAAGAATCGTGCCAGACAGCCGTGGACCTGATCCGGCCATCCGTGCCGGACCAGATTGTCGATGAATAACCACTGACCGAGGTGCAACTTGTGCCCGGATCAGGTCCGGCCATGACCACCACGGGAAACCGGCGGAGAGCCGGTGTCGACGGACGTTCCACCCAGCGCGACCATGCTCAAACGCCGCCGCTTATGCCGTCTTCACCAGGCGGTGCTGTTTCCGGCCGGCTGAAAGCTTGATCGCCCCGTCGCGAAGCAGGCTCGTGGCGATCAACTGCCCTTCGTCGGTCACCGGGACATCGTTCACCTTGGCGCCGCCACCGCGAATGAGCCGCCTGGCCTCGGCATTGCTGGCGGCCAGACCGGCCAGCGCGAACAGCCGGAACGCGGGAATCCCGGCTTCGAGATCCGACGCCGCGACGGTCACACTCGGCAAGGTTGCCGCGGCTTCACCCTCCTCGAAGGCGCGGCGAGCCGTGTCGGCCGCGAGCGCCGCCTGTTCAGCGCCGTGGGCGAGGGACGTCGCCTCTGTCGCCAGGATCTTCTTTGCCTCGTTGATCTCGGCGCCGCCGAGCGCTTCCAACCGAGCGATTTCGTCCAATGGCAGATCGGTGAACAAGCGCAGAAAGCGGCCGACATCGCCGTCCTCGGTGTTGCGCCAGAACTGCCAGTAGTCGTAGGCGGACAGCCGGTCCGCGGTCAGCCAGATCGCGCCCTGTGCCGTCTTGCCCATCTTGCCGCCGGAAGCGGTGGTGATCAGCGGCGTCGTCAGGCCGTGAACCGCCTTCGCGTCGGTTCGCCGTGTCAGTTCGATCCCGGCGATGATATTGCCCCATTGGTCGGACCCGCCGATCTGAAGGGTCACGCGGTGGCGCCGGCTGAGTTCACGAAAGTCGTAGCTCTGCAGGATCATGTAGTTGAATTCGAGGAAGGTCAGCGGCTGTTCCCGTTCCAGTCGCAGCTTCACGGAATCGAACCCCAGCATGCGGTTGATGGTGAAATGCACGCCCACCTCTCGCAGCAGCGGGATGTAGCCGAGGGTGTCCAGCCAGTCGGCGTTGTTGGCCAGCATGGCGTCGGCGGGTCCCTCGCCGAACCGCAGGAAGGGCGTGAAACACCGGCGGATGCCGACCATGTTGGCCGCGATGGTCTCGTCGGTCAGCAACTGGCGCGACTCGTCCTTGCCGGAGGGATCGCCGATGCGCGTGGTGCCGCCGCCCAGCAGCACGACCGGCTTGTGTCCATGCTTTTGCAGCAGCCGCAGGATCATGATTTGCACCAGGCTGCCGACGTGCAGGCTATCCGCGGTACAGTCGAAGCCGATATAGGCGGTGATCGGGCCGGCCTGCATCGCGGCGCGCAGGGCCTCGGTATCGGTGCACTGAAAGACGAAGCCGCGCGCGGTGGCTTCGTCCAGGAAACTGTTGCTCGTCATGGCGGCGGACCCGTAATTTGCGGACGACGCGGGTTATCACACAGCGGGGCGAGGGCAAATGCCGCGAACGATTGGTCTGATGAGCGGAACCTCGCTGGACGGGGTCGATGCGGCCTGGGTGGAAACCGATGGTGCCAGCGTGACCGCGTTCGGACCGGCCGTCACCGTACCTTATGATGCCGGGCTGCGGGGCGATTTGCGCACCATCCTTGATCTCGCGCCAACGCTGGCGTCCGACGATCCGCGTCTGCTCAGCGCGGTCGAGCGTCTCACGGACTACCATGCGCGGGCTGTCGAATCGGTTGGCCGGTCGGCCGATCTCATTGGCTTTCACGGCCAGACCATCCTGCATCAGCCACATCGCCGCCGTACCTGGCAGATCGGAGACGCGGACGCATTGGCCCGCCGCCTCGGTTTGCCGGTCGCTTACGATTTTCGGTCGGCGGACGTCGCTGCGGGAGGGCAGGGGGCGCCATTCGCTCCGGTTTACCACGGCGCGTTGGCGGCGGAGCTTCCCAAACCGCTGGTGGTGCTCAACATCGGCGGGGTCGCGAACGTCACCTGGGTCGGACCTGACGGTTCGCTGGTTGCGTTTGATACGGGTCCCGGCAACGGCCCGCTCGACGACTGGATTTTCCGGCACACCGGCCAGGCCTTCGACAAAGGCGGCGCGCTTGCCCGCTCCGGCCGAGTCGACCCGGACGTTCTCGATCGGCTGCTCTCTCATGCATATTTCGGCCTGCCGGCGCCAAAATCGTTGGACCGCCTCGACTTCGGGATGGCGCTGGCTGAAAGCGGGCTCTCTGGCCTGTCCGCGGCGGACGGTGCCGCGACACTGGCATCTTTCACGATCGCATCGATCGCCGCGGCTTCGTTTCCCGAGCCGCCGAAGCGCTGGCTGGTCTGTGGCGGAGGACGCCACAACCCTGTCCTGATGGATGGCCTCCGCCGATCATTGGCCGTTCCGGTTGAGCCGGTCGAAGCTGTCGGATGGAATGGAGATGCACTGGAGGCGCAGTGCTTCGGCTTTCTGGCTGCCAGGGTGGTGGCGGGACTGCCGCTCAGCTTTCCCTCGACCACGGGTGTGGGCGTGCCATCGCCGGGCGGCCGGCTGGTTAACCCACGATAGTGCCCTCCGGGTGGGACCGGAGCGTCCAGGGGGAGCGCCCAAGGGGAAGCGCCCAGGGCAGGATTAGACCGGTTTCGGGCTGACCGTACAGCCCAAAACCGGTCTAATCATCTCGGCTGCCCGACCTTCCGGACGGGATCAGTCGGCTGCGAGCGCCATTTGCTTCCGGGCAATCGCTTTGCCACAAAAATCGTCGATCGCCTCGGCCACGGTATCGGCGTGACTTGCGAAGACGTGATCGGCGCCGGTGAACACGCGGTAGTCCACATGGACGCCCTTCTGCGTGTTGAGCTTATCCACCAGCTTGCGAACCGCGGCTTCCGGAACCAGCTCGTCGGCATCGCCGTGCAGCATCAGGCCACCGCATGGACACGGGGCGAGAAAGCCGAAGTCGTAGTGATTGGCCGGCGGCGCGACACTGACCCATCCGGAAATTTCCGGACGGCGCATCAGAAGCTGCATGCCGATGAACGCGCCGAACGAATAGCCGGCGATCCACAGTCCGCCATGACCGGGATTGACGGCTTGCATCCAATCCAGTGCGGCCGCGGCATCCCCGATCTCGCCAATGCCGCCATCATAGCGGCCCTGGCTCCGGCCGACGCCGCGGAAATTGAACCGCATCACGGAACAGCCAAGCTTCTGAAAGGCCTGGTACATGGAATAGGTGATGCGATTGTTCATGGTTCCGCCATGCAGCGGATGCGGGTGCAGGATCAGCGCGACCGGCGCCCCTGATTCCTTAGAATGATGATAGCGACCTTCAAGCCGTCCGTCAGGACCGGCAAACATTACCTCGGGCATGGCTATACGTAACCTGTTTCCTGTCCCACCGGCAGCGCATGCTCCGAAACCACCGCGGCTTCGGACACCCTGCCGGGCATGCACACCTCGCGAACGAGGAAACTCCCCCCTCGATCCGCACGACCCCTCATCAAATAGGAACGCAATCCCTGAAAGTCAGTTCCGTGACACGTGACCAAACGATCAATTCTTGACCCGTGCAGTCGGAATTTTTAGGTTTGGTAGAGGACTTGGTATGGAGTTTCAGGTTCGCATCTCCTTCTGCCTTCTCACCAACCCACCTGCTACAAGGTTCACCGGGAAAACTGATTCCCCCAGGGAGGGCGGTGTTATAGGACAAGTGAAGCGATCTTTCATAATGGAAATGTCGCATGGCTTTCATGTTCCTGCGTGAGACAATAAAGGCCTATAAAGAGCGCGATCCGGCAGCACGATCCTCTTTGGAGGTCATTCTTTGCTACCCAGGCGTGCATGCAGTGCTCGGGCATGTACTATCGCATGCATTATGGGGCGCGCGCCTGTATCTATTGGGCAGACTGTCTTCTCATCTCGCGCGATGGGTGACAGGCATCGAAATTCATCCCGCGGCCAGGCTCGGCCGGCGCCTCGTCATCGACCACGGGATGGGTGTGGTCATCGGCGAGACCGCCGAGATCGGGAACGATTGCTACCTCTATCATCAGGTGACCCTCGGCGTCGCCCGTGCCATGGGGGGCAAGCGCCATCCGACCATCGGCAATAACGTCATCATCGGCGGCGGGGCGAAGGTCCTTGGCCCGATCATGGTCGGCGACAATGCGCGCATCGGCGCCAACGCCGTTGTTGTCGATCCGGTCCCGGCGGACACCACCGTCGTCGGTATCCCGGCCAGGCCGGTCGATCGCAAGATCCCCCGGCGTCAGCCGGGCTTCGATCCCTATGGCATCCCGTGCGACGACTCTATCGACCCCCTCTTGAGCGATCTTGAAGGCCTGCGGGGCGAATTGGCCGAGGTGGAGGCGCGTCTCGCGCGGCTGACCTCGAATTTGCAGTCGCGGCAAGCGGTGAACTGAACAGCCATGCAGCTTTCCACTCGGGGCCGGTATGCCGTCATGGCGATGGTCGATCTCGCGACCCAGGAGGCGGCGGATTCCGCCAGCAGCCGCATCTGCCTGGCCGACATCGCCTGCCGTCAGCAACTGAGCCAGTCCTATCTCGAACAGCTCTTTGCCAAGCTGAGGCGCGCGGAGCTCGTCTGTTCGGCGCGCGGTCCTGGCGGTGGCTACCGCCTTGCCCGTCCCTCTTCCGAGATCGCCATCGCCGACATCGTCGCGGCGGTGGACGAACCGATCACGGCTACACGCTGTGAGATCGGCAGCGGCGGCTGTATGGTCGCGCCCCCGCCCGGGTTGGGCGGGGAAAGATGCCAGACGCACGACCTCTGGTTTGAACTGGGGCGGCAAATCGCCTTCTTCCTGAGTGGCATCACCCTGGCGGATGTTGTTCTCGGCCGCGTGATGGGACGTGCGGTCCGTCTGTCGCCAGCGGGATCGGACCAGAATGGAGCCGGCTGATATGCATTACCTGGACGCCAACGCGACCCAACCGCTGCGTCCGGCGGCCCGCGACGCCGTCCTGGCGGCGTTCGAGGTCACCGGCAATCCTTCCTCGGTCCATCAGCCGGGGCGGGCCGTCCGGCGTATCATGGAGGATGCACGTGAGGCGATTGCTCATAGCTTCGGCGGTCGGCCCCAGGATCTGGTCTTCACCTCGGGCGGCACCGAGGCCGACGTGACCGCGATCCATGCGATGTCTCAGGGGCGCCGCACCATCATAAGTGCGATCGAGCACGATGCTGTCCGGTCCGCTGCCGGCGGCGCACTCATCCTGCCCGTGGGTCCTGACGGCATTGTCGATCTGGATGCGCTGGATGAACGCCTGAGCGATGGCGTGGCCTCGGTTGTATGTCTCATGCTGGCCAATAACGAGACCGGGGTCGTCCAGCCGGTGCAAGAGGCCGCCGCGATCTGCCGGCGGCATGGCGCCTTGCTGCATGTGGACGCGATACAGGCTGCCGGACGCATGGCCGTAAGCCTGGATCTGTTGGGAGCCCACAGCCTGGCGATTTCCTCTCATAAGCTGGGTGGACCGGCCGGTGTCGGCGCGCTGCTGCTGGCAACGGACGCTCCATTCTCAGCGCCGCTGATCGGCGGTGGCGGCCAGGAGCGCGGCCGGCGCGGCGGAACGCCGGCAGTCGCGCTGATCGCCGGTTTCGCCGCCGCCGCCAAGGCCAGCGCCGCCGACAACCTCGTCCATCTCGCAGACCTGCGCGACGCCGCCGAACGTGCTGCTGTGGCCTGTGGTGCGGTGGTCTGCGGCGATCCGAATCACCGATTGCCGAACACGACCTCTGTGGCGCTGCCCGGTGCCGCCGCCGGCGTGCAGGTCATCGCGCTCGACCTCGAGAAGATCGCCGTCAGCGCCGGGGCAGCCTGCAGTTCGGGCAAGGTGCGAACGAGCCACGTCCTGGAAGCGATGGGTCTGGGCCGGCTCGCGGGAGAGGCCATTCGCGTATCCTTGCCCTGGAACGCGACCCAGGCCGATATCGACGCCTTCGCGACTGCCTATAGGCGCGTGGCTGCCCGGCTTTGCCCCACTCTGGTCCCGCACGCCGCCTGATCCTAGTTTTGAGCGATGACCGAATTGCCGCCACGCCCGAACCAGCCCGTTTACCTGGACAACCAGGCGACCACGCGATGCGATCCGCGGGTCGTTCAGGCGATGCTGCCGTTCTTCTCTGAAGATTTCGGCAATCCGCATAGCGTGGAACATGTCATGGGTCGAAAGGCGGAAGCCGCCGTGGAACACGCGCGCGCGCAGGTCGCCGCATCGATCGGCGCAGACATCCGGGAGATCATCTTTACCTCCGGCGCCACCGAGGCCAACAACATCGCCATCAAGGGCGCCGCGCGATTCGCCGCCGCCATGGGCGATCCCCGCCGCCGCGTCATCACCGTCGCGACTGAGCACAAATGCGTCCTGGAATCGGTTGCCGATCTGGCGGCGGAGGGGTTCGAGCCGGTTTTCCTGCCAGTCTGTCCCGACGGACGGCTGGACCCGGATGCACTAAGGCATGCGCTGGCGACTCCCACCCTGCTGGTCAGCGTGATGGGGGTCAACAACGAGATCGGTGTGATCCAGGATATCGCTGCCCTGGCCGCGATCGCGAAGGAAGCTGGTGCTCTTTTCCACACCGACCTGGCACAAGCCGTGGGGAAGATTCCCCTGGATCTCAACCGCTGGAACATAGATCTGGCCTCCGTCAGCGGTCACAAGCTCTACGGGCCAAAGGGTGTCGGAGCATTGTTCGTGCGCCGTCGCCCGCGGGTTCGCGTTTCGCCATTGTTTTCGGGCGGCGGGCAGGAGAGAGGGCTGCGGTCGGGGACTCTGCCGACCCCTCTGATCGTCGGCTTGGGAGAGGCGTGCCGTCTGGCCGCCGAGGAGATGGGCGCCGAAGCCGCGCGGATCGAGGGATTGCGAGGGAGGCTGCTGGACCGGCTGCGCGAGAATATTCCGGGCATCCAGGTCAACGGGAGTTTCCAGTCCCGGATTGCCGGCAATCTCAATCTCACCTTTCCGTCCGCGACCTCAATGGACCTGATGCAGGCGGTGCCCGATCTTTGCGTCTCCACCGGGTCGGCATGCTCGTCGGCCGAGATCGAACCATCCTATGTTCTGCGGGCTTTGGGACTTTCAGACCAGGCCGCCGCGCGGACCTTGCGTATTGGGATTGGACGCTTTACCTCCGCCGCCGATATTGATTATGCCGCCGCAGCCCTTTCCGCGGCACATGCCGCCTGCGAAGCGGTAAGCCCCGATACGCGAACCAAGGCCTGATTTGTATGCCCAAAATGACTTTCATTGAACCCGATGGAACCCATCGCGAAGTTGACGCGCCGCTGGGTCTTTCGGTGCTGGAGATCGCCCATAAGCATGGGGTCGATATCGAAGGCGCCTGCGAAGGTTCGCTCGCTTGTTCCACCTGCCACGTCATCGTCGATGGAGCGTGGTTCAAGAAGCTGGAATCGCCCACCGAGGACGAGGAGGATATGCTGGACCTGGCGTTCGGGCTGACTCAGACCTCGCGCCTGGGGTGCCAGATCGTGATGACGGATGACCTGGACGGTCTGGTCGTGAAGTTGCCGGCCGCGACCCGGAACGCGCAGGGCTGATCATGCGGGTCGTGGTCGCCATGTCCGGCGGCGTGGACAGCAGCGTCGTCGCCGGCCTGCTGCACGAGGCGGGGCATGAGGTCATCGGCGTCACGCTCCAGCTTTACGATCACGGTGCCGCTTCCGGACGCAAGGGCGCCTGTTGCGCCGGCCAGGATATCCACGATGCGCGCCGGGTCGCCGATCGGCTGGGCATCTCGCATTACGTGATCGATGCCGAGGACCGCTTCGCCCGTGCCGTGATCGCCGAATTCGCCGGCAGCTATGCCAACGGCGAGACCCCGGTTCCCTGCATTGCCTGCAATCAGACGGTCAAGTTCGCCGATCTGTCCGCCCTGGCGGTTGACCTGGGCGCCGAACGCCTCGCCACGGGCCATTACGTCCGCCGCGTGGATGGGCAGGATGGCGCGGAACTGCACCGGGCGGTCGATCCGGCACGCGACCAGAGCTGGTTCCTGTTCGCGACGACGCGCCCGCAACTCGACATGTGCCTGTTTCCGCTTGGCGGTAGGGAAGACAAGCGTGCCGTCCGCGACATAGCGCAGCGGCTGGGTCTTGGCGTCGCCGAAAAGCCGGACAGCCAGGATATCTGCTTTGTGCCGACGGGCACCTATACGGACGTCGTCGCCAAAATCCGGCCCGAGGCGCTCGAGCCAGGCCAGATCGTCACGTCCGATGGGCGCGTCGTCGGCAGCCACGACGGGATCGCGCGATACACGGTGGGGCAGGGCAAGCGTCTGGGGGGCGCCGCCGTGCTGGATGGGCAGCGACAGGTCGTCGTCTCCACCGAACCAGGGCGACGGCGTGTCGTCGTGGGACCGCGTGGGACGGGAACCCGTTCGGTGCCGCTGCGCGACGTGAACTGGCTGGCGCCCGCGCCCGTCCACGACCTCCGTTGCGCGGTGAAGCTTCGGGCACGCGAGGAGCCACGTGCCGCGACCGTGCGAACCGCGGACGGCGCCACCACGGTCACGCTGGACGACCCGGCGCTGCCGGCGCCCGGACAAGCCTGTGTTTTCTACCTGGGGGATCGTGTCCTTGGGGGCGGCATCATCACACGCGCCGAAGCACAACCGCTTTCGGACCGCTTGACCGTCTGAGCGCGAGAGCGCAAATCCCGCCTCGCCAGACAGTTGGACGGCCGCTGCACACGGAGCAATTCCGCGTGTGGAGGAAAGTCCGGGCTCCATGGGAATACGGTGCCGGCTAACGGCCGGCGGGGGCGACCCTAGGGATAGTGCCACAGAAAACAAACCGCCCGTGCAAGACCGGTCCGCGTGAGCAGGCCGGTCCCGCGGGCAAGGGCGAAACGGTGCGGCAAGAGCGCACCGCGCTCCTGGCAACAGGGGCGGCACGGTAAACCCCACCGGGAGCAAGACCGAATAGGGGCGGCTGTGAGGTTATGGGCGTAAAAACCCGTGATAATCACAGGGACATTCCCGTCCCGCCGCCCGGGTTGGTCGCGTGAGGCGCATCGCGAGATGCGTCCCAGAGGAATGGTCGTCCCGCCTCGTCAAAGGGGCGGACAGAACCCGGCTTACAGACTGTCTGGCATTTTCCTGTCGTCCGACTTCCACAGCCGGACCGTTGCGGCGCAGTGGTCTGGAAAAACACTCCACAAAGTTGTCCACAAGAACGAAACGCGAATATTTTCGTGATACAGAATTGCTTTGGGGTGAATCGGCCCATCGCCGGTAAGTGTCTGACGAAGCCGGGAAATTATCGCTCGAATCGGTCAGTAAAGGGGGCAAATCCTTTGACGTCCCAATCCCGCCCATGCTATCCCATGCCTGCCCACGGTGGACCATCATCCACAAGGGGGCGCGACCGGATCAGGCCAAACGTAGGAAAAGCCGAACCCCGTCGTGGCTGCGACTGCTCCCTGGCCACCCACGCGAGAAACACCCTGCAGGAAAGGCTAATGGGTCCGAATGGCCCTTTTTATCGGCACCCACCAGAACAAGCTGGACGCCAAGGGGCGTGTGTCGATACCGGCGCCATTTCGTTCCGTTCTCAAAAAAATGAGCCATGCCGGCGAAGGTGCCGCGGTCGCCATGATGTATCTCCGTCCGTCCCATCAAAACCCATGCATCGAGGGTTGGACCGAGTTGGGTTTCGAGGCGCTCAGCGCTCCGTTGGCAGAAGGCTACAACCAGTTCAGCCCGGAGCATGAGGATTTCGTGATGGCTCTGTTCGGCGATGCGTGCGCGATCGAAACCGATAAGGAGGGGCGGATCATGTTGCCGGCCAACCTCGTCGCGCATGCGGGGCTGACGGAGAATGTCGTGTTCATCGGAACCCGCAACACCTTCCAGATCTGGGAACCCGAAGCGGGTGCGCGCCGCCTCGCCGAAGCAAGGGAAAAGGCGAAAGCCGCCGGGTTCACCGTGCGAACCGGAGCCCTGGCGTGAGCGGCCATATCCCCGTCATGTTGGATGAGGTGATCGCGACCCTCGCGCCGCGGGACGGCGGCATTTATCTCGACGGCACCTTCGGCGGCGGTGGCTATGCGCGCGCCATACTCGAGCGGGCGCGCTGCACACTCTGGGCAATCGACCGCGACCCCGAGGCGATCGAGCGCGGCGCCAGTCTCGTGGCGCGTTTCCCTGGCCGGCTGCATCTGCTGCACGGGCAATTCGGTGACATGGTCACGTTGCTGGATCAGGCGGGCGTGACCGAGCTTGACGGCGTGGTTCTCGATCTCGGTGTCTCGTCGTTCCAGATCGACGATCCGGGCCGTGGCTTCTCCTTCCGTTCCGACGGTCCCCTCGACATGAGGATGGGAAAGCATGGGACGAGTGCCGCCGACCTCGTGAATACGCTTCCCGAACGGGCTCTGGCGGATGTGCTTTACGAACTGGGTGAGGAGCGTGCCTCCCGCAGGATCGCCCACGCCATCGTCGCTGCCCGCCTTGAAGCGCCGATCGAGACGACCGGCAGGCTCGCGGAGATTATCCGTTCGGTGTTGCCGCCGGACCGGTCGGGGAATCATCCTGCCACCCGGAGCTTCCAGGCGCTTCGGATCAAGGTCAATGACGAGCTCCGGCAGATCGAGAATGCGCTGGAACAGGCCGTTCGTCTGCTCTCGCCGGGCGGCAGGCTCGTGGTCGTGGCCTTTCACAGCCTCGAGGACCGGATCGTCAAGCGGTTCATGAGTGAAGCCGCTGGCCGTACGGGTGCGCCGTCACGTCACAATCCGGCCGGCCTCATCGCGCGGCATGTGCCGGAATTCCGCCTGATCACCGCCCGGGCGCTTCGCCCCGGCGCGCGGGAAACCGACCAAAATCCACGCGCCCGCAGCGCTCGCCTGCGCGCGCTCGAACGCCTCATGCCGCCTGCCCAAAATGGGCACGAAAAGGGCCGCGACACATGATCCGACCACTCACCATCGTCACCTTCCTGATGGCTTGCGGCTCCGGCCTGTATCTTTACCAGTCGAAGCACGAAGTGCAGTTGCTCGACCGGACCATCGAGCGGACCGTGCGCGACACCGGCGCGCTGCGGGAGCAGAGCAGGCTGCTTGCGGCGGAATGGACCATGCTGAATGATCCGGACCGGCTGCGTCAGTTTTCCGATACGTATTTGAGCCTCAAGACGATTGCGCCCTCTCAGTTCACCAGCATCGCCGATCTGGACAATCGCTTGCCGGCGCCGCGTGCCGAACTTCCCACGCACGAACAAGATCCGGTGACGGTACCGCAGGCGACCGAAACAGAACCCCAGCCGGTCGCTGAGCCGGCCCCAGCGGCCGTCGCCGACGAGGTTCTGCCGGTTCCCCCCATCCCCAACGTGCCCCGGGCGCCTGTCATTGCTTCGGTGATCCGCCCGGTCGAACCTAAGGTGCCGGATCGTGTGGCGGCCGCCCGTCCGGTGGTGGACAGCCAGACCCGTCCGGTCACCATCGCCGATGGCCGGTCGGTGGAGCAGCGTCCCTCTGAGCAGCGCGCCGCTCCTCACGTGGTGGAGGCGCATATGGAGGCTCGGCCTCCGGCCGCGACGCCGCCTCGGCCCATCGTGCTGGCGGCGCGGAGGCCGTTGCCTGCCGTCACCCCGGCTGCCAACGGACCGGTCAGCACGCCGCTTGCGCCAGTTCAGGCACGTCCGGCGATGGTGGCTGCCGCAAGCCCGTATGGCGGTTCGATGCTCGGGATGGCACGCGGCTCCACGCCGCCGCCGCCACGCCCGACTCCGATCAATGCCACGTATAATGCCAACTGAATTGGTGTTATGAGCGATCCGAACGATCCCGTCCCGCCGTCTGACTCGCCGCCGCTGAATGGCGGTCGCTACGGCAGGCCCGCGCACCGTCGTGGGGCGAGCCGGTCCGACGCCGTGCCGCGTATGGAGAACGTCCGCGTCACCGCACCTGATCTCGCGCGCCGGGCGGCGTTGGAGCAGACCCGTTCCAGGCTGGTCATCGCCGCTGGCGGCTTCACCGTGCTGTTTTCCGCGGTCCTGGCGAAACTGGCGCTGGCCACGATCGTCATGCCGCTGGCGCCGCACCGGGTTGAGCGGCAGGTGGCCGAGATCGTCGCCGCCGCGCCGCGCAATCCGATCGACGCGACGCTGCCGGGTCAACGCGCCGTGATCACGGACCGAAACGGCCAGCCGATGGCGATCTCCCTCAACACCGTTTCGCTGTTCGCGGATCCTCGTCAGATCGGTGATGCCGACGACGCGGCGCGCAAGTTGAAGCAGGTACTGCCGCGGCTGGACCTGACCGAGACGGCCGAGCGGCTGAAGCGCGATAAGAAGTTCATCTACCTGGCGCGGGAGATCACGCCGCGCGAAGAACAGGCGATCAACAATCTGGGCATTCCAGGCGTCGATTTCCTTCCGACTCAGCACCGGCAATATCCGCTTGGCCGGACCGCCGCTCAGGTTCTCGGTGGCGTTGACGTGGACCAGAGCGGGTTCGCCGGTGTCGAAAAATACTTCGATGAGCGCTTGCGCACCAATCCCGAGCCGTTGCGACTGTCAATCGATTTGCAGGTGCAGGCCGCGGTGCGTGAAGAGCTTGCCACCGCCATGGACACGTTCGAGGCGATCGGCGGCTGCGGCATCGTCATGGATGTCCGTACCGGCGAGGTGCTGGCGATGGTCAGCCTGCCGGACTATGACGCCAACTTCGTCCGGACATCGCCGGCCGAGGATCGCTTCAACCGGGCCGTCGAAGGCACCTATGAGCCAGGCAGCACGTTCAAACTCCAGACCGCCTCGTTGGCGCTGGACAGCGGCCTGATCCATGTCTGGGACCAGTTCGATGCGGCGCATAATATCTCTGTCGGCCGCTTCACCATCACGGACTTCAAGGGCCAGAACCGCTGGCTGTATCTGCCTGAGGTTCTGGTTTACTCGTCCAACCTCGGGGCGGCCCATATCGCGCAGACCATGGGCGCCGATCGGCAGCGTGCCTGGCTTAAGAACATGGGCATGTTTGGCCGGACGGGGATCGAGTTACCTGAATCAGCGCGTCCCATCGTCCAGCCGGCGTCGGCCTGGAAGGAACTTGTCACCATGACGGTGGGCTTTGGTCACGGCATCTCCGTCACGCCATTGCACGTCGTGCGTGGGACGGCGGCCATCGCCAACGGCGGGACACTGATCCGGCCGACGATCCTTGCCCAGGACTCGGACCAGCCAGTCGATGGGGTGAGGGTGATGCAGCAATCCACCTCGGACATCATGCGGCGCCTGATGCGGCTGGTGGTTACCGACGGGTATGGCAAGGCCGCTGAAGTGCCGGGCTACTATCCCGGCGGCAAGACGGGAACGGCCGAGAAGGTAGCGGCGCATGGCGGCTACAAGAAGCACACCAACGTCTCCGCGTTTATGAGCGTCTTCCCGATGAACGCGCCTCGTTACGCCGTGTACATGATGCTGGACGAGCCACATGGCAATAAGAACACTTACGGTTACGCCACGGCCGGTTGGGTGGTCGCGCCTGCCGCCGGCAAAGTCATCGCCCGGATCGGGCCGATGCTGGGCATGCTGCCCGACATCCAGGACATGCCGGCGATCAACCAGGCGCTCGCGATTCCGCTGAAGCCTGGTCGGCCGCCGGGCGCCCCGGCCCTGGGACCGACGACACCCACGACCGACGCCGCCGCGAGAACGACCGGCAGCTCAAGCCGTCCCAACCTGACCGTACCGGCGACGATCCTGCCGCCGGCCATGAGCCACCCTGCGCCAGGCATTCGACGGGAGACGAGATTCCATCCACCCGCGGCTACGACCGCTCGGGTCATGGCCGTGTCGACGGCCGCGCCCGTTGTTGCTCGCTGATATCATGCGGCACGCTTCTGCCATTTCCGGCGCCTCGCGCGCCCGGGCATGGGAGGCGATGGCGCACCTGGACATCGTTGGTGTGACGGCCGACAGCCGGCACGTCGTTCCCGGCGATCTGTTTGCCGCCCTGCCGGGTTTGCGCGCCGACGGGCGCGCCTTTATCGCAGACGCCGTGGAGCGCGGCGCTGTCGCGGTCCTGGCGCCGCCCGGGACGTCATGGCCGCCGGGTGTGCCGCCGCGGCCGATCATCATCGACCCGGAGCCCCGGCAGTGCCTGGCGCAGATCGCCGCCGTGCTCGCGGGGCCGCAGCCGGAGACGGTGGTCGCCGTCACCGGCACCAACGGCAAGACCAGCACCGTTGAGTTCACCCGGCAACTTTGGGCCTCCACCGGATCGAAAGCCGCAAGCCTGGGCACGCTTGGACTGATCGCCCCGGGTTTCGATCCAGGGCCTGGCCTGACGACCCCCGACCCGGTAAGCCTTGCTGAAACGCTTGCCGGCCTGGCCCGCCACGGTTTCGCCCGGGCGGCGATGGAGGCATCATCCCACGGTCTCGACCAGTTCCGGCTGGACGGTGTGCGCCTGGCGGCCGCGGCGTTCACCAACCTGACGCGGGATCACCTGGATTATCACGGCACACTGGATAGTTATCGGCAGGCTAAGCTGCGCCTTTTCGATGCGCTGTTGCCCTCCAGCGCCCCGGCCATCGCCCATGCCGACATGGACGCCGTCACGCTGGATGCGCTGCGGGAGATCGCGCTGCGCCGGCGCCTGGATTTCCGCACTGTGGGCGAGCAAGGCACCTTGTTCCGGCTGATCGAGGCGCGGCCGCGTCCCGATGGGCAGGATCTGACGGTGTTGGCCAACGGCCGCCAGCGGCAGGTCGTGTTGAATCTTCCGGGCCGCTTCCAGGCGGACAATGTCCTGGTCGCCGCGGCTCTGACCGAGGCTTTGGGCATGGCCGACGTTTTGGACCGTCTGTCCGTGCTGCGCGGCGTGCGCGGCCGGATGGAACGCGCCGCAATCCTGCCCAATGGCGCAACCGCTTATGTGGACTACGCCCATACGCCCGATGCTCTGGAGCGGCTGCTGACCGCGTTGCGTCCCCATACGACGGGTCGGCTGCATGTGGTCTTCGGCGCGGGCGGCGACCGTGATCGCGGCAAGCGGCCGCTGATGGGGCAGGCGGCTTCCCGTCTCGCCGATGCGGTCATCGTGACCGACGACAACCCGCGCAGCGAGGAGCCCGCGACGATCCGTGCCGCTATCATGGCCGGGTGCCCGGGCGCCATGGAGATCGGCGACCGTGCGAAGGCGATCGAGTCCGCACTGAACGACCTGGCCGCCGGCGATGTCCTGGTCGTTGCCGGCAAGGGGCATGAGCAGGGACAGATCGTGGGCAGCACTGTGCTGCCGTTCGATGATGCGACGGTCATCCGCCATCTGGTAGGCAGCCAGGGGCTGGGGGCATGAGCATGAAACTTTGGACCGCGAACGAAATGGCCGAGGCGACGGGGGGCATCTTGTCGGTGCCGTTCGACGCCGATGGCGTATCCATCGACACGCGGACGCTCGTGGCAGGCGACCTGTTCGTGGCTTTGCTCGGGGAAGGCCGGGACGGGCATGCGTTTGTCGGGGACGCGTTGGCGAAGGGCGCGGCCGGCGCGATGGTGCATGAAGATGTGTCGATGGCGGGACCCGTTCTGCGTGTCGATGACACGCTGGCGGCTCTCGGACGGCTTGGGTGCTTCGCGCGCGCCCGTTTCGGCGAAGGTGGCGGACGCCTCGTCGCGGTCACCGGCAGCGTCGGGAAAACCACCACGAAGGAAATGCTGCGCGGTGCGTTGTCCGCGTTCGGTCCGACCCATGCCGCCGCGGCCTCCTACAACAACCATTGGGGACTGCCGCTGACCCTGGCGCGCACGCCGCGCGACGCGGGATTCTGCATCGCCGAGATCGGCATGAACCACGCCGGTGAGATCGCGCCGCTGGCCCGCTTGGCGCGGCCGCACGTCGCGGTCATCACCACGATCGCCAAGGCACATGTAGGCCACCTCGGCAGCATCGAGGCTATCGCCGACGAGAAGGCCAGCATCGTGCAAGGCCTTGAACCGGGTGGAATCGCGGTGCTTCCCGCTGACTCACCGCAGCTTTCCCGTCTGCGGAAAGCGGCGGGCGACGCCATTGTCCTGACGTTCGGTACCGATCCGGCGGCGGATGTCCGGCTGCTGCGGATGGAAGCGGATGCCGATGGCTCGCTGATCCATATCGACGTCGTCGGCCGCACGGCTTCGCTGCGGCTGAACGCACCGGGGCAGCACATGGCGATGAACGCGGTTGCTACTCTTGCCGTCGTTGCCGCGCTTGGCCTGGACCCGCTCAAGGCCATCAGCGCGTTGGAAGCGTTTGTTCCCCTCGCGGGTCGCGGTGCCCGTCGTGAAGTCGCTGTTGCTGGCGGCTCCGTGCTGTTGCTGGACGAAAGTTACAACGGCAACGGCGCGTCGATGCGCGCTGCCCTTGACGTATTGCGCCTGCAGCCTGCGCGGCGGCGCATCGCGGTACTGGGCGACATGCTGGAACTTGGCGAAGAAGGGCCGGCGGAACATGCCGGTCTGGCCGAGGCAGTGGTTCGCTCGGCGGATTGTCTATTTACCTGTGGTCCTTTGATGCGAAATCTATTCGACACTGTCCCCGGCAAGCTTCGTGGCGCTCATGCCACGAATTCCACGGCCCTGGCTCCAATCGTCGCGGCCGCCATCCGCCGCGGCGATGCGATCCTGGTGAAAGGCAGCCTTGGCAGCGGCATGAAGCGCGTGGTTGAGGCGATCGAGTCCGCCATCGCCAGCCCATCGACTGCCGCCGTCGGAGCCGGCTGATGTTGTACAATGCTTTCCGCCCACTGGCGGACCAGTTCATCCTTTTCAACCTGTTTCGTTACATCACCTTTCGTGCGGGTGCGGCGTGCCTGACGGCTCTGATCGTCAGTTTCCTGTTGGGACCATCCGTTATCCGGTGGCTCAAGTCGGTGCAGGGACACGGCCAGCCGATCCGCCTGGACGGGCCGGAACGGCATCTGGTGGAGAAGAAGGGTACGCCTACGATGGGCGGTCTGCTGATCCTGGGCAGCCTGACCATCTCCACGCTCCTGTGGGTCGATCTCCGCAGCGGCTATGTCTGGGCGGTGCTGTTCGTCACGTTGGGCTACGGCGCGCTGGGATTCTGGGACGACTACCTGAAGGTCACCAAACGCAATACGCGCGGCGTTCCGGGTCGGGTGAAACTGCTCGTCCAGGCGGTCATCGGGTTGGTCGCCGCGATCTGGATCACCGCCCTGGCGCGCGGGCCGCTTGGCACGGCGCTGATTTTCCCGGTGTTCAAGGAAGCCGCGCTCCAGTTGGGTTTCCTCTTCCCGATCTTCGGCATGCTGGTGATGATGGGTGCGTCCAACGCGGTGAACCTGACCGACGGGCTGGATGGTCTGGCGATCGTGCCGACGATGATCACGGCCAGCGTCTTCATCCTCATCGCCTATCTGGTCGGTAACCGCATCTTCGCTGACTACCTCCAGCTCAATCCCGTCGTAGGTGCCGGCGAGCTGGCTGTCTTCTGCGCCGCATTGGTCGGCGCCGGCATGGGCTTCCTTTGGTTCAACGCCCCACCCGCCGCCGTATTCATGGGCGATATCGGCAGTCTCGCGCTTGGCGGGGCGTTGGGTGCGGTGGCGATCGTAACGAAGCACGAGATCGTGCTGATGATCGTTGGCGGCCTGTTCGTCGTCGAGACACTTTCGGTCATCATCCAGGTGTTCTGGTTCAAGCGCACCGGCCGCCGGGTGTTCCTGATGGCGCCGCTGCATCATCACTTCGAGAAGAAGGGCTGGGCGGAGCCGACGATCGTCATCCGCTTCTGGATCATCTCGATGATCCTCGCACTGGTCGGTCTGGCGACCTTGAAGATTCGATGAGCACGTTCGCCCCCACCATTTTCAGCGGCAAGCGTTTCGCCGTCGTCGGACTGGGCAAGAACGGGTTGCCGGCGGCGTATGGCCTCCGGGCGATGGGCGCTGACGTTGTCGCCTGGGATGACAATCCAGCGGCGAGAGCGGGTGCGGACGGTCTCGATTTGCGTGATCCGGCGCAAGGACCGTTCGACTTCGATGCACTGGTGTTGTCGCCGGGGATCCCGCACCGCCTGCCGAAACCGCATCCGGTGGCGAAGCGCGCGATCGAGGCGGGTGTGCCAATTCTCTCCGACGTCGAACTGCTGTTCCAGGCGGTGCGGGCGTCCGGGTCGCGCGCCCGATTTGCCGGAATCACCGGCACCAATGGCAAGTCCACGACGACCGCGCTGCTGGCGCACATCCTGGAGCGGGCGGGCCTGACCGTCGCCGCCGGCGCCAACCTTGGCCCCGCGGCGCTGTCGCTGCCGCTGCTGCCACATGATGGGGTATACGTGCTCGAAATGTCCTCCTATATGTTGGAGCGACTCGCGAGCGTGCGATTTGATGCGGCGGTTATGCTCAACCTCAGTGCCGACCACATCGATCGTCATGGCGACATGGCCGGGTACGCCATGGCCAAACGTGCGATCTTCGATCGGCAGGACGAACGCGATCTGGCGGTGATCGGGATCGACGATCCCGGCTCACGCGACATGGCGGCCTGGCTGGATACGCGGCCGGCGCGGGTCGTCCGGGTTTCGGGTGCCGAGGTGCCGCTGGCGTCAGGGGCGGCTCTGCCCGGGGCGCATAATGCGCAGGACGCGGCGGCGGCGACCGCCATGGCGCGGTTCTTCGGCATCTCCGACGACATCATCGCGGCCGGGCTGCTGAGTTACCCGGGCCTGCCGCACCGGCAGCAGCGCATCGTCACCATCGATGGCGTGACCTTCATCAACGACAGCAAGGCGACCAATGCCGACGCGGCGGAACGGGCGCTTGTCTGCTACGACCGGATGATCTGGATCGCCGGCGGCATGGCCAAGGAAGGCGGAATCGAGCCGTTGGTTCCGCTGTTCCCGCGCATCGCCCGCGCCCTGCTGATCGGTCGCGACGCACCCGAATTCGCCGCCACACTGACCCGCCACGGGGTGCCGTTCGACATGGCCGGCACACTGGAAGCCGCCGTCCCGGCCGCCTTCGCCGCCGCGAAGGCTGAGGCCGCGCCAGTGGTGCTGCTGTCGCCTGCCTGCGCGAGCTGGGATCAATTCACCGGCTACGACCAGCGGGGCGACCGGTTCGCCGAATTGGCGCTCGGCCTGAAAGCGGGAGGCGCCTGATGCCGACCTTGTCGCGCGCGGACAACTCGCTGCTGGGCCGTTGGTGGTGGAGCGTCGATCGCTGGACGCTGGGTGCGATCGGGACGCTGATCGGCTTTGGCTACATCATGATGCTGGCGGCCAGCCCTGCCGTCGCGGAACGCATCGGGACGTCGCGGGAGACGTTCATCTTCAAGCAGGTCCTGTTCCTGGCCCTTGCCGGGTCCATCGTGGTGCTGGTTTCGCTGCTTTCGCCGCGCGACATCAAGCGGCTGGCCATCGTCGGCTGTCTGGTCGCGCTGGCGCTGACCGCTGCGACGATGGTGATGGGCGTCGAGATCAAGGGCGCGCGCCGCTGGATCTCGTTGCCGGGCATGACCATTCAGCCGAGTGAATTCCTCAAGCCGTGCTTCGCGATCGTTGCCGCCTGGCTTCTGAGCGAGGGCAAGAAATCGCCCCGCTTTCCCGGCCAGATCATTGCATTCGGCGTCTTCGCCGTGATCCTGATGCTGCTCAAGTCGCAGCCCGATATCGGCATGCTGGCGGTCGTGACGGTGGTGTTCCTGGCGCAGCTTTATATCAACGGATTGCCGCTCGCTCTCGTCGGCGTGGCGTTGAGCATGATCGGCGGCGGCGCCGTCATGGCGTACACGCTGTTCCCCCATGTGCGGAGCCGCGTGACGCGGTTCTGGGATGGAACGGGCGACAACTACCAGGTCACCACCGCGCTGGAAGCATTCGGCAACGGCGGCCTCCTGGGCCGGGGGCCGGGTGAGGGCCACGTCAAGGACGTTCTGCCTGATGCCCATGCGGACTTCGTCTTCGCCGTCGCCGGCGAGGAGTTCGGAATGCTGATCTGCGTCGTGATTCTGTCGGTCTTCGGCTTTATCGTGCTGCGGGGCCTGCTGCGGCTGCTGCGGGAGCAGGATCTGTTCATCGTCCTGTCCTGCACCGGATTGGTGACAGGATTTGGACTGCAGGCGTTCGTCAACATGGCCTCCACGCTGCGGCTCATTCCGACCAAAGGCATGACGCTGCCGTTTATTTCCTATGGCGGGTCCTCGGTCATCGCCGTTGCCCTGGGCATGGGCATGCTGTTGGCACTGACCCGGCGGCGTGGCCGGGAAGAACCGGCATGAGAGGCCCGTCGGTGCAACCGATCGTCATCGCGGCCGGTGGGACGGGGGGGCATTTCTTCCCGGCCGAGGCGCTGGCCTCGGAACTGGTAGCGCGTGGCCATCGGATCGTGCTGATGACCGATGCCCGATCCGGCGGCCTGTCCAGCCCGGTCTTTGCTGGCCGCGAGCAGTATGTCCTTCATGGCGCCGGCATCGCCGGCCGCGGTCTGTGGCGTGGTGCCCGGGCGATCGGATCCCTGGCCGCAGGCGTCGTGCAGGCCCGCGGCATCCTGGCGCGAATCGGCGCGGGCTGCGTTGTCGGGTTCGGCGGCTATCCCTGCGTGGCGCCGGTGCTTGCCGCGCGTCTCGTGCGTCAACGGCCGGCTGTGATCCTCCATGAGCAAAACGCGGTGCTGGGCCGGGCGAACCGGTTCCTGGCGGCGCGCGCGGATGTGCTGGCACTCGGATTCGAAACGACGGAGCGGGTTCCGGCCAAGGTGCGGACTTCTGTCACCGGCAATCCGGTGCGGCCTGCGATTACCGCCCTGGCACACACAGGCTATGTCGCGGCGGTCGACAGGATCAGGCTTCTGGTGCTCGGCGGGTCGCTCGGCGCGCGGGTATTCAGCGATGTGGTGCCAGCGGCTCTGCGGTCTCTGCCGGATACGCTGCAGTCCCGCCTGTCGGTCGTGCAGCAAACCCGGCCGGAAGACCTGGAAAGGGTCAAGGCCGCTTACGCCGAGTACGGGATAGCGGCTGAGCTATCGCCATTTTTCGCTGATGTGGCGGCTCGTCTCGTGGCGGCTCATCTGGTGATCGCACGGGCTGGCGCTTCCACCGTCGCGGAGCTGGCGGTCGCGGGCCGGCCTGCGATCCTGGTGCCGCTGCCGCATGCCATCGATCAGGACCAATTTGCCAATGCCGGGGTTCTCGAACGCGCCGGCGGCGCGCTGCGGATTGGACAGGATGCCCTCACCCCACAGCGGCTCGCCGGCGAAATCG
>JARLIN010000335.1 GCA_031291715.1 Rhodopila sp. | reverse complement strand
TCTCGCCTGGGGAATACTGATTTTAACAAAATAAGGCAGGCAAAACGCCGGCCAAACAGGGAGACCACGACAATGAAGGCACGCATGACGCGTCGCAAGGCATTGCGCCTTGGCGCCGCGGCTGGAGCGCTACCGCTTGTACATATCAGGACCGCCGGCGCCGCCGGGCGCCTGAACGTCGCCTTATGGGACCATTGGGTGCCCGCGGGCGATGACGCCATGCGAAAACTGGTATCGGCGTGGGCGGAAAAGAACAAGGTCGAGGTCCAGCTCGATTTCCTGACCGCCATAGGCAACAAGATCAACATCACCATGGCGGCCGAGGCACAGGCCAAGACCGGCCACGATATCTACGCCTTCGACATGTGGTCGGTGCACGAATACGCCGACGTGCTCGATCCGGTGGACGACATCATGAAGACGTTCATCGCGAAATACGGCAAGCTCGGCCGCGCCTATGAGTATCTCGGAGTGGCCGATGGTCACTGGAAGGCGGTTCCGGTTGCCTGGGGTTCGGCCCCGCTGACACCCTGCGGCCGGATCAGCATGCTGAAGGAATATGCCGGCATCGACATCCAGAAGTGGTTTCCGGCGCACGAGGCAACGCCGGCGACATCGGCCGACTGGACCTATGAAACCCAGCTCAAGGCAGCGGAAGCCTGCCACAAGGCGGGCTACCCGTTCGGGTTCGGGTGTGGCGGCACGACCGACTCCAACCAGACCTGGGGTGCGACGTTCGGGGCTTTCGGTGCCGACCTGGTGGATGCGAAGGGCAATATTACCGTCGATTCCGACAATGTGCGCGCGGCTCTTGAGTATGCGAAGCGCATGGTGCCGTTCCTGCCGTCCGATACGGTCAGCTATGACGACGCGTCCAACAACCGGGCGCTGATTTCCGGCAAATCGGCGTTGATCTGGAACCCGCCCTCGGCCTGGGCGGTCGCCAAGCGTGACGCGCCGCAGGTCGCGGCGGATTGCTGGACCTTCTCGAACCCGCGCGGACCGAAGGGGCGCTTCGTGCCGATGCGGCCCTACTTCTTCGGACTTTGGTCCTTCGCCCAGAACAAGGGCGCGGCGCGCGAATTACTGGCCTTCCTGGGCGCCCGCGAGCAGATGGAGACGCTGACAACCGCCGTCGCCGGCTATGACATCCCGCCCTACCTGTCGATGTCGGACTTCAAGATCTGGGCGGAAGTCGAACCGCCGAAGGGCACGGTCTATAACTATCCGATCCGGCCCTGGCATGACGCGGAGTACTACGTCACCGGGTCGTCAGGGCCGCCGGACATCGGCGTGCAGGCGTGGAACCGCGGTCTGATCCCGACGATGGTCTCCAAACTTGTTGCCGGCCAGACGATCCAGCAGGCAATCGACTGGGCCAAAGACGAGCTGGAGGGCTTCACGCATTGATCCGGTGACCGCCAGGGTGGTCTAAGCGACGCGAAGGCGATAGACGATCCGGTCGTCACCGACCGGATCGCCGTATGACCCTCGCCGCTTTTCTCCGCCACCTCGGCTTCGCCGCGCTCCTGGTGCTGCTGTCCGCCACAACCGTCCGCATGATGATCGCGGCGCGCGTGATGGACACGCCCGAGGCCCGTAAGGCGCACGATCATCCGACGCCCAAAGGCGGCGGCGTGGGCATCGTCGTCACCTTCCTGATCGGTATCGCCGTGCTGTACCGCTTCGCGGAATTCGCCCGTCTGGCGGACCCGTACTTCCGGGGCGTGATCGAGGCGTCTGTCGCGATAGCGATCGTCGCCTTCCTCGATGACCTTTATGACTGGCCGTTCGTCGTCAAGCTGGGCGCCCAGGTGCTGGCTGCGCTGGTCGCGGTTTCGAGCGGCCTCTACGTGACCGATTTCCGCATCCCCTATCTTGGGCCGCTGCCGTTCGCCTGGGCCGGCCTGGCAGCAACTCTGTTCTGGATCCTGTTCACGACCAATGCGATGAACTTCATCGATGGGCTGAACGGACTGGCGAGCGGGGTCGCCCTGATCGCGTCGCTGTTCGTCCTGTTCATCGCCGAACAGCATGGCGGGTGGTTCGCCTATGCGGCGTCGGGTCTGCTGGCAGCGGGGCTGGCGGGTTTCCTGCCGTTCAATTTCCCCAAGGCCCGCATCTTCATGGGCGATGTCGGCAGCCAGTTCTGCGGCTTCATGCTGGCGGTGCTCGCGGTCGTCGGCAGCCGGTTCGACGGTGTCGAGCTATCCTTCCTGCTGATGCCGATGCTGCTGTCCGGCGTATTGTTCGATGTCGGATTCACCCTGGTGCGCCGCGCGGTGGCGGGCGAGGCCGTCACCCGGCCGCATCGCGGGCACCTGTATCAGGTGGCGCAGCGGTCAGGCATGTCGCCGGTTACCGTCACGCTGGTGCATTGGGGTTTCGCGATCTTCGGAGGCGTTTGCTGTCTGCTGTTCATCGCCACGCCGTCGCCATACAAGCCGCCGATGCCGTTTATTACCCTTCTGCCGCAACTCCTCTGGGTCTGGTTCGTCGCGCGCAAGGCACGGGCAGCAGGCTTAGGGCGCTGGGGCTGAACACCTGCCTGAGGCGCGATCGCTAGCGGCGGGCGTGCCGCGCGTCACGCTTTTCCACGGTCAGTGCCAAACAATGAAAGTTCGGGGAAGGAGCGTATCAACCCTCCGCAATCATGTTTTAAAATCAAAGCATTGAACAACCGAGCGTACCCATCGGCACATGCGCGATAACTGAACGCGGCCGCCCGCGCCCGCAGCAGATCTCTCGGCCATGTCTCTCGCTCGTCCAGGACGCGGCTGAACGCCAACGCCAGCGCGTCGGGATCGCGCGGCGGGACCAAGATGCCATATTTTCCATGTGCGAGAATATCGGCCGGTCCATGCGGGCAATCGGTCGATACGACCGGCGTGCCGCATCCCATCGCCTCGACCAGCACGTTGCCGAACCCCTCCGATCGCGAGGACAGCACGAACGCGTCAGCCAACCGCATGAAAGGCAGGGGGTTCCGAACAAATCCCGCGAAGGCGACATGCTCCGCGATGCCTAATGTATCCGCCAGATTACGCAATTCATCGAGCATCGGACCCGAGCCGAGCACCATCAGCCGGGACGGGCGCTGCCGCAGATGGACGGCAAAAGCACGCAGCAGAGTGCGCTGATCCTTCATCTCCACCAGGCGTCCGGCGGTGACAAACACCGGGCGGTCCTTGTCGAGGAGCCAGGGGTGATGCACCGGTTCGCTGGCCCGGTCGTCGAAATCCTCGCCAATCACGGCGTTGAAGATCGTACTGATCTTGTTTGGCGGAAGCCCGGCGTCATGGACCAGCTCCCGCGCGATGCCCTCGGAGACCGCGACCGCATGGTCGATCCGGGATGACAGCGCGCGGTAGGACCATGGCACCACGCGGTGCTTCCAGTTGACCGTGGCATGATATTCCGCCGTCAGCGGATTATGCTGGCAGATAACCAGCCTGGTGTCGGTTGCAGCCAAAGCCTTCGCGCATGCCGCGGCGACGTTTTTATGATCGACATTCGCCATGAACACGTCGGGCCGTTTGTCCAGCAGGAACCGGCGGAGGCGCAAGATATCCTGCAGGGTCCGGGCGCTGTGCAGGTCCACCACCGGCACCCCCGGCGGTAGCAGCGGCACGAGCTCACCGCACATCTGATGTACGACGAGGACAATATCGAATCCCCTCACCTGCAGTTCCCGCGCCAGCACGAGGCTTTGCCGTTCGACACCGCCTGGCGACAGGTCTTGGATGAAGATGGCCGCCGAAATCCTCCTGCTCGCCTTATAATCGAGCATCTCATCAAGCATTGGCCTGGTCGCGTCCCGTTGCCGCACACCGAAATCGATCATCTGCACAATGACTCCATGGCTGCGAAATATTGGCGGGAACGGCCTTTCCTGGCCGCTCCGCGGGTTCCGAGCGGAACCATCCCTCGGTGAGAAGGCTCCCTTGAATCACTCGCTGCCTACACCGGCCGGCCGAATCCGGCTCGCTCAAGACAACGCGGAGGCTACCAAGAATCGAGCGGGCTGCCCGCGGCGGACGATCACAATCGCGTTTTGGCGGAAGCGCCGCGCCAGCCCACGAGCCGGCCGGACGTCCCCGAACACCACCAAATGCGCCTCTGACCAGCGCCGCCAATGCCCGCTGGCAACCAGTACCGGGCGCCGTCGCACCGCCTGGGCCAGGCGCGCCTGCATGCGCCGGTTCCAGCCCGGCGGCATGGGACGGGAAAACGGGTTGTAGGCGGTGATGAACACGGCCTCGTGCACTCCATAAGATAACAGGCAGGCGTCCATGGCCGACGAGCGCCGGCCAATGCGGACCTGGATGCCGGCCACCTCGTAGCAGGTCATGCGATAGGCCCGCAGAAGCGAAGGCCGCATCCCGGTATCCATCCGACAGGTCTCGCGTATCGGCCCGGCGGGCCCATTTGGCGCCGACAGCGTCGGCGATTTGCCGCTACGTCCCCCCATCGCGGCGGCGTCGCCCCCTTCCCGGCCTCGCCCCCCTCACCGGTCGTCGGGCGCGGCGGCGAACTCCACATCGCGATGCACATGCACCGACATCAGAACGCCAAAACCGACCATCACCGTCAGCATGGCCGACCCGCCGTGAGACACCAGCGGCAACGGCACGCCGCCCACTGGGATGACACCCATCACCATGGCGATATTGACGAATACATAGAGGAAAAAATTACAGGAAATGCCCAATGCCACCAGCCGGCCGAACTGGTTGCGGCAGCGCATCGCGATCAGCATGCCGCCCAGGATGATCAGGCACAGCAGCGCCATCACGGCCAGTCCACCGACGAAGCCGAACTCCTCGCCGATCATGGTGAAGATGAAGTCGGTCTGCTTCTCCGGCAGGAAGTCCAGGTGGCCCTGCGTGCCTTGCAGGAAGCCCTTGCCCCACATTCCACCAGAGCCCAACGCGATCTTCGACTGGATGATGTTGTAGCCGGCGCCCAGCGGATCGCTCTCGGGATGGAGGAAGGTGTCGATGCGCGCCCGCTGGTAGTCGTGCAGGTGGGCATAGGCAAATTGCGCGAGCAGCGGAACCGGCAGCACGACCAGCAGGAACTTCCACCAGCGCACACCCGCCGCGAAGAAGATCGCACCGCCTAGCATCGCCGTGATCGCCGCCGTGCCGAGGTTCGGTTCCTTCAGGATCAGTCCGACGGGTATAAGCACCGCAATCAGCGGCGGGATCAAAAACAGCGGATTGCCCATCCGCTCCCAGGACGCGCGATGGAACCAGGAGGCCAGCGCCAGCACCAGCGCCAGCTTCATCAGCTCGGATGGCTGAAGCTGCAGGCCGCCAAGTTCCAGCCAACGCTGCGCGCCCTTGCCGACATGCCCCATGCGCAACACGAGTACCAGCAGGATGACCCCTCCAAGCCAGGCCGGCCAGGCGAGTTTGGCGATCACCCTTATATCCACGAGGCCAATCGCCAGCATGATGACCACCCCGACGGCGAAGCGCATCGCGTGCCGCGTCGCATACGGCTCCGGGGCGCCGCCCGCGGCGCTGTACAGCGCGACATAGCCAACCCCGGCCAGGCAGCACAGGAGCATCACATAGAGCCAGTTTACCTGGAGCACTTTGCCCATCAGGTCGAACGACGGCTCGCGCCACATACGCCGATCCATCATGCCCGCGCCTTCATGCCCCGCGTTTTCATTCCACGCGTTTTCGTTCCACGCGTTTTCATTCCACGCGCCTTCACGAACGTGCCTCCGCGGCTTGCGGCGGCGGCGCCTCGGTACGGTTGGCCGGGT
>JARLIN010000334.1 GCA_031291715.1 Rhodopila sp. | reverse complement strand
CACAACCACCGGCGAAGCCTCGGTCTGGCGTTGGATTCAACACAAAGGCACTAAGACACGAAGAAATTCTGAATAATGAAGCAACGTGCGCCTTTGTGCCTTAGTGCCTTTGTGTTGAATGAGCTTTATCAAGGTCACCCGACCGATGACATCGAGGCAACCGTCGGACGACATCATCGCCAGCATGCGGGTCGTCTGCCGACTCTCAATCCTCGTCATGGCTCGGCGGAGAGTCCGGACCATAACGGATAGGGGCCGGGTCATACAATGTTCGCCGCACCCGGCTTACCCCTCCAGCTGCGACAAAACCTCTGCCGCGCGCCGAGCCGCCGCTTCGTCAGCCGCTCGCAACGGCGGTCGCACCCGGCGCCAGACCGGCTCTTCCGTCATCGCCGCCAGCACCGCCTTCATCATCGGAATCCCATCGATCTGCGCACATGCCTCCTGCATATCCGGCTCGGCCTCCGGTCCGTCGAACATGCGCCTGACCAGGCCAGGCACCAGGTTCGCCATCCCGCAGATCGTCCCGGCCCCGCCCTGCGCCAGCGCCTTCGCGATCAGCACCTCCGCGCCCACCAGCACCGCCGCATCAGGCGCCTCCCGCCGAAATGCCAGGAAGCTGTCGAAATCGCCTGTGCTGTCCTTCACCCCGGACACCGTCGCGCCGTACCGCGTCCGTAGCCGCCCCAATACCGCCGCCGGCACACCGACCCCGCTGACCTGAGGGATGTGATACAGGCATGCCGACAAGCGATCGTCCGCCACGCCGTCGATTACTTCGGCGAATGCATCCTCGATCCCTTCATCCGGCGCTCCGGCGAAATAGAACGGCGGCAAGATCATCGCCCGGGTAATACCCAACCCAAGCGACGCCCGTGTCATGGCGATCGTATCCACAACCGCCGGACACCCTGTCCCCAGTGCCAGTTTCCCCGCCGGCACGCCGGAGCGCAGCACCGCCTCCGTCGCCTCCAATCGCTGCGCGATGGAAAACGACGGCCCTTCCCCCGACGTTCCGAACAGCACCAGCCCGTCGCAACCGCGTGCGATCAGCCGCTGCGCATGGTCCGCCAGCGCCGCGTGATCGATCGATCCATCAGGCGCGACCGGCGTGGCGGCAGCAGCCCAAAGCCCGCTAATGGTGTCGGTCATGTCGCCCTACTTCACCTGAACGAAACGATATGGCAGGAAGTTATCTGCCGGCTGGGCCATTTCTACGTTGTTCTTCGCCGCCCACACGATCACCTGCTGATGGAGCGGAATAGTCGCCACATCCTTCTGCACGATCTCGATCGACTGATGGATCATCGCCGCCCGCTTCGCCGCATCCGTTTCCACACCTATCTTCTCGATCAGCGCGTCCAGCGCCGGATTGGAGTAGCCGCCGGCATTCACCTCGCCCCGTTTGCCGTCGCGCGTGCCCAACAGCGTATAAAGCGCGTTGTGCGCATCGTACGTCGCGGGGGTCCACCCTAGCATGTAGAAGTCCGTGTCGTAATTCGGTGCCAGTATCTTGCTGAAGAATTTCGATTTCGTCTGTGCGTTCAGATCGACCTTGATACCGATCCGCGCCAGCATTGGCACGAGCGCGGTGCAAATCTGCTCGTCCATCACATAGCGGTCGTTCGGGCAGTCCAGCCCAACCCTGAATCCATTCGGATAACCCGCATCGGCCAACAACTGCTTCGCCTTCGCCGGGTCGGTCTTCGGCCGCACATCAAGCGCCGCATCATAGCCGTTGACGCCTGGCCCCCACATCTCCCACGTCGGATGTCCCAGCCCCAGCATCACCCGGCTGGCGATGGTGGGCTCATCGATCGCCAGCGCCACCGCTTCCCGCACCCTCACGTCCTTGAACGGATTCTTTCCCTTCACATCGGAGCTCGGCAGTTCGTTCCGGCTTTGATTGAGGCCGAGATAGATCGTCCGCAGTTCCGGGGTTTGCAGCAGCTTCAGCCCTTCAGTCTGCTTGATGCGCGCGATGTCCTGCGGCGGCACCGAGTAGATCATATCGACCTCGCCCGACAGCAGCGCAGCCACGCGCGTCGGCGCCGAGGAGATCACGTTGAACTCCACCCGGTCCAGATTGTGCTGCGGCTTGTCCCACCAGAGCGGGTTCTTCTCGACCACCGTCTTCCGGTCCGGCTCGCGCGAAACCTGCTTAAACGGACCCGTCCCCATCGCGTAGTGCAGCGCGTAGTTGTCTTCCTTGCCGATGGTCACCGGCTCGGTCGCGTTATGCGCCTCGCACCAGGCCTTCGACATGATCAGCAGGTTGGTCTGTTCCTGCAGGAAGATCGGGTCGGGCGTGAACGTCTCGAACTCCACCGTCAGATCGTCGATCTTCCGTGCTTCCTTCACCGGCGACATCGGCGCGCGCATGGATGAATTCGGTGACAGGGTTCGCTTCAAGGTGAACACCACGTCGTCGGCGGTGAACGGCGAGCCGTCCTGCCACTTCACCCCGGAGCGAAGGTGGAAGCGCCAGACGGTGGGCGAGGTCTGCTCCCACGACGTCGCCAACGCCGGCTCCAGCCCCAGGTCGCGGTTGCGGCGGACCAGCGGCTCGTAGATGTTCGCCAGGAAACTGAGTTGCACCGTCTCCTGCCGCGTCGCCGGGTCCATCGCATTGACATCGCCGTCATTGGCCCAGCGGAAAGTCGCGGCTCCGGCCGGTGAAACCGTCAATGCAGCCAGTAGCGCCATCGCAGAGAACGGAATACGCGGCATGGGATCCCTCCTGATGTTCTTGTTAGCGTTTTCTTGTTAGTATGCTCTCGTTAGCCTAACCCAACCATCCGAGGCTAACCCCAGTATACCGTTCTGAACAGAGAGAGTGACGATGCAAATCGATCCCGAGACCGATATTCTTGGGCTGATCGATGTTCAGCCCACTTTCATGCCGGGCGGGGAACTGCCGGTGGCCGATGGCGACATCATCATTCCGGTCATCAACCAACTGCTCCAGCGCTTCGATCACGCCTTCGCGACGCAGGACTGGCACCCGCCGAACCACGCGTCTTTCGCCAGCACCCATCCAGGCCGCCAGCCTTACGACACGATCGAAATGCCCTATGGCGCGCAGGTGCTCTGGCCGGATCACGGCATCGCCGGCACGAAATCCGCCGCCATTCACCCCGCCATCGACCAAACCCGGATCGAGGCGATCATCCGCAAAGGTTTCCGTCCCACGCTCGACAGTTATTCGGCCTTCTTCGAAAACGACCGCCAGACACCCACCGGGCTGGAGGGCTGGCTGCGTCAGCGCGGCTTTTCCCGGCTGTTCCTATGCGGCCTCGCCACCGATTTCTGTGTTGCCTGGTCGGCCGAGGATGCCGTTCAGCTCGGCTTCTCCGTCGTGATCGTCGAAGATGCCTCCCGCGGCATCGGCCTTCCCGCGCCGGACGGCCGCACCACGCTGGACGCCGCACGTGACGGATTGACCGATCGGGGCGTACGGTTCATCGACAGCGCCGCTCTACGGCAGATTTGAGGGGGAAACGTGCGCAAATCTTTTCGCTGGTGGTTATAAGCGGGCATGCTTCGTCCTCTCGCGCTCGTTTTCCTGCTGCTGTCCGCCCATGCGGCCGAGGCCGCCGCCACGGTGACCGGATTCTGGCTCACCCAAGGCGGTGACGGCGTCATCGCGATTTCGCCCTGCGGCGATCACTTATGCGGGCGCCTCGTCGCGTTCTTCCTGGATCACCCGAGCGACCGGACGCCGGTGGATTACCGCGGCGTGTCGCAATGCCACCTGGCGCTGATCAGCGACGCCCGCCAGATCGGAGCGAATCTGTGGAAAGGCCACATCACCAACCCAAAGAACGGCAAGGTCTACGGCGTCGAACTGCGCCTCGACCCCAGCGGCAACCTTGCCCTGCGCGGGTTTCTTGGCGTCCCCCTGCTTGGTCGGACCCAGACGTGGACCCGCTATGCCGGCAAGGTGCCCGCCGACTGCCGTATCTACGCGCCCAACCCAGTTCCCGGGCAAAGCAGCGCCTTGCCGGTCGAGCCCGAACAGGCACAATAAGCGCAACCAATCGAGGACCAAGCCATGAAGATGAAAGCCGCCGTCCTGCGCGAGCAAGGCAAGCCCCGCCCTTATGCCGCCAGCAAGCCGATGACGATCGAAACCGTCGATCTGGACCCGCCCGGCCCCGGCGAGGTTCTGTATAAGATCATCGGCGCCGGCCTGTGCCACTCCGACCTCTCCACCATCGAGAACCTGCGTGCGCGCAAGCTGCCGACCATTCCCGGCCACGAAGCCGCCGGCATCGTGGAGGACGTCGGACCGGGCGTCACCAGCCTCAAACCCGGCGATCACGTCATCAGCGTGTTCGTCACGAGTTGCAACGACTGCCGCTACTGCAACGGCGGCCGGCCGAACCTGTGCCAAAGCTCCAACGCGTCCCGCGCCAACGGCACGCTGATCTCCGGCGCCCGCCGCCTGTCGATGAACGGGGAGCCGATCTATCACTACAGTGGCCTGTCGGTATTCGCCCAGTACGCCGTCGTCTCGCAGAACGCGCTGATCAAGATCCCCGACGACGTCCCGCTGGAGGACGCCACCATCTTCGGTTGCGCCGTCGTCACCGGCGTGGGCGCGGTCCTGAATACCGCGCAGGTGCCCCCCGGCGGCCAGATGGCGGTCGTCGGGCTGGGCGGCGTCGGCATGAACGCCCTGCTGGGCGGAGTCGTCGCCGGCGCCGAACGTATCGTTGCCGTTGACCTGAACGCCGACAAACTGCGGCTCGCCCGCGAACTCGGCGCCACGGACACGTTCCTCGCCGGCAACGCCGATGTGGTGGAGGAAATCCGCCAGGCCACCGGCGGCGGCCTGGACTACGTGATCGAAACCGCTGGCTCGATCCCGGCGATGAACCTGGCCTATGCCATCGCCGCCCGCGGCGGATCGGTGGTCAGCGCCGGCCTGCCGGCCACTACGGCGACCTTCTCCTACCTGCACGCCGGCCTGGTAAGTGACGGGAAAAGCATCATGGGGTCCTATATGGGCAGTTGCGTGCCGAAACGGGACATTCCGCGCTTCATCGCGCTGTATCAACGTGGCAAGCTGCCGGTGCAAAAATTGCGCACGGGATACATCACCTTTGATGAGATCAACGAAGGATTCGACCGCCTGTCCGATGGGTCCGTCCTACGCCAGGTCCTCCGCCCGCACGCCTGATACCGCGGCATGAGCACCTATCTGGTCACCGGGGGCGCCGGCTTCATCGGCTCCCACCTGTGCGAGGCACTCGTTGCCCGCGGTGACACCGTCCGCGTGCTGGATGACCTGTCCACGGGTCATCGCAGCAACCTGCCCGCTGGCGTATCTCTGATCGTCGGCGATGTCGCCGATCCCACGTCGGTCGCCGAAGCCATGGAAGGCGTGGATGGCTGCTTCCATCTCGCCGCCATCGCCTCCGTGGAAAAGGGCATCACCGACTGGCTCGGCACCCACCGCGTCAATATCACCGGCACGATCACCGTGTTCGACGCGATCCGGCGGGAGGGCACCCACATCCCCGTGGTCTATGCGTCCTCCGCCGCCGTCTACGGCGACGCCGCCATCGTCCCGATCCCGGAAACCGAGCTGTGCGTACCGCTATCGGCCTACGGCGCCGACAAACATGGATGCGAACTACACGCCAGGGTCGCCAGCCACGTCCACGGCATCCCGACCGTCGGCCTGCGCTTTTTCAATGTGTACGGCCCGCGCCAGGACCCGAAATCTCCTTATTCCGGCGTCGTTTCCATCTTCTGCGAGCGCATCCCCGCCGGCGCACCGGTCAATATTTTTGGCGATGGCGGCCAGACCCGCGATTTCGTCTATATCACCGACGTGGTCGGCGCCCTGCTCGCCGCGATGGCCGTGCGGCCCACGGACGCCCCCGTGTTCAATGTCTGCACTGGTGTCCCGACATCCGTCCAGGCGCTGGCACACCTGATCGCCGAACTCGCGGGCAAGCCGCTCGATGCGCGCACCCAGCCGCCCCGCGCAGGAGAAATCCGCCATTCGCTTGGCGTTCCCACGCTGGCCGACTCCGTTCTTGGCCTGCCGGCGCGGGTGCCATTGCGTACCGGCCTTGCCAAAGTCCTGGAGTGGATAACCGGCTCGGCCCGGTAGCGGCATCATGCGAGGCATCATCCTGACCCTGGCGATGCCGCCGACCGGCTTCGTCGTCCTGATCCTGATCGGAATGCTTCTGCGCGGCGGGTGGCGGCGCTTCGGCCGGCGAGTGGCCTGGACGTCGCTGATCGCACTGATCCTGTTCGGCATGCCGGTCGTGTCGTCCAACCTGCTTCTGGCACTCGAAACCGGCCTGCCGACGACACCCCCGGCCGACAATCCGCCGCAGGCGATCGTCGTTCTCGGTGGCGACGTGATCCGTACCCATCAGGAAAAACTGGGCATACGGCCCGGACTGCTCACCCTGGATCGCCTGCGTACCGCTGCCGCGCTGCACCGGGGCACCGGCCTGCCGATCCTGGTGACCGGCGGCACCACCCAGCCCGGCACGCCCCCGGTGGGGATGGTGATGGATGAAAGCCTGAAGGACGATTTCCAGACACCGGCACGCTGGGTGGAATCGAAATCGGCCGATACCTGGGAAAACGCCCGCTTCAGCGCCGATATCCTACGCGCCGAGGGTATCACCTCGGTTTATGTCGTGACCCACGCCTGGCACATGCGGCGGGCCGTGCTGGCGTTCCAGGGAACCGGGCTGACGGTGACGGCCGCACCCACCTCCCTGGACGATCCCCTGGGTCCTGATCTGAGCGACTTCCTGCCACGCGCGGCCGGCTGGCAGACCGGCTATTTCGCGATTCACGAATGGATCGGGTATGCGTGGTACAAGCTGCGCTGAGATCGAAACCTTCGCCGCGCCGGCGCTATTTCCGCCCGAGGCCCTGACACTGCTTGACCAGGCAGCCGGCATCTTCGCCGGACGGGCATGGTGGGACGTGGTCCTGTCGCACGCAATGCCGCCCGGCGCCGAGGCATCGTTCGTAGTGATCCGGTCCGCCGGACGGATTGTCGCATTGTTGCCGATGATGCGAACCGGCGGCCGGGTCGGCAGCCTGACCACGCCTTACACCTGTGAATACACCCCGTTGTTCGCCGCCGGCCTGGACCACGCGACGCGGATCGCCGCCATGGCCGCATTCGGTGATTTCTGCAGACCCTCTGGAATCGTGCGGCTCGATGCGCTGCCCGCCGAATGGGATGGCTTGGCCGAGCTGGAAGCCGGCGCCCGCCATGCCGGGCTGCGCTTCTTGCGCTTCAACCATTTCGGCAACTGGTATGAGGATGTCGGCGGCCTCGATTGGGCCGCCTACCTGTTTCGCCGCCCCGGTGCGTTGCGGGAGACGATCCGACGCCGGCTGCGGCGCGCCGAGAAGTTGCCGGATGCGCGTTTCGACGTGTTCACCCGGCCGGACCAGATGGATCAGGCCGCCGAGGCATTCGAATCCGTCTATGGGCGGAGTTGGAAGGACGCTGAACCCTTCCCCACCTTCAACGTCGCTCTGATGCGGGCGATGGCCGAGCTTGGCTGGCTGCGGTTCGGCGTCTGGTCGATGGGGGCGGCGCCGGTCGCGGTCCAGTTCTGGGTGGTGAAGAACGGCCATGCCACCGTCCTCAAACTGGCGCATGACGAGGCGTTCAAGGCGCACTCACCGGGGACGGTGCTGACCGCGCTGATGCTCCGGCATCTGCTCGACCGGGAGCATGTGACCCTGATCGATTTCGGCCGCGGCGATGATGGGTACAAGCAGGGTTGGGCAACTCAGCGCCGGCAGCGGATCGGCGTGTTGCTGGTCAATCCGTGGCGACGGTCCGGGCTGGCCGCGCTGACACGCCACGCCCTCGGCCGAATGCGAACTGCGTTACGCGTATCGCACCGCGCGACCTGACCGACGGCAATTGCTGGCGGTTGGCAGAGCATCATCGCACGGGGCGGAATGTGGGCGGCGCGTGAATGATGCGACCAAACAATGAGTGCGATCGTCTGATAGCAACCCGCGTGGACGCCAACTCACAATCCCCGTCACGGCCCGGCAATCCTCGTCGTGGCCCGGCAATCCTCGTCATGGCCCGGCGACAGTCCGGGCCATCTGCCACGGTACGGTGCTCAATCAGATGGCCCGGACTGTCCGCCGGGCCACGACGTAGGGGGAATGCACATGGGTTAATCTTTCCGCGGCTTGGTATAAGACGGCATCGATCTCATACCAGGTCGGGTTGACACCGAGTCTCCGCCGGTTTCCTCCACGTCATGCCCGGACTTGATCCGGGCACCCGTTGCACCTCGGCCAGTGGTTATTCATCAAGACGTTGGTTCGGCACGGATGTCCGGATCAGGTCCGGCCAGACGCCCCCCACGGGGCTGGCTACGGCGCGGCCCCTCGATCAAAGAAAAAGGTGAACGAGTCGGCGGCTCCATCAAGTGCTTTGGATCCGGCGGCGAAGATCGTCAGGCTCGAGGGGAGTTCGCCGCTACCGGTGCCGACGACCTTGATCGGTACTGGCACTGTCGCACTCTGGGTTACGACGGAACCATCCGGCCGGGATGTAACGTTGAAGGATGATGCGTCCGCCCCAACAGTCCTGTAGCCGTTGACAGTCAGGTTGGCCAAGCTGGCGTCGACCGGGTTCACGTCGCCGGCGCCCCGTTGCAGAGCCGTGAAGAAAGCTTTGACCGCTTCATTGTGAATCGCGCTGGACGAGGTCCTTGAGGCGGCGGGGCCGACCGACCCTTTGTCGACCGGGTTGCGCGTATTGAAGACACTCGCACCTGGGTTGGAATCGGAGAAAGCCCTTCCAACCTCCACGCCTCCTGCTGCGCCCGTCACGGCCTGGGACACGCCGGTACCGCGCGAGGTGCCGTTACTGGCCCCCGGCGCCGCCGCGGACGTCGAGGTTCCACGGCTGAGCGGGTTGTAGGTGTACCCCGGTATCGCCGGGGCGGTGTTCTTCGCGCTGGCCGCGCTTACAGTTCTTCCGCTCGCGGTCATGGAGCCGGGATTTGGAGAAACCGACCCGTTCGGGTCGTCGAGCGTCCCGTTCCCAGCCAGGTCGCCATGACCGGACCGGGTGATCTCGGCCGCCGCGGGCAAGTCGTCGACTTTGGTCTGATCGTTACCATCGGCCGGGGTCGTCGCCTCCTCGGCTGTCGTCGCACCCTTGGCCGCTTGTGGGAGCGTGTAGCCGAAGGACGCTGAAGCGGCCGGTGAAAAGGCCGCCTGGGTGTCCGAAAGCGAAAAATCGCCACTCGTTCCCACGAAGACGGAATTGCCCGCACTGTCGGTTCCGCGCAGGTTCATGGTCCCGCGAAGGCTCGATGGGTTGCCGTCGCTCCTGCCAGAGGAGGCCAGTTTCGCCAGCGGCGATGGGCCAACCAGAAAATAGGGGGTGGAACCACTGTAGCTCTCTGTCGTCGCGGCGACGCCTGTTACCAGAGGTGTGAACCTGTAGGTCTCGGTGGAATCGACCGGACTGGCGGTATCGGTCCCGGCGTCCCAGGTGCTACCGAGCGCGTAATAAAACGGGACCGACGTCCCCACCTTGATAATTGGGTCTGCCACGGCTTCGCGGCCATCCAGCAGTAAAAACGCGAGCAACGAGGTCGCGGAGGCCAGTGACACTTTCAAGCTTCAGCCCTACCCTTCAGCCGCCCAGACACCGTAACCTTTATAAACACGCAACTATTTTCTCAAACAGGCCCGTTCCCAGATTGCCTCGAGCAACGCGTACATCCATGCACGCCTTACACGAAAAAAGCGAAACCTTTTGCTGTCAGTCTGATGCCGGCCATATCATGGCAAATTCCTCACAAGAGCAAAAAACGCCAACGCCATGCGGCCTCCACGGCCATCACCGGAGCACCCGCAAACCCGCCCTAAGCAGCATGGCGGGGGACCAAAGCGGGCCGGCCGCCAACCAGTGCTGCGAGTGGGATCCATCGGCCAGGCTGCGCTTGTAGCGGTCCTCCCCCGCCAGGAAATCATACGTGTCAAAGCGTTGTTCGAGTCCGTATCGGATCGCTGCGTGATGGCAAGTGAGGCCTGGCTTCGCCTGTCGCTGATGTTCCCGGTAATCGAACCCGCTCTGATACGCCGACATGCAGCCTTTGTAGGCCAAATTATACAAGAAACCGACAACCGTTTCTCCACACGATACCCTTAACAGAACGATCTCTTGGCGCGGCATCCCCGCCGCGATCAGCGCGCGATGGAACCGACAAAAGAACGGGCGGGCGAAACTGCCGGGCCGTCCACGCGCCGTCCATGTCGCCTGATGCAGCACGGCCATCGCGTCCAGCATCGCCTGCGCCGCGGCCGCCGTCTCGGCGCGTTCCGCCACGACCGGTCCCTCCCGTTCGTAGAACCGGTCGGAGCGGCGGATCTGCTGGCGTGTGTTGGCGCTTCGGCCCGCCAGATAGTCGCCCCCCGTGCGCCGGAGTGCGCCCAGGTCGATGAACGGCGACGCCTGCTTGCGCCCCACCAGCACCAGCCCGGCCGCCCGCCGCGCCGCCGCCAGCACGGAGTCGCCCACGCCCGACAGGACAAGGTCATACGCGGAAGCCACCACCCGCAGGCAGCGTTCGGTCAGTTCATCCTCCCGCCCCGCCGCCGCCAGGACGCCGTTCTGTTCCACATAAGGGCAATCCATTTCGGCCGTTCCGTTCTCCCCGAGATACAGAACCGACGGTCCCACGCGGCGCCGGGCACGGTTGAACAGCGCCAGCGCGACTGTTCGCCCGTCCTCAGTCGCCTCCACCAGCACCGGGTCGGGAAACCGTTCCGCCGCCAGGCAGCCGACCCAGGTCCAACTTTGGAAGAACGACCCATTGGCCCGCTGCTCCAGATCACGCCAGCGCTCTCCCAGTGCGGCGAAGTCCTCGACACCTGAGACACGAACAACCGTCACGGTGTCGCGGGCGCCCCGCGCCACAGCGCGCCATGGGCGGCGAACATCGCGGCTTCATCGAAATCGCGCCGGGCTTTCCCCAGGTTGGCGAGGCCGATGCGCTGACGCGAATCCCGGTCGGCGGCCGCCGCCGCGAGTGCTGCCGCCAGTGCCGGATCGTCCAGTTTCGTGACGAACGGCGCATTCTCCTCCGCGACCATCAGGCGCACGTCGCCGACATCGGTCGATACGACGGGCAGGCCGCTCGCCATCGCCTCGATCACCGAGAGCGGCATCTGCTCGGTGTCGGACGACAGCGCAAAGATGTCGAACTGGGCATAGAACGAAGCGGTATCCTGATGCTGGCCCGCGAAACGGACCCGCTCGGCGATTCCCAGCGATTGGGCGAGAGCCTCCAACGCCGGACGCTCCGGCCCGTCGCCGACAATGACCAGCCGCCCCGCCGGCAGCGTGGCGAAAGCGCGCAGCAGCCGCGGGATGTTTTTCTCCTCACGCAACGCCGCAACCGTGCCGATCACCGGTTCGCCGGACCCGCGCTGCGTTCCGTCCGTCGCGAAGCGGGCCAGGTCGATGCCGTTCGGCACATAGTGGATGATCTTCGGCGGCAGCTTCCAGATCTCGGTGGCGATGCGCACCAGGTTGCGCGAGGGCAGCACCACTGGTGAGCGGCTCAGCGCGATGCGCCTCATGAACACACGGCGCGGGATCTGGGTGCTCCGCTCCTCCGGCCCGAAGCCGTCCACGACATGCAGATGACGGGTGACCGGTACGATATTGGCCAGGGCGAACTCGATCGCGCCCCAGTTGCAGGTCACCAGAGCGTCTGGTCGCCAGTCCCGCAGCAGCCCCCGGAAGCGCCACGCGTTGGTCAGCATCGCGTTCTTGGTCGCACCGACCCGCGGGAACGTAACGTCCAGATCGGGATGCAGCCGCTCCCGGCAGGCCAGGTTGCCGTCCAGGGAAACCACGATGTGACGGAATGCCGCGCCAAAATGGTTGGCAATGGCGGCGAAGCGCACCTGCGCGCCCCCCACCGCGAAGGTGGGGAAGACATGAGCGACCAGCGGGGACGGCTCGCCGTCGCGCGTCTGTCCGGTTGCCAGTTTCACCTTGACTTGCCTCAAGCGTTCCGCCGACACGACCGGCAATGATCCGGTCTTGGCATACCGCAATCGCTTTCGGCGCCGCAATGCTTTGCGCCCTTCCGGCTGCCGCCCGGGAACTGCCGGTCGGCCCCGACCGTGCGCTGAAGGTCCCAAGCCAGGCGGCCACGATCGCGGCCAATGGGGATGTCAT
>JARLIN010000333.1 GCA_031291715.1 Rhodopila sp. | reverse complement strand
ACGGCGAAGAAGCCGGCCGGCGACATGACCAGTCCAGCGCTCAGTGCATCGTAGCCGAACAGCGACTGGAGCAAGGCAGGCAACGACGTGCTGGCAGCGTACAGCACCGCGAAGGCGCAAAAGATGATGAGGCAGCAGGCGACGAAATTGCGTTCCCGCAACGGCCGGAAATTGACCACGGGACTCGGATGGCGCAGTTCCCAGAAGATCAGCCCGGCCAGGCCCGCGGCGAACAAGGTCGCGAGCGTCTGCACGCGCCAGAACGGGTCGCCCAGCCAGTCCCATTCCTGGCCCTTGCTGAGCATCACTTCCCAACAGACCATGACGATGACCAGCAGCGACAGGCCAACGCCGTCAAAGCTGAACGGTCGCCTCCGCAACTCCGTGCGCTGTGCCGTGAGGTAATCGGGATCCCGGAGTGTGAGGGCACACGCACCCAGGGCCAGGAGGCCGACGGGGACGTTGATCCAGAACACCCACCGGCAGGAGTAGGTGTCGGTTATCCAGCCGCCCAGCGTCGGACCGACGACGGGCGCGATCAGCGCGGCCAGGCCGAACAGCGTCATGGCCATGCCTTGCCGCTCGGCCGGGAAGGCGTCCAGCAGCACGCCCTGGCTCGACGGCTGAAGACCACCGCCGGCAAGACCCTGGAGGACGCGGAACAGGATCAGCTGGCCGAGACTCGTGGCCATTCCGCACAGTCCGGACGCGAGGGTGAAAACGGCTATCGAAAGCAGAAAGTAGTTGCGGCGCCCAAGATGCGCGATCAGCCAGCCGGTGATGGGCAGAATAATCGCGTTGGCGGCAAGGTAACTGGTGATGACCCATTCGCCGTCATCGACCGTGGCCGACAGCCCGCCCGCGATATAGCGCAGCGCCACGACCGCGATCGTGGTGTCGAGCACCTCCATGAAGGTCGGCACCACGACAACAGCGGCGACGACCCAGGGGTTTATTGCCGCGCCTGACCGGGAATTCAGGGGTGTCGACGACAGTACCGCGCCGGTCATTGCCTGGTGCCCGACGCGCTGGCGGCCGGACCAGGGCTCGGAGACGGCGGCACATAGGTCTGGGGCACATAGGTCTGGAGAAACTTCCCGGCATCGGGTCCAGTCGGCGGCTTTTTGAAATCGACGTAGGGAACGACCGAGGTGCCGATGAACAAAGGTGTCTGATCGGGGTTGTAATCGACGAGATCGATCCGGACCGGCAACCGCTGGACCACTTTGATGAAATTGCCCGTGGCGTTCTCGGGCGGCAGCAATGCCAAGGTCGACCCGGTCCCCTCGGTAAAGCCGGAGATCCGGCCTTTGAAGATGTGCTCGCCGCCGTACATGTCGACGCGCAGATCGACGGGCTGGCCGATGCGGAGGTCGCGCAACTGCGTTTCCTTGAAGTTGGCGTCAACCCAGATATCGTTGAGCGAGCGAACCGCCATCAGGTTCTGGCCGACCTGAACATAATCGCCCGGATTGACATTGCGCCGCGTGACGACGCCATCGATGTCCGCGGTGATATCACAGTAACGAAGATCCAGTTCGGCCTGCGCGAGATCGCGCCTGGTGGCTTCGAGTTTCGCGTCGGCCTGCTTGACCGCCGGGGCATTGGCCGTGAGCTGGGCGAACGTGTTGTTGATGTCGCCCAGTTTTTCGAACTGGTCGATCATCGCTTTCGGGCCCTGGTCGAACGAGTGCACGACGCCGAGCTGAGCGGCGCTCTGAATAAGATCCGCCTGCGCCTCGAGGACAGACGAAAAGGTCTCGTCGAGATCTGACGGGACCTGGCCGAGATCGCCGCCCCCGCTAGGTTGAGCCGGCAGCCCCAGCGAGACGCGGATTTGGTAGACTTCGGCCAGGGTCTGGGCAAGTTCCGCACCGGCCGTCGTCAGCTCTGCTTGGCGTTGGTCGAACACCTCGCGCGACACATCGGCTCTGGCGACGAGCGCCCGCGCCCGATCGAATTCGATCTGGGCCAGCGCCAGTGCGGCCTTGCTCTTGTCAACAGCGGCGATGCGCGCGTGCAGCAGAGCGACCTGGTTGTCGACATCCTGCACGGCGTGTTGCAGGTTCCAGCGTCGGCTCCTTGCCTGCGCTTCGATCGCGCGCACGGCCGCGATGGCTGCTTGCAGGTCTGCTTTCGCGGTGTCGACCGCTGCCTGCTTCTCGGAGACCGCAACCCGGTACGGCTCCTTGTCCAACTCGGCGAGGAGATCGCCCTTCTGCACGCGGTTGTTGTCATCCACCAGAACGCGGGAAATCTGTCCTGCCACGCGGGGCGCAACAAACGTCACGTGCCCATTCACGAATGCATCGTCCGTGGAGACGGTGTTGAGCATCTCCTCGACCCTCGGGATACCGAACACGAGGAGAACTGCCAGGACGGCAACACCGAGCACAGCGAACAGAAGCTTTCGCTTCCGCGTCGCCTTTCGGGCCTCCTGCGGCACCGGGCTGGAATCCGCCGGTGTCTGCGCGGATTTCGTGTCGTGGGCAGCCGAAGCATCTCCATTCGCTGTCGGTTGCGCATTGATCGAACCTGGCTCGTTGCTTTGCTCGGTCATGTCGGGCACCCGTTGCAAGGGGGTGACACGGACGGCGTCGAAATGCCACCACTCGTCCTGACCGGAAAGATACCTCGGCCGCCCGTAAGAGTCCGCCCATTTCTGGCGGGCATCCTCGAAGCAGCGATTCATCCGTGCCCGCTGGCCCGGGCTACCAGTCACGAGGACGTCCCGGATCGCTGCCACAGAGATCGAGAACAAGAATGCGCGATTTGGTTTCGGCACGGCGCGATTGCGGCTTGAGGGTGGCGTGATTTGAACCTGACAAAGCCCCGCCGGATCAAGGTCTCGATCAGCCGCAGAATGTCGGGCTTTTGTACCTCGCGAAAATCCGATGCAGAGCTGATCCTACAAAATCGCTGCAGGTGGCCGGGAATGCTTCCGTCACCACCGATCGCGGTCTCCCTCTTCATGGCGCTCGGTTAATCGAATGGATATACTGAGATGCGGAAGCTACATCGAACATACATTGCCTGGCCTCGAACAAAGGAGTGTAAGCATGGCAACCCCAGATACGCTTCGCTATACGAGGATCCCTCTCACCCACGGATCCGGCGCGATCCCCGCCGTCGGGTTTGGCACGCTGATCCCCGATCCTCTTGTGACCAAACAAGCGACCCAGACCGCACTTGAAGTGGGATTTCGACATCTCGATTGTGCGGAACGATACCGCAACGAAGAAGCCGTTGGTGATGCGATGCAGGCAGCGTTCAGGGCGGGGACGATTCAGCGGGAGGACGTCTTCGTTACCACAAAGCTTTGGAACACCAATCATCGTCCAGCGCGGGTCAAGCCCGCCTTTGACGACAGCCGCCGGCGACTTCAAATCGACTATGTCGACTGCTATCTCATTCATACTCCTTTTGCCTTTCGACCTGGCGACGAGCAGGACCCGAGGGATGAGCGCGGTCAGGTCATCTATGATTCCGGGGTGACGTTAGTCGAGACGTGGCAGGCGCTTGAGCGTCTCGTTGATGAGGGTCAGTGCAAGTCGATCGGCTTATCAGATATTACTTTGGAGAAGCTGCGAGAGATCGTTGCGGCTGCACGGATCAAGCCTGCCGTGGTGCAAGTCGAATCCCATCCGTATCTCCCTGAATGGGATCTACTCGACTTCTGTCGGGAGCACGGAATTGTACTGTTAGCGTTTGCAGCGCTGGGACACGGCTTGGACCCGAAATTGGTGAATGACCCTGTGATCACAGCCATCGCACAGCGCGTCCACAAGACGCCTGCTCAAGTTGCGCTGGCCTGGGCCGTACAACGCGGCACTGCTTTCCTGACCACCTCGACCAAACCTCGCTATATCCAGGAGAACTTTGAGGTTTCGAGCCTGCCTGAAGACGCCATGCGGGAGATTCGGGAGGGCATCAAGGCGAACGTCCGGTTCAACGCGGTGGTGGGGACCGGCGTGCCTGGCTTTATTCCTCGAGCCAGTTGAACTGAATTCAGGTGCCCCTCCGAAGGTTCCATGATCGGCGTGGTCGTTTCGGTTAATGCCGGACTTCCTCAGGACGTTGCGTGGCAAGGCAGGACGGTCCCGACGGGGGATCTGGAAGAAGCCTGTGACGGGGCGGATTTTCGCCGGCAGGCTGAATCTGGTTCTGTCGCAAATTTGGCCGACCGATCCGCCTGGTGTTCGTTTACCGGCAATAGTTTTGGCGGCGAGCATGTGATGATCGCGTTCAAGGGCAGTCACTTCGAACGGGACGTGATCCTATGGGCGGTCCGCGGGTATGTGGCGTACCCGATCAGCTACCGCCAGCTCGCGGAAATGATGGAAGAGCACGGCGTCGAGGTGGACCACGCCACGCTCAATCGCTGGGTGCTCAAGCATTTTCCTCCGTCGGATCAGGAGTTTCGAGCGCGCAAGCGCCTGGTAGGTCTCAGCTGGCGAATGGACGAGACCTATGTGCGGGTCAAGGGCGCAGGGAAGTACCTGTATCGGGCCGTCGATAAGGCCGCCACCGTTGCGGCAGCCGCCTTAAAAACTAACAGTGATCTGGGGTTTCCGCTATCGCTCGGTTGGCGCCCGTGTTACGACTCCGCTTTATTCGCGTCAAAGCGCCGGAGAAGGCCGATGACCGAGCCGATGCCAAGGCGACCAAGCGGGCCGTCTTTTGTAAAGACCCGATCGAATAGCATCCAAAAAGCAATAGTCAATGCGTCCGTAGGACGATCGGACAAATTGCGATGACGCCCGATGGCGAGCTGGAGGCAAGGCGACTACGCACGGTGTTGTGGGTCGTCGGTCTTGCCACCCTGGGGCTGATTTTCGACGGCTACGATCTGGTCGTCTACGGGACCGTGATCTCAATCTTCCTCCGCAAATCGAATGAGATCGGCGCAGTGACGCCGCAGATCGCCGGCGCGCTCGGCAGCTACGCGCTGGTAGGTGTGCTCGTTGGCGCCCTACTCGCCGGCACGGTCGGCGACATCTTAGGCCGGCGGAAGGTGATGCTCGCAGCCTACGCGTGGTTCTCGGTCGGGATGGCCTTCACGGCTATGACGAGCAGCGCGTCGCTGTTCGGGCTCTTGCGATTCATCACGGGCCTTGGTGTCGGCGCTCTGGTCGCCACGACCGGGGCCTTGGTTTCGGAATACGCGCCTCGCGGCAAGAAGAACCTGGTCAACGCGATAACCTATTCCGGGGTGCCGATCGGCAGCCTCTTGGCGGCGCTGCTGGCCATCATCCTGCTCGACGTGATCGGCTGGCGCGGGATGTTCTGGATCGGGGCGCTGCCGCTGGTCACGCTATTCCCGCTCGCCATTGTCCGGATGCCGGAGTCTGTGGCCTGGCTTGCGTCCCGCGGGCGCTTCGAAGAGGCGCGCGCCATCTCCATCAAGACTGGCGTTCCAATGCCGGAAGCGGCGTCCAAAGCGCCCGCCACAGCGCGGACGGCGATACCTGTGGGCGGAGGCCGAGCCGGCTTCGCCGGGCTGTTCGGGCCGGGCTATCTGTTTCCCACGATTGTGCTCGGACTGATGAGCGCGACCGGCTTGGTGCTGGTCTATTCCCTGAACACCTGGCTACCCGAACTCATGCTGCGGGCCGGGTTCAACGCCAAGGGCTCGCTGTCGTTCCTGCTGGTGCTGAACGGCGGTGCGATCCTCGGCGCGTTGGCGGGTTCCCGCATCGCCGATCGTCTCGGCCCCAAACCGGTCGTCGCCGGGGCTTTCCTGATCGGGGCCGTGGCGATTGCGCTGCTCACGCTGCCGGCCCCGCTCGGCATCCTGCTGTTTACGGTTGCGATCGCCGGGCTGGGCACCAGTGGTACTCAGACACTGATCTACGGCTTCGTGGCCAATTACTACCGAACGAATGTCCGGGGGGCGGGGGTGGCCTGGTGCGCTGGCTTCGGCCGTTTGGGCGGAGTCGGGGGACCGCTGCTCGGAGGACTCCTGGTCGGCGCTGGTTTCGCGCTCGATTCGATCTTCTACGTATTGGCTGGGTTGGCGCTGCTGGGTCTGGTGCTGACGCTGCTGGTGCCGATTCGAAGCTCGCGGGAGCTGCATTCTACGGTCATTGAACCGACGCCCGCCCTACCTGGCAGGCTGGCCGCACCCGCCAAAACGTCCTGACGACGGTGATCCACATGTATGAACGCATTCTTGTGGCGATCGACGCGACGCCCGCCGAGGAGAACCGGTCCGCTCTGGCCAGGACCGAGCAGATCGGCCGCCTTACCGGGGCGACCGTGTATGTGCTGCACTTCGCGCGCGCCCACATCGTGCCAGGCGACATTATAGCAGGATCGCATTTCGGCGTGCTGTCTGCGGAGGATGATGTCGAGGCGGCGGACCGACAGGCGGTGCAACGGCTCGTGGACAGCCTGGCGGCGGCAGGCATCGACGCGCATGGCGAAATGCTGAGCGCGACCGAGCATGACATGGCCGACGTCATCCTGCAGCGGGCAAGAGAGCGTAACGTCGACCTCATCGTGCTCGGTCACCAGCATCATCGCGGCGCGGGAAATCTGTTCCAGTCCAGCGTCGCCGAGCGAGTTATCCGGCAGCATCCGCCATGCTCGATCCTGTTGGCGCGGCCGCCAGGACTGCCGGCCGGTTTAGCTACGCCAGGCGAGCCTAGCTAAGCGAGCAACGAAAAGAGGGGAGCGAACGATGCAGTTTTATCTAAACGGCTACAAACCCGGTGACCCGTTCATTGAGGACCCGCATCCGTCTGTTGCAGAGCGGCCGACCGGTCTCCCTGAGGACGCCGACGTCGTGATCATTGGCTGCGGTCCCGCTGGTCTCGTACTAGCTGCGCAGATGTCGAACTTTCCCGACATCAGGACGGTCGTCATCGACCGCAGGGACGGTCCGCTCGCGGTCGGGCAAGCCGACGGTGTCGCCTGCCGCACGGTAGAGCTGATGGGGGCGTTCGGTCTGGCGGATCGTCTGGTGAACGAGGGCTACTGGGTCAACGAGGTCGCCTTCTGGCAGCCGGACCCGCAAGACCGGAGCAAGATTATGCGCACCGGGCGTATCCAGGACGTCGAAGAGGGCTTGTCGGAGATGCCCCACGTGATCGTCAACCAGGCGCGTATGCTCGCTTACCTCTTGGATCACATGGAGCGGTCGGCCAGCAAGCTGCAACCGTTCTACGGCCTCCACGCTAGCGGCATTGAGATCGACACGAGCGGCTCGTCGGAGTACCCGGTGACGGTCACGTTGCAGCACCTTAAGGACTTCAAGGATACTGGCGAAATCTCGACGATCCGGGCGAAGTATGTCGTCGGCTGCGATGGCTCACGAAGCGGCACCCGGGCGGCGATCGGCCGCGAACTGCGCGGGGACCCGATGAACCAGTCCTGGGGCGTCCTAGACGCCTTGGCCGTTACGGACTTCCCGGACATCCGGCTCAAGTGCGCGATCCACTCCGCGAACCAAGGCAACATCCTCATCATTCCACGTGAGGGCGGATACTTGGTCCGGCTCTATGTCGAACTGGACAACGTGCGCGATAAGGAGATGCTCGAGAACCGGAGTGTCACCCCCGAGAAGCTGGCCACGGTCGCGAATCGGATCATGGCCCCATACACCGTTGAAGTGAAAGACGTCGGGTGGTGGGCGGTGTACGAGATTGGCCAGCGGCTGTGCGACAAGTTTGACGACGTGCCGGCGGCAGAGATGGCCACCCGTCTGCCGCGCGTGTTCATCGCAGGCGATGCCTGCCACACCCACAGCGCCAAGGCCGGTCAGGGCATGAACGTGTCCATGAACGACACCTGGAATCTGGGCTGGAAATTGGGTGCCGTCCTGCGGGGGACGGCCAAGCCGGAACTCCTGCACACCTACTCGGAGGAACGTCAGAAGGTCGCCAAGCAACTCATCGACTTCGATCGTGAGTTCGCCAAGATGTTCAGCGCCCATCCGACGGAGTCCGGTAGCGCCGCTGGAAAGGGCGTCGACCCGGAGGAGTTCCGGCAGTACTTCATCACGCAAGGCCGCTTCACCGCCGGAGTTGCAACCAAATACGGCCCGTCAATGATCATTGGCGAAGCGATGTTCCAGCACCTCGCGGAGGGCTTCCCGGTCGGGATGCGCTTCCACTCTGCCCCGGTCATCCGGCTGGCCGACGCCAAACCGGTCCACCTCGGCCACGTCGCCCGGGCGGACGGCGCCTGGCGCGTCTACATCTTTGCAGACCGCAACGACCCGACGAGCAGGCACTCTCACTTTCGGGAGCTGTGCGAGTTCTTGGAGTCCGAGGCGTCTCCGATCAAGCGTTTCACGCCGGCGGGTGCGGACCCCGACTCCGTGATAGACGTCCGTGCCATCTTCCAGCAGGGGCATCGTGACGTGGCCGTGGCCAAGATGCCGTCAATACTGCTGCCGAAAAAAGGCAAGTTCGGCCTGATCGACTACGAGAAGATGTTTTGCCGCGACCCGAAGGCTGGGGACATCTTCGAGTTGCGAGGAGTGAATCGCGAGACCGGCTGCATGGTCGTGGTCCGCCCGGACCAGTACGTCTCGCACGTGCTCCCGCTCCACGGTCACGAGGCATTGGCGGACTTCTTCGCCGGGATCCTGATCGACGCTAGATAGGGGTGCTGGCCTGGGCCACGTCGGATGGCGATGCCATGGTGATCTGGAAGACGACGCACCGCTTCAGCCCGTTCTCCTTCCACCGCTCAATGGGCTGGGCGTCATGAGCGTTGGGCGCCCATCACGGGCGGCACCACCCGCCGCAAGGAGTCCGCGATCCGGAACTGCCGGTCCAGTTCCAAGCGGAAGGCCTCATTCACCCTCGGGGCCAGCGATCCGACCGAGGCTGTCCCTCAGCCTGTCGAGCAGGCGGAACATCACCAGGCATTCTTCGGTGGAAAAGCCCATCAGGGCATCCTCGTAGTACTTGCGGATGTTGACCAGCATGTCCGACCAGACCCGGTCGCCCTCCGGCGTCAGTCGGACGTGGCGGAGGCGGCCATCACCCGTGGCACGGACGCGCTCAATTAAGCCCGCGCCCTCCAGCCGGTCCAGCACCGCTGTGAGGTTCTGACGGCTGACCATCAGGAAGGCGATCAGCTCCTTGACGGTCATCCCCTGCTTGTGGACCGCGGGCCGTGAGAGCGCCCCCAGCACGGCCCATTGCTGAGTGGTCGCGCCGAAGGCGCTCACAGCCCTTGTCCCGGTTTTATGTAGCAGGTTCGAGGCCTGATACAGCCGCAGGAACAACCGGTTAGCAACGTCAAAGCGGCCCATCCCGCCGTCCGGGTCCGGAAGCGGAGCGCCAGCATAATTTCGCGTCAGCGGATCCATCAATGTATTGCCATATCTGTTGAGGTGTATCATACCATTGATGCGTTCTTCGGGCCAACGGCTTCTCCGCTAGCGGCCTGCACACCGATCCGCAGGGAGGCACCATGCGCGGGCTCAAGGACAAGATGGTCATCGTCACCGGCGGTGGCGGCGGCATCGGGGGCGCGACCTGCCGGCGCTTCGCCCAAGAGGGCGCCAAGATCGCGGTCTTCGACATCGACGCGGCGGCGGCCGAGCGCACCGCCTCGTCCATCGCCGGCGGCGCGGCGCGGGCCTTCGCCTGCGACATCACCGACCACGCGGCCGTCGCGCGAACGGTCGCCGCCGCCGAGGAAACGCTCGGCCCGGTCGGTGTGCTGGTGAACAACGCCGGTTGGGACGTGTTCCGGCTGCTCAAGGACAGCACGCCAGAGGAGTGGCAGAAGCTCATCTCCATCAACCTGGTCGGCGCGCTCAACATGCACCACGCGGTGCTACCCGGCATGCTGGCGCGCCGCACCGGGCGCATCGTCAACATCGCCTCCGAACGCCGCCCGGGTCGGCTCCTCCGGTGAAGCGGTCTACGCCGCCTGCAAGGCGGGGCTGGTCGGGTTCTCGAAGACGTTGGCCCGCGAACACGCGCGCGACGGCATCACGGTGAACGTCGTCTGTCCCGGGGCCACCAACACCGCCCTGTTTGCCGAGTACAAGAAGGGGGCCGGCAACCCGGAGAAGCTGGAGGAGGCGTTCCGCCGCGCCGTGCCCATGGGCCGCATCGGCGAGCCCGAGGACCTGCCCGGCGCGATCCTCTTCTTCTCGAGCGACGACGCCGCCTTCATCACCGGACAGGTGCTCAGCGTGTCCGGCGGCCTGACCATGGGCGGCTGACCAGGGAGAAGAAACGATGCAATACGAGGACATTCTGTTCGAGGCGGCCGACGGCGTCGCAACCATTACCATCAACCGCCCCAAGGTGATGAACGCCTTCCGCGGCCGGACCTGCGAGGAGTTGATCCACGCGCTGAACCGCGCCGGCTGGGACAAGTCCATCGGGGTCATTGTGCTGACCGGCGCCGGCGACAGGGCGTTCTGCACCGGCGGCGACCAGTCGGCCCATGACGGCAACTACGACGGCCGCGGCATGATCGGCCTGCCCGTCGAGGAGCTGCAATCGATCATCCGCGAGGTGCCGAAGCCTGTCATCGCGCGGGTGCAGGGCTACGCAATCGGCGGAGGCAACGTGCTGGCGACGATCTGCGATTTGACCATCGCCTCCGAGAAGGCGCAATTCGGCCAAGTCGGCCCCAAGGTCGGCTCCGTGGACCCGGGTTTCGGCACTGCTTACCTGGCGCGAATCGTGGGCGAGAAGAAGGCGCGCGAGATCTGGTACCTGTGCCGCCGCTACACCGCCGCCGAGGCGCTGGCCATGGGACTCGTCAATGCCGTAGTGCCGCATGACCAGCTCGACGCCGAGGTGGCGCGATGCTGCGCCGAGATCATGGAGCGCAGCCCGACCGCCATCGCCATCGCCAAGCGCTCCTTCAACGCCGATTCCGACAACATCCGCGGCATCAGCGGCATGGGAATGCAGGCGCTGACCATGTACTACGCCAGCGAGGAATCGCAGGAGGGCGTGCGCGCCTTCAGCGAGAAGCGGAAGCCTGACTTCCGCAAATACCAGAAGTAGGTGCCCCCATGGCCGGCATCCTGACCGAGGACCTGCGCGCCTTCCAGGAGACGGCACGGGCGCTCGGGCCTTCCACCAGCCCGGTGTAGTGAGGCCCGGCAAGACATCACGCATAATAAAGCATAATAAAGGAGGAAACGCGATGACGTTCACCCGACGCTCAGTTTTCAAGGCCGGAGCGGCATTGGCCGCAGCAGCCGTGTCCGGTGCGGGCCCTGCCCGGGCAGACGAGTCGAACACGATCAAGCTAGGGGTTCTGACCGACACGGCAGGCCCTTACAGCGATCTTGCTGGGCCGAGTTCAATCGCGTCGGTGCGACAGGCGGCCAAGGAATTTGCTGACCAGGGCTTCAGGGTGGAGGTCGTCTCCGCCGACCACCAGAACAAAGCCGATATCGCCGCGAACATTACACGTCAGTGGATCGATCGCGAGCGCGTGGACGTCATCGTCGACGTGCCCGGCAGCTCCGCGGCCCTCGCCGTCGCCGGAGTCGCACGCGAGAAGAACAAGGTGTTCCTGGCGTCGGGGCCCGCCGCCGCGGAACTCACGGGACCGCAATGCAGCCCAAACACGGTGCACTGGACCTATGACATCTACATGCTGGCCAACTCGACGGGCGCCGCGATGGTCAGGGCAGGCGGGGACACCTGGTTCTTCATCACGGCGGACTACGTCTTCGGCCAATCGATGGAGGCGGATGCGTCGCGCTTCGTCCAGGCCGCCGGCGGCAAGGTGCTCGGGTCGGTGCGCTTCCCGTTCCCCGGCACGACCGACTTCTCCTCGTTCCTCGTGCGTGCGCAGGCCAGCCAGGCGAAGGTGTTCGGCCTCGCGGCCGGCGGCAGCGATCTCATCAATGCGATCAAGCAGGCGGCCGAGTTCGGGCTGACCCAGCGCGGCGCAAAGCTCGCGGCGCTGGTCATGTTCATCACCGATGTGCACTCCCTGGGGCTCGAAGCCGCGCAGGGGCTCGTGCTGAGCGAGACGTTCTACTGGGACCTCAATGACCGGACCCGGGCGTTCACGAACAGGCTTAAAGGCGGTTTCGGCGTTCAGGCCCCGACGATGGTGCATGCGGGCTGCTACGCGTCGGCGCTCCACTACCTCAAGGCGGTCAAAGACATGGGCGTCGCCGCCGCAAAGGCTTCGGGAGCCGATGCGGTGAACCGCATGAAGGCCATGCCAACCGACGATGACGCCTTCGGCGCGGGCACCATCCGCTCCGACGGGCGAACGCTGCACCCCGCCTATCTTTTCGAGGTCAAGGCGCCGCGAGAGTCCCGCGCGCCCTGGGACTACTACAAGCTCCTTCAGACGACGCCCGGGGAGCAGGCCTTCCGGCCCTTGGCCGAGGGCGGTTGCCCCTTGAGCCGGACCTGATCACCATCTCGGATTCCAGGAAGGAAGCAGAAGCATGAGCGAGTCTGGCACCTCTCCGCCGCTGGAGCACTTCCTGCGTCTCCACGGCATCGCGGATTACGACCGGCTCGTGGAACGCGCCGCCAAGGAGCCCGAATGGTTTTGGGCGGCGGTGATGGAGTTCCATGGGCTCCGCTTCTTCAAGCCGTACGAGCGCCTGCTCGACGTCTCGAAGGGGTCGGAATGGGCCGAGTGGTGCGTCGGCGGGACGACCAACCTTGCCTACAACTGCCTTGACCGCACGATCGCGAACGGCCATGCGCAAAAGGCAGCCATTCTTTGGGAAGGAGAGGACGGCAGCCGGCGCTCGATGACCTACGCCGAATTGGCCGCGACGGTGGCGCGGGCGGCGGGCGGCCTGATGTCGCTCGGCATCCGCCAGGGCGAAGTGGTCGGCCTGTTCATGCCCTCTGTTCCCGAGGCCATCGCCGCATTCCTGGCCATCGTGAGCATCGGCGCGATCGCATTGCCGATGTTCTCCGGCTTCGGTCCCCAGGCCGTGATCGAGCGCCTGACGGACGCCGGGGCCGTTGCGGTCATCACCGCCGACCTCACCTATCGCCGCGGCAGGCCGGTCGAGATGGCGAAGGTGATTGCGTCGGCCGCCGTTGAGGTGCCGACGCTGCAGCACGTGGTGGTCGTCGCGCGCGACCCCGGTGGCTGCGGACCCGAGACGGCTGACGACCGCTGGATCGGGTGGCGCGATCTCCTCGCGAGGGAACGGATGGCTCCTCCCGCCGAACTTCCGGCGGAGGCGCCGGCGATGCTCGTCTACACCTCCGGCACCAGCGGCAAACCCAAGGGAACGGTACATTCCCACTGCGGCTTCATGACGAAGGCGGCATTGGACTTCGGGCTGATCCTCGACCTGCGGCCTACGGACCGCCTGCTGTGGATGAGCGACCTGGGCTGGCTGACGGGCCCCATCCTAGCCGTTGCAACGCCCCTCGTCGGCGCTACCCTGCTCCTCGCCGAGGGGACGCCGGACTATCCCGAGCCGGGCCGCCTTTGGCGCCTGGTGCAGGACTACGGGATCAGCTTCCTGGGCGTGGCCCCGACTATGGTGCGCTCCTTCATGCAGCAGCCTCCGGAGGTCGTCGAGGGCTATGACCTGTCGTCGGTGCGCGTCACCGCCTCAACCGGGGAGCCCTGGACGCCGGAGGCTTGGACCTGGTTCCGGAGCAAGGTCTGCGGCGGTCGCGCGCCGATTCTGAACTACTCCGGCGGAACGGAGATCGGCGGCGGCATCCTCGCCGGCAACGTCCTGCGGCAGGACGTCAAGCCCTGCGGCTTCGCCGGCCCGATCCCGGGGATGGGCGCAGTGGTCGTGGACGACAACGGGACCCCCTTGCCGCGCGGGAGGGTCGGGGAGCTCGCCCTGACCGTTCCTTCGATCGGGCTGACCCGCGGCCTGTGGCGGGATCGCGAGCGTTATATCGAAAGCTACTGGTCCAGGATCCCCGGCCTGTGGGTCCAGGGGGACTTCGCCTCGGTGGACGAGGACGGCACTTGGTTCATCTACGGCCGATCCGATGACACCCTCAAGATCGCCGGCAAGCGGACCGGCCCGGCCGAGATCGAGGCCCTTCTTCTCGCGACCGGGAAGGTGGCCGAGGCCGCGGCGATCGGCATTCCCGACCCGGTCAAGGGCTCGGCCATCGTGTGCGTCTGCGTGCCGGCGCGGGGTGTGGCCGCGACGCCGGAGGTCGTGGAGGACCTGAAGCGGGCCGTTGCTGCCGGGCTGGGAACGTCCTTCCGTCCGAAGGCCGTCGTCTTCGTGGAGGACCTGCCGAAGACGCGCAGCATGAAGATCATGCGCCGCGTTGTGCGGGCGGTGTGGGTTGGGGACGAGATCGGGGACCTCTCGGGGCTGGTCAATCCCGATTCGGTCGTGCGGCTCGGCGCCTGCGTCGCAGGGGATGAGCCCGCCTGACTACGACGGGCTTTATCCCGCCAACCAATAGAATTGCCGAGCCGCACACATTTCGTATGTCGTCCCTAACTGGTCTTTCCGAATCATGTGCACGCGTTCGACACCGGCAAGCGTCACGGCGGCTGACCTGAAGGATTT
>JARLIN010000332.1 GCA_031291715.1 Rhodopila sp. | reverse complement strand
GATACGGCACTTTTGTTGCTTGGCGCAGGTCTCGCAAAGCTAAGAAAGGCGAGAGAAAACAGGGCGGCGTTGCCTGGGACCTGCAAACCGCGTCGTCGGAGGCGTCCTACGGATCGCATTTCAGCCCGCGCTGGAACCCCGAACCCGTTCAAGCCATTACCTTGGGCTGTGGCGCCGTACCAATTGCCGAATAAGCCGATTGGGCCTAGTGTCGGGTTGACTAGCGACTAGCTGGGGCCGCAGAAGCCCGGGTTGGTACGGCCAAAGGGTCACGGCAAGTGGCCCGACCGTGCCGGGGGAACAGGAGTCCGACTTGCAGCCGACCGATATCACGGATAGCGACTACTTCCATAAAGTCGTCGATTGCCAATGGGCCTGTCCAGCACACACCCCTGTTCCGGAGTATATCCGCCAGATCGCTGCGGGGCGATACGCTGACGCATACATGATCAACTGGAAGTCGAATGTCTTCCCCGGGATCCTAGGACGTACCTGCGACCGCCCGTGTGAGCCCGCCTGCCGCCGAGGCCGCGTGGAAGAAGAACCAGTCGCCATATGCCGGCTCAAACGAGTCGCGGCCGACTACAAGGGCGATGTCAGCGACCGCATGCCGGCCGCTTCCGCGACACGAAACGGCAAGAGGATCGCCCTGGTCGGCGCGGGGCCGGCCTCCCTGACCGTCGCGCGGGATCTAGCACCGCTGGGCTATCATCTGGTGATCTATGAGAGCGATGCACGCGCTGGCGGAATGATCCGCAGCCAGGTCCCAAAATTCCGACTACCGGAAGAGGTCATCGACGAGGAAGTCGGCTACATCGCCGCGATGGGGCCGGAAATGCGGTTTGGCCAGCAGGTCGAAAGCCTGAAAGGGCTGCTGGACGAAGGTTATGACGCGGTTTTTGTGGGCTCCGGCGCGCCGCGCGGTCGCAATCTCGATCTGCCGGGCCGGAAGGAAGCCGCAGCCAACATCCATCTCGGCATCGACTGGCTGTCCTCGGTTTCATTCGGTCATATCAGCAAGATCGGCCGGCGTGTGATCGTCCTCGGCGGCGGTAACACGGCGATGGATTGCTGCCGGTCGTCGCGCCGCCTGGGCGGCGAAGACGTGAAAGTGATCGTCCGCTCGGGTTTCGAGGAAATGAAGGCGTCGCCCTGGGAAAAGGAAGACGCGATCCACGAGGACATTCCAATCCTGAACTACCTCGTGCCGAAGGAGTTTAAGCACGACCTCGGCCGACTGTACGGCATGACGTTCGAGAAGGTGAAGGCGGAATACGACGCCCGCGGGCGACGCAGGCTGGTGCCAACCGGAGAGCCCGACCATTTCTTCGAATGCGACGATGTGCTGGTAGCAGTCGGGCAGGAGAACGCGTTCCCGTGGATCGAGCGGGATATCGGCCTGTCGTTCGACGGATCGAACATGCCGATGGTGGACGACATGACCTTCCAATCGACCAACCCTCGGGTTTTCTTCGGCGGCGACGCCGCGTTCGGTCCAAAAAACATCATTTGGGCGGTGGCGAACGGGCATCAAGCGGCGATCTCGATCCATCAGTTCTGCCAAGGGTTGGATGTGAAGGATCGGCCCCCGCCGATGGTGACGCTGGCGAGCCAGAAGATGGGAATCCATGAATGGAGCTACGATAACGACGTCTCACTCGATCTGCGCTTCAAGGTACCTCACCGGGACAAGCTGGCCGCCCTGAAGGATATTAAGGCCGAGGTCGAGCTTGGCTTCGATGAGAAGCTGGCCTTCGCCGAGGCGCAGCGTTGTCTGAACTGCGATGTACAGACGGTCTTCTCCGACAAGCTGTGCATCGAGTGTGATGCCTGCGTCGATATCTGCCCGGTTGACTGCATCACGTTCACCGCCGACGGATCGGAGGCCGAGTTGCGCACCCGGCTGAGCGCGCCGGCACATAATACGGCGCAGGCGCTCTATATCTCCGGCGCGTTGAAGACCGGCCGGATCATGGCAAAGGACGAGGATGTCTGCCTGCATTGCGGGCTGTGCGCCGAACGCTGCCCGACTGGCGCCTGGGATATGCAACGTTTCTTGATCGATGTGGCTCAGGCGGAGAACGCATGCTGCAGCAAATAGACCGCGTGGAAGGCCTCCAGCGGGTGAATGACTTCGTCGTCAAATTCGCCAATGTGAACGGGTCGGGGTCAGCCAGCGCGAATGCGTTGTTCGCGAAAGCCGTGCTGCGCATGGGTGTGACGGCGACGCCGCGCAATATTTTTCCATCCAACATCCAGGGATTACCGACCTGGTATGAGGTGCGCATTTCGGAAGCCGGCCATCTGGCGGCGCGTGGCGGTGGGCCGGACCTTATGGTCGCGATGAACCCGCAGACCTGGAAGCAGGACGTGACCTCCATCGAACCGGGCGGGTATCTGTTCTACGACAACACGAAGCCGATACCTGCGGACAAGTTCCGTCCGGATATCGTTGTCATCGGGGTGCCGCTGACTGAGATGACCAACAAGGCCTACAGCGATTCGCGGCAGCGGCAGTTGTTCAAGAACATCGTCGGGCTGGGCGCGCTATCCGCGCTGCTGGATATGGATCCGGCGGTGATCGAGCAGCTTCTAGGCGAGCAGTTCAAGGGGCGCGACAAACTGATCGCGGCGAATGTGCAGGCGTTGCACATGGGCCGCGACTGGGTGAAGCAAAACCTGGATTGTCCGATTGGACTGACCCTGCGGCATGCCGACACAGTGGGTGATCGCATCTTCATCGATGGCAACAGCGCCGCCGCGCTGGGCGCCATCTATGGCGGGGCGACGGTGTGCGCCTGGTATCCGATCACGCCATCCTCCTCGTTGGCCGAAGCTTTTTCCCGCTATTGCAGCCGGATGCGGGTCGATAAGGCGACCGGCAGGAACAACTTCGCCATCGTTCAGGCGGAAGACGAGTTGGCGTCGATCGGCATGGTCATCGGCGCGGCGTGGAACGGCGCCAGGGCGTTCACGGCGACGTCCGGTCCGGGCATCTCCCTGATGCAGGAATTCGTCGGACTGGCGTATTTCGCTGAAATCCCAGCGGTCATCTTCGACGTGCAGCGGGCCGGCCCGTCCACTGGCATGCCGACGCGGACGCAGCAAACGGACATTACCATCTGCGCCTATGCCTCGCACGGCGACACCAAGCATGTGCTGCTGCTCCCCGAAGATCCATACGAATGCTTCGAATTTGGTGCGCTGGCATTCGACCTCGCGGATTGTCTGCAAACGCCGATCTTCGTTATGCTCGATCTGGAGATCGGCATGAACGATCGGCTGACAAAGCCTTTCGACTGGGACGACCGCCGCCGGATGGACCGCGGCAAAGTCATGACGGCAGAGGAACTGGAGGCCGGGAAACTGTTCGGCCGCTATCTGGATCTGGACGGCGATGGCATCGCGTATCGTACGCTGCCCGGCACGCACCCAACCAAAGGCGCTTTCTTCACCCGCGGCACGTCGAAGGACCGGATGGCGCGCTATTCCGAAGAGGGGGCGGACTACCAGGAGAACATGGAGCGGCTGCTAAGAAAGCATAATACGGCGCGGTCCCTGGTGCCGGCCGCGGTCGAACGCAAGTCGGATGTGCCGACCCGGCTGGGCGTGATCTATTATGGCTCGACCAGCCCGGCGATCGCCGAGGCCGATCTGCTACTCGCGGAACAAGGTATCCACCTCGACCTGCTGCGTGTGCGCGGCTTCCCCTTCGGCGATGAGGTCGAGGCCTTCATCGCGGCGCACGACCATGTATTCGTCGTGGAGCAGAACCGCGATGGCCAATTGCGCTCCCTGCTGGTGAACGAGTTGGAGATCAGTCCGAAGAAGCTGGGCAAGGTGGTGCATTTCGACGGTACCCCGATCAGTGCGCGTTTCATCACCGGTGCCATCGCCGCCTGTACCGAAAAGGCCGTGTCATGACCTTCCTCGCCAAGCCCAAGCTGCATCATCCTGAACTGCACAAGAACAGCCTTGGCTACACGCGGCGCGACTATGAAGGGGCAATCTCGACCCTGTGCGCCGGCTGTGGACACGATTCGATCAGCGCGGCGATCGTCCGCGCGTGCTTCGAGCTGGAGTTGCCGCCACACCGGATCGCCAAGCTTTCGGGGATCGGATGTTCGTCGAAGACTCCGACATACTTCCTGGGGGCCTCGCACGGGTTCAACTCCGTGCATGGGCGGATGCCGTCGGTGTTGACCGGGGCGAATCTAGCGAATCGCGATCTAATCTACCTCGGCGTGTCGGGCGATGGAGACAGCGCCTCGATCGGCATCGGCCAGTTCGCGCATGCCATGCGCCGTGGCGTCAACATGGTTTATATCGTCGAGAACAACGGTGTGTATGGGCTAACCAAGGGCCAATTCTCCGCTACCTCCGACAAGGGCGCCAAGTCGAAGCGCGGGGTGGTCAACAGCGACGAGGCCATTGATCTTGTCGGAATGGCGTTGCAGCTCGGCGCCACATTCGTGGCGCGCAGCTTCTCGGGGGACAAGGCACAGTTGGTGCCGCTGATCGAGGCGGCGCTAAAGCACGAAGGGGCGGCATTCATCGACTGCATTTCCCCCTGCGTCGCGTTCAATAACCACGAGGGATCGACCAAGAGCTTCGATTATGTGCGCGAGCATAATTCGGCGGTGAACTATCTGGACGTGATTACGGAACGGCCGGAAATCACGGTGGATTACGCGCCGGGCTCAGTGGAAATGGTTACCCAACACGATGGCTCGACACTACGGTTGCGGAAGCTTCATACCGACTACGACATGCATGATCGCGTGTCGGCGATGACGTATATGCAGCAGCGGCAAGCGGCAGGGGAGATCGTGACGGGCCTTCTGTACGTCGATCCGAACCCGCGGGACCTGCACGAGCACCTGGGGACATCGGACACGCCGCTGAATGCACTGCATGAAGACACGCTCATTCCGGGAGCAGCCGCTCTAGAGAAGATCAACATGGGGCTGCGGTAGGGTTTATTACCGTCATCGCTCTCGTTTCATGACCGGACGTGTCCTGCGGTTGCCTGGCACGATTTTAGACCGTGATCGCCTGAGGTTGACTTCTATTCAGGGGGATTCCGGCGCGGACGAAAATCTGCTCCAAGATACTGCTTGCCCGGGAGGTCAGCATCGATGGGCCGTCCTTATTTCTTGGATTTGTGCGAGCGCATTGTCGTCGTGATGCGTTCTGGCATGAGCAGCCACGAGGCGAAGAGATGGTCCCCGAAATTCGGATAGGGGGTTAGGGCGACGCGGAGCAACCACACGAGTCTGGCGCGGCGGCAGGATGTCTCGACAGCGCAAGGTGGCGGCGGTGCTGCGATTACTACGGGGTGAGGGGCTTACTGCATGCAGGTTACCTTGCGACGCCGCCTGCATGCCTTGGCATCGGGACTGATCGATGTCTATCTGTCGACGACCGACGGACGGGATCTGTTGTTGACCCGCTACACCCACCCAGAGCCTGAGCTCCAACTCCTGATCCAGCAGCTCAAGCTTCAATTTCCGCCACAGCCACCACCTAGAATCGCCACCGTCGCCGTCGCCCACGCCACCTGATGTAGTGAGGACCTCTCCGTCTAATCCACTGATCTACAACGAGAGGACTGTCTAAAACTCGTTGAGTCCGCGAAGACGGGTTAGAACCAAGCGCCGTCGTACTATTTGGACCACGTCACCAGTGAACTGTTGTGGCGGCAACCTGATTTCAACGCAGCAGTGGATGATTTCGGATTGCAGAGCAACCGGGAAGCGGAACCGCAGGCCCGACACGTGGTGCTCTATAATTTCCCAAAGCCGGGTCGCCCCCGGCGTAATAATGAGGCCGGTTCTGACGACCGGTCTTCACGCGCCCAGATAAAACTGGCGGATCAGCTCGTTATTGTTCAACTCATATGCCGAACCACCCTCGAACTCGATATGCCCGTGCACGATAACATAGCCACGATCGGCGATCCGGATTGCCTGGGTGAAATTCTGCTCCGCCATCAGCACTGCAAGCTGGAACCCTTCTTTCAGTTCCTTGATCTTGTCGATCGTCCGCGCCACCAGAAGCGGTGCGAGCCCCACGGACGGTTCGTCGATCAACAGTAGTCTGGGGGCCGACATCAGCGCCCGGCCCAGAGCCAGCATTTGCTGTTCTCCCCCGCTCATAGATCCAGCCAACTGCTTTCTCCGTTCCGCCAGCCGCGGGAATACCTCGAAACAGAATGCCAAATTCTGCTGGATCGCCGGCCGAGCCTTCTTGCGGAACGCACCCATTAATAGGTTTTCGGTGACGGTCAGGCGGGGGAACAGCCTCCGCCCTTCAGGTACGAAGCCAATACCCAGATCAACGATATCCTCGGTGGACATGCCGACAAGTTCGTGTCGGCTCCCATCGATCGTCGCGGCGACCGACCCTGCCGAAGGGTGAACTATCCCCATAATGCACTTCATCAGGGTAGATTTGCCGTTGCCATTGGCGCCTAGCAACGCGACCGTCTCACCCTCTGCTACCGATAGGGACACGTCGTGCAGAATTCGCACGGCACCATAGCCGGCATCCAAGCCAACGATCGAGAGACTAGCTGCCAAGGTAAGCCGCCACGACATCGGGTTGACGGATGACGTCCTGCGGATTCCCATCGGCGAGCTTGCGGCCGGCGACCAGCACCACCAGGCGCTGGGAGAACGCTAACACCGCGCGCATGATATGCTCGATCATAACGATGGTGACCCCTTGTGCGTTCAGATTCATCAGCAGTGCCAGGATATCGTCCACTTCCTGGTGTGACAGGCCGGCCATTGCTTCATCGGCTATTAGCAGGCGCGGCTCGGAGGCCATCGCTCGCGCCAGTTCGAGCTTGCGCATTTCGATCTGAGTTAGATCAGCCGGCTTGCGATCCGCCTTTGGCAAAAGCCCGACCATGTCCAGCAGTTCATCGCACCGCTCACTCGGATCGGACACGGCACGCCTGCCTTTGACGTCCGCAGCATACAAAATCGGCACGCGCACGTTTTCTGCCAAGGTAAGGGTCGGGAACGGCCGCGGTAACTGGAAACTGCGAGCCATGCCGAGCCGCGTACGCTGATGTGCAGACAATCCGTTCAGCTTATGGCCGGCGAAGGTCACCTGCCCCATATCATTTTTCACCGTCCCGCACAGACAGTTCACCAGAGTACTCTTGCCGGACCCGTTTGGACCAATCAGGCCCAGTCGCTCGCCTTCCGCGACTTGCAGCCCCACATCCGCCAAAGCAACGAAGCCACCGAAGCGTTTGCCCAGTCCGGAGACCGTCAGCAGCGGGTTGCTCATCGCTTGAACCAACCCACGATGCCCTTCGGGGCAGCTATCACGAAGCTCACCAGCAGCAGGCCGACAATAAGTAGGGACAGCGCAGAGGAAATCGTCACCGTCGCCACCTGCTGCAGCGTGCCCAGTAACACCGCACCGATGACCGGCCCCAGCCAAGTGGCCGTGCCACCGATCAACGGCATGGCGATGGTGTTGACAGCGTAGCTCAGACTGAAGCCGGAGGCGGGATCCAGGTACGTCACATAGTAAGGCAGCGGCGCTCCTGCCATCCCCATCAATCCACCGGACAGGGCCGTGGCAATCAGCTTCAGCCGCAATGTCGGCACGCCGGATGCCTCCGCCGCCAATTCATCGTCGCGGATAGCAGAGAAACCGTAGCCAAGACGCGAGTGCTGAATCGCCCGTGCGATGGACACGGAGATAACCGATAGGAGCAGCATGATGGCGAACAGATATTGGATATAATCGCCAGAGAAGATAGGCGAATCCGAAGGCCTGATGATGTAGGCACCACGCGAGCCGCCGACAAAATACCAGTTGGTGATTAATGTCTGCGCGACGACAGCCATCGCGAGGGTCGCGATCGAAAAGAACGTACCGCGCAATCGCAGCGTCAGGTAGCCCATTCCCAGACCAATGACACCTGAGATAACGCCTCCGGCCAGCATCATGCCGGGCAGCGGCATCAATGGCACGGTCTTGTGCAGCACTACCGTTGTGTAGGCCCCCACGGCGAAGAATGCAGCCGTACCAAAATTCACGTAACCCGTGTAGCCGCCCAGAATATTCCATGCTGTCGCCAGCACGATATATTGCAGCACGACATAGCCTGCAAAGAAGACATAGGCGTTGTCGATCAGTCGCGCCACGGCCAAAGTGACGGCCGCCACCGCCAGCGCCAGCAGGATGAACCGGACATTGCGCATTAACTGCGTCCGAACAGGCCCGCAGGGCGCACCGCGAGCGTGATCAGCAAGAAACCGAATGCGACCGCTGGCGACCAGGACGGTCCATAAAAGGTCGAGGTTAGGCTCTCCATGATACCCAGGATCATCGCCGCGACGACCGTCCCACCGAAACTTCCCAATCCGCCCATGACGCAGATCGCGAAAATTCGGCCGATATAGTCGCGAGCGATCGAGGGCTCGACCGGCTGAATGATGATTAGGATAGCACCGGCGATTGAGGCGCTGGCTATCGATAACCCGAACGCGATCCGCTTGATCCGGCTGGGATCGGCTGCCATCAATCGCAGTGCCATAGGGTCCTGCGCCACCGCCTGAACCGCTCGACCTATAACGGTATGTGACATGTACAGTTGCAGCACGCCAATCAGCGTTAGCGAAACCAGACATGGTACCAGCAGCCGCAGCGGCAAGTCGATCACCCCAATATGCAGACTCGGCCCCACATATGGCGCGTCCACGAGGCGATAATCGACTCCGAAGACCAGCACCAGGATCACTTCGGTGATGAACAGAATACCGAAGAAAAATGCTAGCCCACGGATCGATGCATCGCCGCGTCGCTCAAACGAAACATCATACACATGATAGATCGCCACACCCAACAGATAGAAAGCAGGCAGCAGAACAATGCTGGACAGGATCGGGTCGAAACCGAATGCACTGTTCGCAATATAGGCGGTGTAGGAGCCAAGGATGACGAATGCGGGATGCGCGATGTTGACGATGTCGAGCATGCCGAAGGAGATCGACACCCCAATCGTCACGGCAGCATAGAAGCCGCCCAAAAGCACCCCGGAGACCAGAGCGTTGCCCAGCAGGTCCAAAGACAGGTCCATTGATTCGCTTACGACGTTTCCTATCCCCTAATGTGACGAATGCCGCGGCTCTTGGCTAGACACCATTAACGGCTGACCCACAGAGGGCGGCTCTTGCCTACCGATGGCCCGGACTAAAGAATGGGCAGGGTATCGATGGGGGAAATAAAATCATGACAAGCTTAGCAGAAAAAGTCGCGTGGGTCACCGGTGCCGGCACCGGGATTGGCGAGGCCGCGGCTCTGGCCCTGGCCGAGGCTGGCGCGACCGTCATCCTGACCGGCCGCCGGCCAGGTCCGCTGGAGGATGTCGCCCGCCGCATCAAACAGACCGGCCAAGCACATGTTCAGCCAGCCGACCTGACGGATGCCGGTCAGGTACGAAAGATCGGCGACTATCTCCGTGCCACATTCAACCGGCTGGATATCCTGGTGAACAACGCCGGGGTGAATATAGTCGAGCGCCACTGGGACAAACTGACGCCCGAGAGCATCGACACCCTGCTGCAAGGCAATCTGACAGCCGCACTTTACTGCGTCACCGTGGCCTTGCCCTTCATGCGGAGCCAGAAGGACGGACTATTGATCCACACCGCCTCCATGGCCGGGCGGTTCATCGGCGGGGTTAGCGGACCGATCTATACCGTGGCCAAGCACGGGGTAGTCGCCATGAGCCACAGCTTGAACATGCAAGAGTGTGTCAACGGCATTCGCTCTACGGTCTTCCTTCCCGGCGAAGTTGCGACCCCGATCCTGGACAAACGCCCCAACCCTGTCGGCCCCGAGGTTCGGGCTCGCATGGTCCAACCGACCGATTGCGGAGACCTGATACGCTATATCGCCTGCCTGCCGCGGCACCTCGTGATGAACGAGGTGCATCTATCACCCACGTGGAATCGTGGTTACGTCGCTGCGCTGCAACGTCAACTCTAGGATACGCTCTCCATGGCTACGAACAAACGCAAAGTGATGCTGCCTCATACTATGGGTCAGCAGGGCATCGAACTGATGCAGGCGCGCGATGATATCGCGACGATCATCTATCCCGCCGGAATCAGCCAAGCCGAACTACTGCCGAAGCTGGTGGATATCGCGGGCATCGCGCTGTCCGGTACACCATTTAGACAGAAGGAGATGGAGGTGTCTCCAGCTATACAGGTCGTCGCCCGCATCGGCGTCGGCTATGATGCCGTCGAGGTTCCGGCGCTGACCGCTCGCCGGGTGCCGTTACTGACCGCGGGGACCGCCAACTCGACCTCCGTGGCGGAACAGGCATTTCACCTGATGATCGCTCTGGCGAAAAAGAACCGGGCGATGGACGCCTTGGTGAAGGACGACAAATGGGCCCAGCGCCATAGCATCCCACCGACTGAGTTATCTGAGAAAACAATCCTTATCGTGGGCTTCGGCCGAATCGGCACAAGGACCGCGCGCCGCTGTGCTGCTTTCGATATGAACGTACTTATCCACGACCCCTACATCAAACAGGATAACATCCGCTCCGCGGGTTATGAGTCGATTGCCGATCTCGACGCCGCTCTACCGAACGCTGACATCGTCTGCATTCATTGCCCTAAGAACCCGGAAACCGTTGGGATGTTCGACGTGAGACGCCTCGGTCTGATGAAAAAGGGCGCCCTTATCATCAACACCGCCCGGGGCGGCATCATCGACGAGCCTGCCCTTTATAATGCCCTCACGTCCGGGCATCTGGGTGGCGCGGGCCTGGATGTCTTCGCCCAGGAGCCTACCCCGCCAGATAACCCGTTGCTGAGCCTGGAGAACGTGATTTCCTCGCCGCACATGGCCGGCGTGACGGTCGAAGCCATCGAAGCCATGGCGGTTGCGACATCGCGCAATATTCTCAGTGTCTTAGACGGGACGCCAAACCGCGAAAACACCATCAACCCGGAAGTTTATGACTGATGCCCCAGCCCGATCACATCTCAAAACTCGGCGTTCCCGACCGTTCGGAACTGGATGCGGACCTTCAGCAGGTCTTTGTGAAATGTGTGGATAAGTTGGGTTACGTGCCCAACGTGCTGAGTGCCTACAGTTTGAGGCCGCAGCGTCTGCGTAACTTCATGTCTATCTACAATGAGATCATGCTGTCGCCCTCAGGCCTTTCGAAGCTGGAGCGAGAGATGGTGGCGGTGGTCGTTTCCTCCGCCAACCGCTGCTATTACTGCTTGGTGGCGCACGGTGCGGCGGTGCGGCAGCTTTCCGGTGATCCGGAGTTAGGGGAGATGCTGGCCCTGAACTACCGGGTGGCTGACCTAGACCCGCGGCAGCGCCTGATGATGGATTTTGCCTGGAAACTGACGACGACCCCACATTTGGTGGACGATTCCGACCGTGATGCGCTTTCGCAGCAGGGATTGAGTACGGAAGATATCTTCGATCTGGCGGAGACCGTTGCGTTTTTCAATCTGTCCAATCGCATGGCGTCGGCCATGGAAATTATTCCCAACAGCGAATACCACACTATGATGCGTGGGGAAGCAAACAACGCCAGCGGCTAGAGAGCGATCGTCTGAGGTTGGTGCAATCTCAGACGTGACTCACCCACTCAAAAAAATGAACTAGCCTTACAGCGCCGCAAGTTCGACTACTCTCGCGTCACCCGTCCCATGCCGTAGTACGGGCAGCGCGGGACATGCTCGACCCGAGCAACCATAAGGCGCCGCCGCATTGTGGCAATCGAGTTCGGAATATGCCGGTCGGGACGCAGCGGCGGTGCCCTAGGATTGGTGACTGGCGGGAACGATAAACGCCGTTGGTCGTCCCTGATGCTGGGGTCCCGCGGGGAAAAAATCGCCCTTTCGGCGATCAGGAATCCATAGGCTGCGATGCAGAGCGTTATGTGGTGGCATAAACCGCGCCATCCACGCCCTTCCTAATGGCCCAGGCTGATTTCCTGCTTGAGTTCTTGGTAGTCCGGCTTGATCCGCCAGCGGAGTTTGGCGCGATCAACCAGATCCTCGAAGCTGATATCGGCCGGCAAGGTGGACAGCCAGTACTTAGTCGGCGCTACCTCGTCCTCGGACCATTCGATCAGCAGCTATTCCTCGGCGGGCCGGCCAAGCGCCAATGCCTCGGCTGAAATCTGCTGCACACGCACCTGCAGACGTGACGGCTGCCGCCCGTCTGGGCCTTGCACCGGCAGGTTGGTATCGCATCGGCACATTCGATTGGAGGCCCACAACATAGAGTGGCCCCAGTTCCGTCACCCCGTCGCGGAAATGGCCGTCGTAGTCGTAGCCGGGATCGGCCAGTACCGTGCCGAGGGGAATGCCGACGGCGTGGGCGGCGCGCGGCTGATCGAACGCAATCTGCGGTTTGGTCTGGAAGACGATGTCCTCCGGAACCTTGGCTTTCTTCCGCCGGCCCCGGTCGTTCGCCCAGGTTTCAGGCAGATAGAGCCGGTGTGCTATGGGCAAACTGGCGTGGTGGTTGGCGACCGATAGCGACACCACAGTCTGGCAGTTGTCCTGCTTGCCCAGTTGGCTATAATCCTGCCGCGCGCCCCCAACCGAATGCTTGCCCTTCTTCGGGAACCCGGCGTCGTCCACAATCGATGTCGCGATCGCGCCGAGCGCCTCAATCTTGGGCAGCACTGTTTGGCGCACCTAGGTCAGCACGGCCTGATCCGACCTTGGCGCGTTGGCGACAAAATGCAGCAGCGAGCGGTGTTTTGGCGCGGTGCGGGCAGGCGCGGTCAGCGCCGCCATGGGTTCGACGCTCTTGCGCTCGCCGGACAGCAGCAGCGCGGCGCAGTCGTCGTGCAGCAGTACCATGCGGTCGGCGTGGCTGATCACACGGACCAAGTCCTCGAGGCAGCTCTCGAACCGTGGGCGGCTGGCCTCGCTGGCCAGGAGATCCATGGCTGCCTTCCTGGGCGGGGCACGGCTCTATATATTTATTTCTTACGCGGCCGGCTTCTTCGGAAGAAGCGCGATTTTGCGAATCAGTTAAGGCTACGTGCCTGTTGCCTGATAACTGCTTCGAGTGCGGCACCGGTTCAGCAACACAGGCATGGATGGTAGATTTACACCCGCCACGACGGAGATAGGTCGGCAGTATATTCGGGCGACGGGCCTAAGCCCCTTTCATCCCTAACCGCTCAGATGCGATCCGTGCCCCATCGGCCATCGCCCGCAGCTTCGCCCACACGACATCTTCTGCCACCCGTCCGCGTCCGGCCGAGGTGTCGAAGCCACAGTCTGTCCCCGCCAGCACCCGCGTCGGATCGCCGACGGCCTGCACCACCCGTTCCAACCGATCGGCTACGACTTCGGGATGCTCAACGAAGTTGGTCAGCGGATCGATCACACCGGCAACCACCACCTGACCATCATCCAACGGCAGGTCCTTCAGGCACCGGTACTCGTGCGCATGCCGAGGGTTGGCGAACGGCAGCACCCAACCGCCAACCTTGGCCTGGCTGATCGTCGGAAGGATCTCATGCAGATCGACATCGCAGTCGTGCGGCGCCTCGTAATTCCCCCAGCAAGCGTGGATTCGGACGCGATCACGCGGAATGTTCTGCAAGGCCTCGTTGATCGTTCCCACCACCCGTTCGGCGAAGTCGATGAAATCGCCCAACGGCCGGTCCTGAAAGGAGACATGCCGCTCCAGCGCCAGGTCCGGAGCGTCAATCTGCAGCAGAAAACCGGCGCCCACGATCGCCTCGTACTCCACCCGCAGGGCTTGGCCAAGTGCGTGAAGGTAAGCGTCCTCGGTATTGTAATGCTCGTTCAGCAGGGCAGCCGCGATAATCCCCGGTGACGGCGCGGTCATGAACGGTTCGGCGAAGCCTCCTTCGACCTCGGCCAAAGTCGCCAGAAACTCGTCGCACTCCGCCTTGACCAAAGCGGGGTCAAGATAGCGTACCTCACCGATCGCCTTCGGCAGGGCTCCGCGGTTGCTGACGGAGCGGCGCACGCCCTCCTGCTCGGCGGCCCAGGCCCGGAAACCGGGGTAACGCGCGATATCCGCCATCGGTCTGCGGTTCCAGCTTCCACCGAATCCGCTCATGCGCCGGCGGACGTACAGAAAGAAGGCTTCACGCTGCTGTTCGCCGTTGTTGCCGACATCAATGCCGGCTGCAATCTGTTGGCGCACGACATGGCGGGTGGCAAGCTTGCCGGCGGCGTCGAGCGCCGCCTCGTCCACGTCCTCGTTCTCGACCCGGCGTGCATACATGTCTGTCAGCGCCGCCGGACGGGGCAGGCTGCCGGTATGTGTGGTCAGGATACGGTCGCGGCTGCCCAGCATCAGACCGCACCTTCAAGAAACGCCGTGTATCCGAACAACCCCACCGCGCCGCCTGTATGAAGAAAGACGATGGTCTCGCCCTTGGTCAGGACACCCTTCCGGATCAGGTCGATCATCCCCGCCATCGCCTTTCCCGAATAAACCGGGTCCAGGAGGATTCCTTCTTCCTGCGCCAGCGTGCGGACGGCTTCGCCCATGCCCTCGGTCGGGATGCCGTAGCCGGCGCCGACATAGTCGCAGTTCGCCACGACCGCCTCGCGCGGAATTCCCCCTTTGATCCCGACATATTCGGCGGTGGCCAACGCCAGGCGGTAAACATTCTCCTCCTGTCGCTCGCGCGGCAGCCGCACACCGATGCCAAGGACCGGAACACCCGCATTCATCCCCTCTAGCCCGACGACCAGGCCCGCATGGGTCCCGGCACTACCTGTCGCGGTGACGATCCGATCGATCCCGAGCCCCATTTCGTCGGCCTGCTGCATCAGTTCCTGCGCGCAGGATACGTAGCCGAGCGCACCGACTTTGTTCGACCCACCGCCGGGAATGACATAGACCGTCTCGCCGGCGGCACGCAGTTCGGAGCCCTTCTTCTCGGCCTCGGCGTTCATGTCGATGCCGCCCGGCCGGTACTCGATCCGGCAGCCGAAAAGCTTGTCTAGCAGCACGTTGCCGCTGCCCAGGTAGTCGCGGTCGTTGGTGTCGATCCGATGCTCCAGCAGCGCGGTGCAGGTCATGCCGAACTTGCGGGCCACGGCGGCGGTCTGCCGTACATGGTTCGACTGCACGGCGCCCTGGGTAACGATATGAGTAGCGCCCAGCGACCTCGCCTCACCGATCAGCCACTCCAGCTTGCGCACCTTGTTGCCGCCCGTGGCCACGACGGTACAATCGTCCCGCTTGATCCAGATTTCCGGCCCACCCAAGATCCGGGTCAGGTTATCCAGCCGCTCCAGCGGCGTTGGCGCCGGAAACAGGCGAACCCGCGGGAATCGGGCAAGGTGCATGGGTATTCTCCTGAAAAGATCGCTTGAGCGGGTGTCTAACGTTTAATTTCGCTCATCCGATCTCGTCCGGCAATGTGGGGTCTGGCCGTGGTCGTCCGGCCTATTGGGGCGTATAAGAAAGCAAGCAGGAAGGCACAGCCAAATGAACATCATCCGAAGGCGCGGGTGGGAAGTCGCGGAACGGGGGGTCACGCCCGAACACCTGGTATTGAACCGCCGTTCTCTCGTGGCGGGCGCGACAGCCATGACCATTCTGCCGCCGCTCGCGGCTCGAGCGGATGTTCCGGTCAACCCGGCCTTCCAGCCAGGCCGCGCCGTGACCGAGGAAAAATACGCCACCACCTACAACAACTATTACGAGTTCAGTGAAAGTAAGAACCTCTGGCGGGAGGCGCAGGCGCTGAAGCAGCGCCCCTGGTCGATCCGCCTCGATGGCATGCTGAAGCAGCCACGCACCATTGATATCGACGACCTGCTGAAGCAGGTCTCCCTGGAGGAGCGGATTTATCGCCATCGCTGCGTCGAGGCCTGGGCGATGACCGTCCCCTGGACCGGTTTTCCTGTATCCCAGCTCCTGAAGATCGCCGAACCGCTCGGATCGGCCAAATACGTGGTGTTTGAAACCACGCAGGACAAAGTGATGCCCGGGCTGAGTGCGCCTTTCTATCCGTGGCCCTATGTTGAAGGCGTGACGATCGACGAAGCCGCCAACGACCTTGCCTTCATTTCCACCGGTCTGTACGGCAAGCCGCTGCCGCCACAAAACGGTGGACCGATCCGGTTGACCCTGCCGTGGAAATACGGTTTCAAATCCGCCAAAGCGATCGTGAAGATCAGCTTCACCGACAAGCGCCCCACGACATTCTGGGAGTCGATCGGGCCGTCCGAATATGGATTCTGGGCAAATGTGAACCCCGCCGTCGCCCATCCACGCTGGAGTCAGGCGTCGGAACGGCTGCTGGGCAGCGATGAGAGAGTGCCAACCCAGATTTTTAATGGTTATGCTGAGCAGGTGGCTGGCTTATATTCCGACCGGAAGAACGAGAAGCTGTTCATGTGATCGCCCAACGCGTCCTGGCTGTGATCTCCGCCGTCTTGCTGGTTGCCGCCGTCGCCATCGCGACGTTCGGGCCGGAAAGTATATCCCTCGGCCAGGCGCTTTATCTTTTTGATCATGACGTCCTGGACAAGCTCCCAACATGGTCGAGCCGGACATTGGGAAACTGGGTCTGGACCGCGATCATCCAGCCTTTGTTGATGCGGCCCGCCTGGCTGGTACCCGCATCGGCGGGGCTCGTGTGCGTCGGCCTTTCGTTGTCCCTGTCTAACCGCAAGACTACCCACCGATCGCACCGGCGGAGTTAAGCGGCCCGGCAGCAGCCCCCCAACCGCCCCAACGGCTGGAAATAAGAGCGTGACGCTCACGCTTCGAACATGCCGCCTCGCACCAACACGCCCTAACAAAGATTTCATCGATACTCGTTCGGTGCTCTAATCGGCCCTGATATGTCCGACACCGAGCACACACCCGCTCCGTTGAACGGCACCGGGGAACCCCGCGGCGTCGGATGGGCGCTGACAGGTGGTTTCATCGGTGTGATCAGTCTTGTACTGATCGTCACCGGTTTCGCGCTGTGGGTGGGACATGCCACCGCCATCCGGGAATACCAGAGCCGGCAGACCAGGCTGGCCAGAGTGCTTTCCGAACAGGCCGGACACGCGCTGCAGGCAGTAGATCTGGTGATGCGGGGGATCGTCGAACAGGTCCATGCAAGCGGGATCACGACCGAAGCCGCATTGCGCGAGTCCACGAATCACGAGGCGACCCATCTTGAGCTTCGGCAGAAACTGGCGAACCTGCCGCAGCTTGAGGCAATTACCTTGCGGGATGCGCACGGCATTGCGATCAATACAACCCGTGTCTGGCCAGCGGCGGGGACCGACCTAAGCGCCGGTGACGAATTCCGTCGCTACCAGGAATCATCGGACAGTGATCCATATCTCCGCTGTCTGGCCAACAGTCGCCCGGATGGTAACAGGACCATTGACCTTACCCATCGCATTACCGGCCTGGACGGCCGGTTGATTGGGACCGTGACTGGATCGATCTCGCTAAAATACTTCTCGGATTACTTTGACGAGCTCGATCGGGAGGATATCGGCGTTTTCTCGCTGTTGTGCCGGGACGGGACGATCCTTGTGATGCATCCGTATGCGCCGGCATTGATCGGCCGACGCCCGCCGGCCACTTCGGCGTGGTACCGGGTGATGGAAGCTGGCGGCGGGGTGTTCGAGGGTGGAGACCTCGTATCCGACAGGGCGAGCTCCATCTCCCTGAGCCCATTGCGGGACTACCCGCTGGTGCTGAATGCCGGTATCGGGGAGGATGTCGCGATGGGGGTATGGCGACGACAGGCGCTGTTCATCACCGTGGGTGCGGCACTCTTCACTGTTACCCTGACTGGGCTTTTCCAGCTGTTGCGCAAGCAGTTTCGTCGCCTCGCTGAAAATGCACGCGAGCTTCGTGACGCCGCTGAAGCCTTGCGGACCAGCCAGGCGGCCTTGGCGGAGAAGTCGGGGGTTCTCGAAACGACCCTGCGATACATGGACCAGGGAATCATGATGGTCACGGCGGATGGCAAGATCGCGGCCTGGAACGCGCGCATGGCCGCCTTACTCGACGTGCCGGAAACCCTGCTGGCCAAAGAGCCTTATTTCGGTGAGCTGCGGGCATATCAAGAACGAATTGGCGAATTTACCGGCACGCCGCACGACTTAAAGGTCGTGATCGGGGCCGGCAGCATGCCAGATGTTCCGCATCTTTATGGGCGACGCCGACCCAACGGCCGGGTTCTGGAGGTTCGCAGCATGCCGATGCCAGATGGCGGGATCGTCCGCACCTATTCCGATATCACCGAACGCAAGCTGGCCGAGGAACACGCGGCAGCCGCTCGGGACCAGGCTGAGGCGGCCCGCGCCGCCGCGGAAAAGGCCAACCAAGCCAAAACCGAGTTCCTGGCCAACATGTCGCACGAAATCCGCACCCCGATGAACGGCATCATCGGTATGAACACCCTTCTGCTGCGATCGGACCTGACGCCAGCCCAACGCGACTGGGCCGATGGTGTCCACGAATCGGCCCAGGCCTTGTTGGGCGTGATTGACGACATCCTTGATATCTCAAAGCTTGAGGCCGGCAAGGTAGAGCTGGAACCCTCCGACTTTCATCTCGGGGACTTGATACGGACCGCTGTTGGCCTGCTTGGGCCGAGTGCATCGGAAAAGCACCTGAGCCTGGTTTGCACTATTGACCCCACGGTGGATCGCCGAGTGCATGGCGATCCGGCCCGACTCAGGCAGGTGCTGCTTAATCTTGTCGGCAACGCGGTCAAATTCACCGAGCACGGCCGGGTGGAGATACGTGTTGGCCCCGATCCCATCACCCCGGCACTCACCCGCATCGAGGTCGAAGACACCGGCATCGGCATGACCCCGCAAACGCTCGGCCGCCTGTTCCAAAAATTTGTCCAGGCAGACAGCTCCATTTCCCGCCGCTTCGGCGGCACTGGTCTCGGGCTGGCGATCAGCCGGGAGCTGACCGAGTTGATGAACGGCCAAATCACGGTGGACAGCACCGAGGGGCAGGGCAGCCTGTTCCGTGTCGTACTGCCGCTAACGGATGCCCTCGGTGAGCCGGCCACCGCAGAGGATCGAGGCGAACCGGAAGCACCGACACGGACGCTGCACGTGCTGATCACAGACGACAATGCGATCAATCAACGTCTGCTGACAGACCTTCTCCATGGCGCAGGACACAGCGTCATCGTGACGGCGAACGGCAGGGAGGCTGTTGAAGCCGTGATGCGCGAGAATTTCGACGTCGTGCTGATGGACATCCAGATGCCGGTCATGGACGGCATCAAGGCAACCAACCGCATCCGGGCATTGCCGCCACCAAAGCGCGACATCCCGATCATTGCCCTGACCGCGGATGCGCTGCGCGGGGCGGCGGAACGGTATCGTGGCGTGGGGATCGATGGCTATCTGAGCAAACCACTGTCCGCTCAGGTGCTGTTCCGTGCGCTAAAGGACTTTACGTCCTCCGACAGGCCGAAGCGTTCGGCGGCCGAGGGAATGCCAGCGCTTGACGACGCGACGATCGATGTCTTGCGCGGCTTCCTGAAGCCGGACCAACTGGAGGCATTGCTGACAGAATCGCTGATCGATATCCAGGGTCATATGCACCGTCTGGGTCACTGCCTCAGCGCGGCAGATTCCGCCGGCGCCGCGAAAGAAGCGCACGACCTTGTTTCAGTTGCCGGCAATTGCGGCGTGTATGCCATAAGTACCCTGGCGCGTGACATCGAGCAGGCGTGCAGACGCGGCGCCGTGGCGGACGCGCTCCGCGGCTTCGCTCAGATGCAGGATGTGACCACGGACGCGATCGGCGCCCTGACGAACTTACGGGATACCCTGGCCGACCAATAGGGGGATGGATGGCGACGCTGAAGACCGACCCAGCTCGGTTCGAGATCGTTAAGAACGCGCTGTATTCCGCAGCCGAGGAAATGAAGATCGTCCTGGCGAAGACAGCCTATTCGCCCCTGCTGAAGGTCGCGGGCGATTATTCGTGCGGCATTTTCGACATCGATGGAAACATGGTGGCGCAAGGACCGGACCTGCCGATCCATTTGGGGTCGATGCCGGATGCGGTGCGGGCGGTCGTGCGGGCGTTTTCTGACGTCGCGCCGGGTGATGTGTTCATTCATAACGACCCCTACCAGGGCGGATCGCATCTGCCGGATGTGAACGTGGTAGCCCCGGCGTTCCATGACGGGCGCCTGTTAGGCTACGGCTGCGTCCGCGCGCATTGGCCGGATATCGGCAGCGCGACGCCGGGCAGTTACGGTGCCGTGACGGAAATCTATGGTGAGGGTTTGCGTCTGCCACCTATACGCCTGTATCGCGACGGCAAGCCGGACCCGTCGGTGGAGGCGATCATTTTCGCCAACGTCCGCACGCCGGCGGAACGGTTGGGCGATCTCCGGGCGCAGGTGGCAGCCAATTATCGGGCGGCGCAGCGTTTGTCGGAACTGGCGGCGAAGTATGGAACCGACACGCTGTTGAGCATCATGCAAGAGGTGTTGGATTACTCCGAAACGATGATGCGGACCCCGCTGCGTGCTCTGCCGGATGGAGAAGCGGAATTCACCGACATATTCGATGGCGATGGCGTGATCGCCGACGGGGAAACCAAGGACGAAACCTTCAAGGTCCATATCAAGGTCACCAAGCGCGGGGACCGAATCACGACCGACTTCACCGGCTCTGATCCCGCCGTACCGGGCCCGATGAATGCGCCGCTGACAGTGACGGCGTCAGGCGTGTTCTGCGCGCTCAAGATGATAGCCGATCCAAAGAGCCTGATCCCACCGAACTCCGGCTGCTGGCGGCCGGTGACGGTCACGGCGCCCGTGGGATCGGTGGTGAACGCGCAACATCCCTCCCCGGTGGTTTATGCCAACCACGAAATGTCCCACCGCGTCGCGGACATGGTGATGGCGACGCTGTTCGCGATCACGCCGCGCACGGTGATGGCGGGATCGCAGGGGACATCGGCGGTCATCACCTTCGGCGGCATCGACTATCGGAGCGGCGACCGGTTCGTCAGCTACGAGTCCGTCAAAGGGGGCTTCGGCGCCCGGCCGGTCAAGGACGGCATCAACGCTGTCGCCAGCACGGTTTCCAACATGAGCAACACACCGATCGAAATCCTGGAGATGAGCTTTCCGCTACGCGTGGAAGAGTATTCGCTGGTGCCCGATAGCGGCGGAGCTGGCACATATCGCGGCGGGCTGGGTGTCCGCCGGGTGTGGCGGGTGTTGGAAAACCAGGTGCACGCCGCGGTCTGCTGTGAGCGGACGGTGACCCCGCCGTTCGGCCTTGACGGCGGCCTTGCTGGGGCGCCGGCGAGGCTGGAGCTGATCGCGCCGCGCTCGAATGCCCGTCATCTGACCAGCAAGGGGGGCTTCCTGGCTCCGGCCGGATCATTGGTGGTGGTGGAAGCGCCTGGATCCGGAGGATATGGCCCCCCATCTGGGCGCGACCGGGCGGCTCTTTCCGAAGACCTGCTGGACGGTTACGTTACCCCAGCGGAAGCGCGCCGACTATATGGCGTCGACCTGGCCTGAAACAACACGAAGGAAATGTCATGTCCGAGTCACTGCCGGTTGTTGCCCAGAAGGGTTCCTACAAGATCGAAGTCGAAGCCGGGAAGTCCTATTGGTGGTGCGCATGCGGCAAGAGTGGCAAGCAGCCGTTCTGCGACGGGTCGCACAAGGGTTCGGCGTTCTCTCCGATGAAATTCGACGCCGAGGAGTCGGGCATCGTGTCGTTCTGCGGATGCAAGGGCAGCGGCAAGGCGCCGCGTTGCGACGGGTCGCACAAGAACCTGCTGTAGGGCCGCGCCTCCGATACCTTGATGGGCGAGGCAGGGACGATCTTCTTTTTTCTGGGAGGATCGCCATCTGCTCCTGACGCCCATCAACGGAGAGGATGCATGACCCGAGCCGAACTGACCGAGAAGGTCCTCGACATCAAACGCGAGAAGGATTGGAGCTGGAAGTATATCTGCGAACAAATCGGCGGCGTGTCTGAAGTTCTGGTCGTCGGTGCGTTGCTTGGGCAGATGAAGCTGGTCAAGCCGCTGGCGAAGAGGGCCGCCGCGCTGTTCGGATTGAGTGTGACGGAAGAGCGGATGTTGAATGAGGTGCCGTATCGCGGCACCGCCATGCCGCCGACCGACCCGTTGATCTACCGGTTCTACGAGATGATCATGGTGAACGGCCCGGCCTGGAAAGCGCTGATCGAAGAAGAATTCGGCGATGGCATCATGTCGGCGATCGACTTCGACATGCAGATCGATCGGGAGGCCAATCCGAAAGGCGACCGTGTGAAGATCACCATGTCCGGCAAGTTCCTGCCGTACAAATATTACGGTAACGAGCAGGGCATTCCCGAGGTCGGGTACAAAGAGGCGTAAAGGTCGATCCCTCTGGCGCCGTCATTATTGGCATCGGGATAAGGGGCAAACGGAACAGGGCCGGCACCCGATCCGTCACGGCCCCATCTCTCGTCGTTCAACCATCCACCGGCCAGCGCCGAAGCTGGTAGGCCCCGTCCCAGAACAGGAACTCATACTGGGTGGAACGGATGAATGCGATCATCATACGAGCACGCACGGCGTCGGTCGCATCCACCGCCGCCTTGTCCGTTGCAGCGATTACCGCGCGGACCGCATTGCCGAAACCCTCGTCGGCATAAGTGTCGATCCAGGCACGGTACTTATTGCCAGCCGCGGCCTCACGGGCAATGGCGTTGCCGACGTCCCAGTAGATCCAGAAGCACGGTAGCAACGCCGCCATCAACACCTCCCACGGCTCGTGGTAGGCCGTGGCCAACAGGAAGCTAGTGTAGCTGAGGCAATCGGGCGACGTCTCCACCTGCGACGGATCCGCACCAAACTGGCTCAGATACTGCCCGTGAAGCGCCTGCTCCACCGCCACGGCTTCCAGCGCCGCTTCCGCGAACAGCCGCAACGTCGCGCCATCCGGCCCCCGCGCGCCGGCCATCACCAGGATGCGGGCATATTGATCGAGGTACAGCGCATCCTGGGTGATGTAGAACTGGAACCGAGCCTGATCCAACGTGCCCGCCGCAAGCTCGCGATTGAACTTCAGGCCGTGGATCGCAGCCCGAAGCCCTGTCGTGTGCTGCCATGCGTGGTCGCAAAACCCGGTCATGCGATGCTCTTCGACGCCATTTCGAACGTGTTCCGCGACAGGTTCGGCAGGTCCAGAATCCGCTGCAACTCTGCCTTCATCAGGTGTTGGCGACCCACGTCGAAGCGGCGCCACTGGCCCAAAGGCGACACCATCCGCGCCGCCACCTGGCCGTTCGTCGGATCAAGGTGGATGATCGTGTCGGCATACAGCCGATAGCCGGCGCCCGACGGATCGTGGAACCGCACCTGGTTGCCGGCGAAACTGCTGACCAATGCGCGGATGCGGTTCGGATTGCGCAGATCGAAGTCCGGGTGGGCTTTCAGCGCCTTCACCGCCTGCACCGTATCGGGAAGCGGCGACAACGCCTGGATGGCAAACCATTTGTCCAGCACGAGCGGATCGTTGCGCCAGGCCTGATAGAACGCCGCCAGGGCTTCCAGCCGCTCCGGGCAGTCCACGCCCGAAAGGACCCCCAGCGCGGCCAGCACGTCGGTCATGTTCTGATCGGCGTCGAATTGTGCCTTCGCGAGCCGCACGGCGGATGCATCACCGCTCGCAACCAGATAGCTCAGACAGGTGTTTCGCAACGCCCGCCGTCCGATCGCGGGTCCGTCGACCGTGTAGAGGCCGGCGTCGGTTAAACTGTCATACGTCGCCTGTAACCTATCGCGCAGCGCCTGCCCGATCGCCGCGCGCGCCATGTCCCGCGCGGCATGGATCGCATCGGCATCGACCACATCCATCTTGTCGGCAAGTGTCGCCTCACCCGGTAGCGCCAGCGCCTCGGCTGCGAAAGCGGGCTCCTGGTCCAGTGTGAATGCCATCGCCTCGATCAGCGTCGGCACCACCGCGGGTTCATCGCCCGCCTGGATGGCCGCGACCATGTCCAACAGCACCGTGGCGGCGAACTGCTGACCGGAATCCCAGCGCACGAACGGGTCGGTGTCGTGCGCGGCCAGGAAGCGCAGCCGATCCGGCAACAGGCCGGACAGCTTTACCGGGGCCGAGAATTCCCGCAGCAGCGACGGCACCGGCGGGCTGGCGACACCGACGAATTCGAAACGGTTTTCCGCTTGCGTCGCCAGCAGGACACGGGTCCCCGGGACCGCCTCCGGCTCTCCATCCAGGCGTGTGGCAAGGTCTTGGCCGTTGCCATCCAGCAGCCCCATCGCGACCGGGATCACCAACGGATATTTGTCGGGCTGGCCGGGCGTCGGCTTGGTGACCTGGCGAATGGTCAAAGAATAGCGTTTGGTCACCGGATCGTAAGCGTCCTCGACGGACACCTCTGGCGTGCCGGCTTGATGGTACCACAGCTTGAAATCTTCCAGATCGACGCCGGACGCGTCCTGCATCGCCTGGACGAAATCGTCGATGGTGACAGCGTGGTTGTCATGTCGGGCGAAATACAGATCCATGCCGCGACGGAACGCCTGGCGACCGATGATGGTGGCCATCATGCGGATGACCTCAGCGCCTTTGTTATAGACTGTCGCCGTATAGAAATTGTCGATCGCGAGGTAGCTGGCCGGCTGCACGGGATGCGCCAGCGGGCCGCCATCCTCCCGGAACTGCGCTGCCCTTAGCGCGCGCACATCCCCGATCCGCTTCACCGCGCGGCTGCCCTGATCGGCGGAGAATTCCTGGTCGCGATAGACCGTTAGACCCTCTTTCAGCGAAAGCTGAAACCAGTCGCGGCAGGTGACCCGGTTGCCGGTCCAGTTGTGGAAATATTCATGCGCGATGACCGACTCGATTCCCTGGTAGTCGGCATCGGTCGCGGTCTCTGGACGCGCGAGAACGTATTTCGTATTGAAAACGTTCAGGCCTTTGTTTTCCATCGCGCCCATGTTGAAGTCGGACACCGCGGCGATGTTGAACACGTCCAGATCGTATCCCAGTCCGAAGACGTCCTCATCCCACGTCATGGATGTCTTGAGCGACCGCATCGCGTGGCCGCATCGATCTTCGTCCCCGCGACGCACATAGATGCCCAGTTCGACCTGCCGGCCGGAGCGTGTGACGAAACTGTCCTTGACCGAGACAAGATCGCCGGCCACCAGCGCGAACAGATAGCAAGGCTTCGGGTGTGGGTCGGTCCAGGTGATGGAGCGCCGGCCACCGCCAAGATCCGTCACCGGACCGGGATTGCCATTCGACAGCATCACCGGACACGAGCTGATGATGGTCGTCGTATAGCGCGACATCACGTCCGGCCGGTCGGGGAAGAAGGTGATCCGCCGAAAGCCCTGTGCCTCGCACTGGGTGAAATAGTTGCCGCCGGACACGTACAAGCCACTTAGCTCCGTATTGTCCTTCGGCGAGACCCGCGTTTCGATCTCCAGCAAGCAGGCCTCCGGCATGTCCGGGATGGTCAGGCCGCCCTTCGTCTCGTGATAATCTCCCGGCACCAACGCCAAACCGTCGCGGGTCAGACGAACCAGGGTCAACGCCTCGCCGTCCAGATGCAGCGGTGATTCCAAGGGCGCGGCCGGGTTGCGCCGGAGCACCAGCCGCGCAACGACCGTTGTGGCAGCTTCATCCAGATCGAAGCGCAAATCCACCGTATCGACCAGAAAGGCCGGCGGCGTGTAGTCCGCCAGGCGGGTTTCGTGGGGAATGGCGTCGGTGCTGATCGAATCGGCGGGCATGTCTTCTCCAGCTACTGGTCGTGCTCGATATGGGGAGGTGCTTCGCCTGACGCTATTGGTTTCGCGCCGCCTCCGCGAGAACCTCTTTCGCCAAGGGCAGCATCGCGTAATCCACCATCGCGCCCTGATAGGTGACCGCGCCAAGCCCGGCTTTCTCGGCCGCCTCGAATGCTTCCAGCAACCCCTTGAAGTAGGCGACTTCCTCCGCGGTCGGCCGGTACACCGCATTGGCGACCGCGACATGCGACGGATGCATCACAGCAACGCCGGAGTAGCCGATATCGCGCGCTTTGTGGATCAACCGCTCCACTGCTGCCAGATCGTCCTGCGGTGTCCCGAAAATCCCCGCGATCGGCCACATTGCCCCCGCGGCTCGGCTGTCGAGCACCATTTTCGACGCGAGATACAATTGTTCCTCGCCCCCCGATGTCGCCCGGAAGCCAAATGCCCGCGCGAAATCCCCGGAAACCGGACCACTGACGGCGCCATGAATACCACGCACCCGCGGGCTCGCCTTCACCAGATTATAGGCGTCGTACATCCCTTGCGCCGTCTCCGGCAGCGGTAGCATGCCCACACTGCCATGTGCCACGCCGGCGCGGCCTTCCGCGTAGCTCAGTAGATCGTGCAAGCGCCGGATTTCCTCAGGAGTCGCCACCTTCGGCGGCACGATGGCGGTCAGGCCGTCCGTGACGGCGGCGGCGATCTCGGCTTCCGTACCGTCATACAGCGGCTGGATGCGGACGAAGGCTGCAACGCCAGCATCCCGCAGTTCGTGGATCTCGCTCTTCAGGTTCGCCATCGCCTGCGGCTTGTTTTGTGGCGGGACCGAGTCTTCGATATCCAGCACCACGGCACCGGGGGATACACGGATCGCTTTCGCCACCCAGTCGCGGCGATGGGCGGGCACGAACAAGGCGGAACGGATGGGCCACATGAGGCAAGTCTCCTTGGAGCGTTTCGGCCGGGAGTTTGCGAGCAGACGCCCGATGGTGCAATCGTGCCGGCGGAGGTTCCGTCCCATGCCCTATCCCACCCATTTGCTGCCGACCACCGTCGTGGGCAGCTATCCACAGCCCGACTGGCTGGTGGATCGCGCGACGCTGCGCCAGCACGGGGTGCCGCGCGCCCATGCGCACGACATGTGGCGCGTGCCGGCCGACTTGCTGGAACATGCTCAGGACGACGGCACGATCCTGGCCATTCGCGACATGGAGCGCGCCGGAATCGACATCGTCACTGACGGCGAAATCCGGCGGGAGAGCTACTCCAATCGTTTTGCGCTGGCGCTGGAGGGTGTTGACGCCGACGCGCCGGGTGAACTGCGATCCCATGCCGGTCGGGTGACAAAAGTGCCGCGTGTTGTCGCGCCCATTCGCTGGCGCTTTGCCGTGGAGACGCGGGATGCGTCCTTCCTGCGGGCAAACACGGATCGGGCAACGAAGATCACGTTGCCTGGCCCGTTCACCCTGTCCCGCCAAGTGCAAAATGACTTCTACACTGACGAGGAGGAACTGGCGATGGATTACGCCGTCGCGGTGAACCAGGAACTGCAAGCGCTGAAGGCAACGGGCGTCGATGTTGTACAATTGGACGAACCGTGGGTGCGCACCGCGCCGGACAAGGCGATCCGTTACGGCATCAAGGCGATCAACCGGGCGCTGGAGGGAATCGAGGGACCGACCGTGGTGCATGTCTGTTTCGGCTACGCCGCGGTGGTGGCGGACAAGCCCAGCGGCTACGGCTTCCTGGCGGAACTGGGGGACACGATCGCGCAACAGATTTCGATCGAAGCCGCGCAGCCCCGGCTGGATCTGGGTGTGCTGCGGGACCTGGCCGGTAAGACGATCATGCTAGGCGTGCTGGATTTGAACGACCCCACGATCGAATCGGCGGAGACGATCGCAACTCGCATCCGGGATGGCTTACGGTTCGTCGCCGCCGATAAGCTGGTTCCGGCACCGGATTGCGGAATGAAATACTTGAAGCGGGACACGGCCTTCGGCAAGTTGCAGGCACTCGCCGAAGGGGCCTCGATCGTCAGGCGGGAATTAACCGCTTAGTCGCCACCTAACTCGAAATCGCCCACCGTACCGCAGGCCTTGCGAGGCGGCGGAGCGCGAATAGGGTTTTGGATATCGTCGGGTTACGCAACAAGTTCAACATCGCGCGCATACGGAAATGTCCTCCTGGGATGTACGCGGCCACCTGCGCCATTTCGGTCCAGGCGGCGGCGATACTGGCATTGTCGCCCTCAATCAACGCGTCCCGATAGTGCACGAGTGTATGATTGAAAAGCTGCGCCGTTACACTCTTGTCGTACTGGGCCAGGAAATGAACCTCGGCCCATGCCTCGGCGATTGCCCCCCGATCGCCTGACTTCACCGCGGTCTCGTATTCCCGAATGGCATGCTCGGCGAAACGAGGTATAATCAGGTCCCGGGCGTAATAACGGACGCGAGCGGCATCATCCGGAAACATTTCAAGCAGCTTGCGCGTATAGATTGCTCGGCTGCGCGCCATGCGAGGCGTGTAGGAGGTAGAGCCAGGATAGATGCGCCATTTCGATAAGGCGATATCGAGGAAGATATTGTCATACCCTGCACGGAACATTCTCAGGAACAAGTCGTCGTCCTCGTAGCCGCACAGGCGCTCATCGAAGCCGTCAACCGCTTCGAAGGCTTTCCGGAGGATCAGCGACGCAGACGGCAGGACGAACATGTCCGAACCGATGCAATCGTAAATATGCCGCTTGGGATGTTTGGCTGAAAGATTATTGAGGTAGGTGCGGCTCATCAAGGCACCGCGCTCGTTGATCTCATCAAGATTGGAATAGACCCAGCCGAGCGGAGGTGCCGACCTTCGTTGGAAGGGCTTAGCAAGCTCCTGCAGATGGTTCTCATACCAGATATCGTCTTGGTCCAGAAAAGCGATAAGATCGCTGCTCGACTCACTTACGCCAAGGTTGCGCGCCGAGGATTGCCCGCCATTGGGTTTATGCAACAGCGTTATCGGGTGGGCCCGCGCCAGCCGTTCGACGATCGCCACGCCGGCGCCGTCGTCGGTGGATCCATCGTTGACGACAATGATTTCCGTCGCCGGCACAGACTGCGCGAGCACGCTGGTCAATGCCTCCTCGATGTGCCGCGCACCATTATAGAGCGGGATAATAACAGCGATGCTCGGTATCGGCCCGGGCCAGGATTCGGCGGCGTCACTCGCCGCGGCCGGAGCCGGCTCCGCGGCGTCGAGTTGGGCGATAGCATCCCTGGTTTCGTACACGATGGACGCAAGGAGCGACAGACGCGCCGGATTTATCTCGGCCGCCGGCATCGTCACCTGCTTTCGCTCCAACCAAACGAAGAATTCGACGCCTTCTGCCGACTCGATGGAGCGGATCGCCCAATCTGTATAACCAAGTAGGTTGAGTTCGAGCATCAGCAACTCGAAGCTCTTTGGCGTGAACGCCCATGCGTGCGTATCTCGATACTCTAGGGCAGGGTCTTCACTGGCGGCATCGTAGGCCTGCTGCGCCTCGAAAATCGAATGGACGAGCTGGAACGGCGCGGTATTGCCCACATGGGCCCAGCCAACTTCGCCGCCACGGGTTGTGAGATACGCGGTTTGATTGAAGAAAATCCGCCGTTGGTGGCGGGTTCGGCGCTGGAGATGAGCATCCACCAGATCGGCCGTTGTGGTTAGCGGCTGGAAGAAATCGAAGCACACTCGCTTGTCCGGCAGAGCCAGCGCCATGACGCCGCCTGGCTTGAGAAGCGAGGAGGCGCTTTTCAAAAAGCCGATAAGATCGGGAAAATGTTCACCGACGTGGGATGCGATCAAACCATCGAAGGTGCCGTGGAGGTTCGGTGGAATGAGCGCGGTGAGGGGACCGTCCTGCCACACGTAATCGACTGGCTCGATACGGTCGATTGTCGCTACGCCCATTGTGCCGTATTTCGCCAGCAGTTCGGCTTGGCTGGCATGATCAATGGTGATGGTCTGCCAGCCATCTGCCTTCGGCACGACCGGATTGTAGCTCGGCCCAAGCTCGATGAGCCGCATGCTCCGGTCGAAGTGACAACGAATTAGGTCTTCTCTGCTCATGGCAATGGTCCTGACGAAACAGACACGCTGGTTTCGGCAGCTTAAACCATCTCGAATTAACACTAAGCTGTTATAAAGTTCAATTTTCTGTGTGGGCCGCCCGCCGTTCGGGCTGGTGAAGCGGCGCGCACACTCAACTTTTCAACTAGTTGGCGTGGATCAGCATATACGTGCTACCCGGTATGCCTCCCGTCGTCGGTGTAATGCCGTAGGTAACGGTCAGCTTGCCATTGGTCAGGTCAGCCGACGTGTATCCGGTCAGAACCAGGTTAGCATTCGGTTTGCCCGCGGCGGTGAAGGAGAAATCAAGCCCCGTATACCCGGCCGCCCCCTGATTATTGTACGTGTTTAGGGTGAAGTCGCTCGGCGTGATGCCCCAGACCGTCGCGTTGTCGCCCGAGTGGAAGTTCACCACCGTCGAGAACACGTCAGCCGTCGGACTACGGTCGTCCAGGAAGAACGTGTCAAAGCCGGTTCCACCGACCAGGAAGTTCGACCCAGTCGAGCCGTCCAGGACGTTGGTGCCGTTGACGTGACTCACGTCGATCGCGTCGTTGCCGGAACCGGTGCGGATAAAGGTGTTCGGCGCCGTGGCGGTAATGGCTAGACTGTCTGTTGTGGTGGTGATGAACGCCCATTGGAGCCCTGCGACCGGCCCGACGTAAGCCTGCCCGCTGGATACGGAGGTGACATTGTTGGTCGTATCTGTGACGGTGAAGTTGCTCAGGGCCGCCGTGGTGATGACGGATGTCGTGCTGTCGGTGGCGCTGGCCGACGCCGTATCGGTGTCACTGATGGTGAACCCAGTGGTCACAGTCTGGCCCGGTGCGACCTGGTGCGCGGTTGGCGTGAATACGAGCCCGTTCAGCGCTGCGGTGGCCGCGGCAGCGGAGCCGGTATAGGTATAGATGCCGGTCGTGGCGTCGTAGCTGCCGCCGCCCAGGTTGCCCAGAACTCCGTTCGCCGCGGCGGACAGCGTTACGGTCACGGTTTCGGTCTGACCGGGATTGAGATCGCCGATCACGACGCCAGTGAATGGTGTGATTGTCGCCAGATCTGTCACCGCCTGGCCGGCAGCGGTGCCGCTGATCGTTGGCGGGACGACATCGGCGGTGGCGATAACGGACGTCTTGCTGTCAGTTGTACCGGCCGACGCGGTATCGGTCAGGTTGATGGCGAATATGGTCGTTACGGTCTGGCCTGGTGCGACCTCATGGGCGGTCGGCGTGAACACCAGCCCCTCCAGATCGGCTGTGATCGCGGCGACGGAACCAATGTCAGTATAGACTCCAGTCGTTGCATTGTAGCTGCCACCACCGAGGTTGGTCAGGATGCCGTGCGTCGCGGCGGACAGCGTCACCGTCACGGTCTCCGTCTGGCCGATATTGGCATCCATGATCGAGACATGGGAGAACGGCGTAATGGTCCCTTGATCGGTCACCGCCTGGCCCGCGGTGGTGCCGCTGATGGTCGGTGCGACGATGCCGGCCGCGAACGTCACGGTCGATCCGCTTACCGAGAGGTGATCGCCTGTAAAGGAGCCAGACACCACCAGCGAAGCGACCGTTTGGGTGCCATTGCTGACCACCAGAGTGCCGTTGTTCAACGTCGCGCTGTCTGCGGTGACCCCTTCCAGCACGATCTGGTCGCCAACCCCGGCATCGATCGTGCCGGCAAAGGTGGCCGGTGTATCCAGCTGCAGCGTGTCGTTGCCATTCATAACGACCGTCTGGCCCGCCGATACGCCGTGGACCTCCAGCGTGCCAACGCCCGTGTCGAACGCGAGCACACCGGTACCTGTGACGCTGCCCGCCAGGATCATGGTGCCGCCGGAGGCCATGATGGTGCCGTTGTTGACGACGTTCCCCGTCACAGCGGGCGCACCAGAGAGCGTGCCGCCGTTCTGTATGGTCAGGCCGCCAGTGGAGAACGTCCCGCCCTGCTCGAAGAACAGCGCGCTCGGCCCAATCGTGAATGCATTGGTCGTTGTATAGTTACGTGCGAGCAGCGACAGGGGGTCCGCGTTCACCGTGATCGTGGCGTTGTTCTGGATCAGGCTGATCGTCGATTCGACCGGCACGTAGGCGGTGCCATTCCATTCATTGATTTCTGAATCCGGACCATCAAAGATCAGCTGCGTCCAGCCCTCGATGCTGGTTCCGGGCAGGAACGTGCCTGGCCCCTGTACCGTGTCAATGGTCACGGTCAGGCCACCACCGCTGCCCCCGAGGTTTATCACGCTCCCCGACCCCTTGGCCTCGAAGATGCCGTCAACCAGGGTGTTCTGTGCGGCGTCGAATTCCCCGATACTCTTGGTATCGACTGTCACGTCTCCAAGGGACTGAAGCCAATTGGTGAAATAGATGCCGTTGGTGCCAGTGAAGGTACTGACACCGGTGGCCTGAACAAAGGCATTGATCGTGCCGGCGTTCTCGATTGTGCCGCCGTTTACAACTAGTTCGTTCTGCAGCGGACCATCGACCAGGCCGGCCGATCCGGGCGCGAAGATCAATGTGCCGTCAACTTCCAGGATCGCGCCCAGATACAACGAGCCATTGAGCGTCATTGCATTATTTGCAACATTCAACGCCAATGAATCGATGGTGATCGTCTCGGCGGCGCCGATCGTGACTGTATATGGAGCAGACGTCGCGGTGGCATCGATCGTGACATCGGCTGTCAGAGCGTTCGGCACCGTGGGCGGGGCCGGGGACCAGTCGGCAGCCGTGTTCCAGTCACCGCTTGTGCCCGTTGACCAACTAAAACTTGCCATCTGTATCCCTTTGCGCCGGGTGAAGAAACAGTTTGGTCGCGCACCGCAGTGCCATTGCTAATCGACAATGTCCTGGATAGGCGCTTTCAACGTAACTTGGATTCTGTTCCGAAACCCCGTTGTGAATTCACGGAAACATGGATCAGCCGCTGGCCTATGATTTCCGTGGAGCCAACAATGACGGAACTGGTGCAAACGGAGAAATCACGTCGCATTGAGATCGATGCCTCAACGCGACTGTGATATCGAAGGGATCTGTCCCCTTAGAGGCCCAGCGTGCCCGGCGTCTTCTGAGTCAGACCGCTGCCGTAACCCATGGCCCGGGGCCCGGCTAACCGATAACGAAATGGGAACAAATGTGCCCTAGTCGCCTGTAATCGTCTCGATTTCTGCCTCAGAGCAGCCCACCTCGGCCAGAATTTCCCGCGTGTGTTCACCCAATTTTGGCCAGGGGCGATGCACGTTGGGTGGGGACTTCGAGAACCTTGCCGGGATGGCCGGGATGACCACCTTTCCCTCGACGGGATGGTTATAATCCTCGAAATAGCCTGTCTCCGCCAGGTACGGCTCCGTGAACAGATCATCGAGACTATTGGCCTTGCCGCACGGAATGTCCGCCGGCCTGAGCTCCGCCAGCCATTCGTCTGTCGTGCGCTGCTTCATGCCCTCGGTTAGCGTGGCATAGACCGCGTCGATGTTCTGGGAACGTGCCTGGACGGAATTAAATCGGGGGTCCTCGATCAGTTCGGGGACGCCCATCGCCTCGAACAGCTTGCCCCACTGCGCGTTGCTGTGAGCGATAACGCTGATGTAGCCGTCCTTGGTAGCGTACGGACGGCGATGCGGCGTCAACATCCGCGGGTAGCCCACCCCCTTCTCCGGTTCCCCCAGCGTGGCGTGCCACATATGCTCGACCAGCGCGAAAGAGAGGATGGTCTCCATCATTGGCAGGTGGATTTCCTGCCCCTGACCGGTCCGCTCCCGATGGAACAGCGCCATGCCGATCATCGAGGCCAACGTCGCCCCGGTCAGCTTGTCCACCACGACGGTGGGGAAGTAGCGCGGCGCCCCGTCCGGTCCGGCGTTCAAGGCGGCGATACCGGACACGCCCTGGATCAGGTCGTCATAAGCGGGGAACTCCTGCATGGAGCTGCCCTTTCGGAACCCGCTGGCGCAGGCATAGATCAGTCGGGGATTGCGGGCGGACAGCGTCTCATAGTCCAGGCCCAGGCGGCTGGCGGCTCCGATTCGCATGTTGTGAACGAACACGTCGGCGGTTTCGACCAGACGCAATAGCGCTTCCCGCGCGGCCGGCTTCTTTAAGTCGATCGCCAGGCTGCGCTTGTTCCGGTTGAGATTCGCGAAATAGGCGCCCATGCCGGGCGTGCGGGACGGCCCGATCAGTCGGGTGGAATCACCCTGGGTCGTTTCGACCTTGATGACATCGGCTCCCATATCACCCAGTGTCTGGGAGCAAAAGGGTCCGAGCACGACGGTGGTCACGTCGATGACCCGTATGCCGGAAAGCGGGCCAGTAGGTTCTGTCACGAACGTCTCCTCATCATTATGCAGGACGCAGCATCGCCGCCGGCCACCGGGTTGGCAATGTTCGGACCGCCGTATCCACGCGCGCCGGGTCCGCGTTAGTCTAGCGCCATGAACACGCTTCCTCGCACGATCAGGCGTCCCGCCCGTCCTCGCACCGTCCTTCTGATCGTCGCCAGCGCGATGTTCATGGAGCAGTTGGACGGAACGGTCCTCGCCACCGCGTTACCGACCATGGCCCGCAGCTTCAACGCGGATCCGCTGCACATGAATGTCGCGCTAACCTCCTACCTGCTGACGCTGGCGATGTTCATCCCGGCCAGCGGCCGCATCGCCGACCGTTTCGGTTCACGCTCGACTTTCCGCGCGGCCATCGGACTATTTACCCTCGGCTCCATCCTGTGCGCTCAGGCACCGACCCTGTGGGCGTTGGTAGCTGCGCGGATGCTGCAAGGTGCGGGGGGCGCCATGATGTCGCCCGTCGGCCGGCTGGTGATGCTTCGGGTGGTTTCGAAAGCTGAACTCGTAAGGTCGATGGCGTGGTTGATGATACCGGCGACGATCGGCCCTATCGTGGGACCACCGGTCGGCGGGTTCATCGTGACCTATCTGTCGTGGCACTGGATCTTCTACATCAATGTCCCCATCGGCTTGGCCGGGATCGCCCTGGTCACGATCTTCATTGAAGAAATGAAAGAACCCACGCGCACCAAGTTCGACCTGCGCGGTTTGATCTTATCCGGCACCGCCCTTGCCTGCCTGATGTTCGGGATCGAGGTCGCCAGCCGCGGCGTCGGCTCCACGGCGATCATTGGCGGGTTGCTGGGCGTTGGCGTCATCTCCGCCGCACTCTATACATTCCACGCACGCAGGCATCCCCGGCCGATGCTGGATTTTCGCCTGCTGCACATTACCACCTTCCGTATGTCGCTGCTGTGCGGTTCGCTCTCCCGCATCGCCGTCGGGGCCATGCCCTTCCTCATGCCCATGATGTTCCAGCTCGGCTTCGGTCTGTCGCCTGTCCAGAGCGGGCTGGTAACCTTCGTCAGCTCCATCGGGTCTCTGATGATGCGGACCTGCGCACCGTATTTCCTGAAGCGCCTGGGGTTCCGCGCCGTGCTGACCTGGATTGGCGCGCTCGCGACCGGGCTGCTGGCGCTGAGTGCGGCGTTCCGGCCGAGTTGGCCGATGCCGCTGATCTATGGGGTGCTTGTGGCGAACGGATTTTTCCAGTCGTTGCAGTTCATGGCCTACAACACCATCGCCTATGCCGACGTCCCGCGGGAGGACATGAGTGCGGCGACCAGTTTCTATACGACGTTCCAGCAGATGTCCCTGACGCTGGGAATAGCCGTGTCGGCGGCGGCGCTGGCGGCGTCGATCGCGATCACACATCACGCAGGACCGATGCTGCCCGATTTCTCCGCCGCGTTCCTGTTTGTCTCTGCCGTTTCGTTTACGGCACCGCTGCTGGCGACGCGGCTGGACAAGGGAGCTGGGGCGGAATTGTCGGGTCACCGCGACCGGCCCGGGGCGGTCAAGGTGGCGGAATAAGGCGCCGGATCGGCGCCGCAATGGGCCAGGAACAAAAAGGGGCCGCCCCGAGAGCGGCCCCAGAACTTTTCCGGCGCCTCTTCTCCTAGCCGTCCAATTTGAAACCGGCCTTGAGGGTCACCTGATAGCTGTTGATCTGGCCGCCATCGATACGACCACGGATTTGCGTCACCTCGAACCAGCCCAAATGGCGAACGGTTTCGCCAGCCTTCGCGATGGCGCCGTCGATCGCCTTGCTGATGCTCGTTTCGGACGTCCCAACCAGTTCGATAACCTTGAAAACGGCGTCGGTCATAATTCTGTCCTTCCGTTCGGTTCTCGCTTTAGGTGCGAGGCGTTCACCTTACGCCCATCCCGGCGGACACGACATCAAGAGGCCGTTTCGGCTTCCTGCTGGTTTCGCGGCATCCGGTCGCGTCCAGGCCCCTTGCTGAAGGTCATCGCGGTCTGCCGGCCGTCGCGCCCTGACAACGCCAAACCCACCGGCTTAAATTAACAGCCGACCCAACCACCCGGACCGAACTAGCCTCAGCATACACCCCGGAACCGCCACCAAGACCACCAACAACCAGGCCGCCACCGCCGAGGCCGTCGGCCAGTCGCGGTTGGCGAAGAACTCCTCCCACAACACCTTGCCGATCAACTGCGCCTGGGGCCCGCCCAAGAGCGCCGGGATCACGTATTCGCCGATCGCCGGAACGAACACCAACGCCGCCCCGGCAACGACCCCTGGCATCGACAGCGGCAAGATCACCCGAAGGAATACCCGCCATGGCGGTGCGCCCAGATCCGCCGCCGCCTCCATCAACGCCGGATCCAACCGCGATAGCCGCGCGTATAGCGGCAACACCATGAACGGCAGGTATGTATAGACCATACCAATATACATCGCAGTATCGGTATAGAGCAGTCGGGACACTCCCAGCACCCGCACGATCAACCCATCGTCGGTCAGCAGTCCGATCCACGCGTTGATCCGCATCAGGAACCCGGTCCAGAACGGCAACATCACCGCCAGCAACAGCGAGTTTTGCCACCGCGGCGCGGCGCGGGCGATTGCCAGAGCCATCGGGAACCCGATCACCAGGCACGCCAGCGTGGACACCCCCGCGACCCGCAAACTCCGCAGCAAAGCATCCCGGTACAACGGATCGGTCGCCACGACCCAAAGATTATCCAGATTGAGGCCTAGACTGTACGGTGGCACCCCATCCGCCGGCAGAGCGAGCGCGATCAGCAACACAACCCCTAGCGGCGCCGCTAGCAGCAGGATCAGCCACGCAACCGGAAGCGTCAGTACCCACCTCATTCCGGCAGCAATATGCAGGCCTCGGGTTGCCAGCCCACGCGCACCACCGTTCCTGGTTCCACCACCGCCCCACCCAGCCCATCCGCCAGGGACCGCTTGACCCGCAGTACCGATCCATCCGCCAGGCGAACGGAGACCGCCAGTGCATCCCCGGCATAGGCGCTCTCGGTCACCACGCCATGGACCTCATTTGGCAATGGTTCCCCGCCGATCCGCAACCGCTCCGCCCGCAACGCGAGCAGCCCCGGCCCCGCCACCCCGCGTCGAGACGCCCGTGCCGAAACGCCCAGGCTGGGAAGCAGGACAGAAGCACCATCCACGACACAGGGAAGAAGATTCGCCGCCCCCAGGAACCCAGCCACGAACCGGTCCGCGGGCCGCTCGTAAAGGTCCGCGGGGGTGCCAACCTGGGCCATCCGCCCATCACGCATGACCCCGATGCGGTCCGCCATCTGCAGCGCCTCATCCTGGTCGTGAGTCACCAGAACAAAACTGATCCCCAGCGACCGCCGCAGCCGCACCAGTTCGGCGCGCGTGTCCCGTCGCAACCCCTGATCCAGCGCCGACAACGGCTCATCCAGTAGCAATAGCGTCGGCCGGGGCGCCAGGCTGCGCGCCAACGCCACCCTCTGCTGCTGCCCGCCCGACAGTTCCCCTGGTCGCCGAGCGCCGAAGCCCTGCATACGCACCAGCGCCAACATCGTCTCCACCCGTTCCCGCGTTTCGGCGCGGGAGACGCCGTGCTGCCGCAGCCCGAAGCCGATATTCGCCGCCACGGTCATATGCGGGAACAGCGCATAGGACTGGAACATGGTGTTCACCGGCCGCCGGTGCGGCGGCAATCCGGACAGGTCAGCGTTATCCACCACGATCCGCCCGGCCTCCGGCCGCACGAAGCCGCCGATGGCTCGCAGCAGTGTCGTCTTCCCCGACCCCGACCCACCGAGCAGCACGAACAACTCGTCGCGCCCCACCGTCAGATCCAGCCGGTCCAGCGCCAACGTCGTGCCATAACGAACGGTCAGGCCGATGATGGTCAGCAACGTTTCAATTACCTGCCTTGAAGCGAGCCCAAAGCCGTGTGCGGGCTCGGTCCGCCGCCTGCGCCGACGGTCCGATGGTAAAAAACCGCTGCATCACCGCGTCCGTCGGAAATACGTTCGGGTCGTCCAGCAACTCGCGGCGCACCAACACCCGGGTCGCGGGAACCGCGTTCGGATATCGCGTCGCATCGGTGATCCGCGCCATGATATCCGGCCGCAGCACGAAATTGATGAACGCCAGAGCGGAATCTTTGTGTGGCGCATCGGACGGAATCGACAGCATGTCGAAGCCGATCTCCGATCCCTCCTTCGGTGGGACATACGTCACGTTGATACCTTTCGCGGCTTCCTTCGCCCGAGCTCCCGCCTGATCGACATCGCCGGAGTAATCCAACGCCAGACAGGTCTGCCCGGTCGCCAAGGCCTCCAGCGCGCCCCCACTGGCGAAATCACGAATAAATGGACGTATCGCCATCAGCGCCTTCGACACGGCCTCCAGGTCCGCCGGCGACGAACTGTCCTGACTGAGACCGAGATAATGCAGCACCGACGGGATCACATCGATCGCCGAATCCATCATGGTGATCCCACATGGCGCGATCCGCTTCGCCCACACCGGATCCAACAACAGCGCCCAGGACTCCATCGGCGCATCCGGCGCTAGCGCCCTTATACGATCCGGATTGATTCCCAACCCGATCGACCCCCACAGATAGATCGCCCCGTGCCGGTTGCCAGGATCGGACGACTCGATACGCTGCATCAGCGCCGGGTCCAGATTTTTCCAGTTCGGCACTTTCGCGCGGTCGATCGTCGCCAACGCCCCCGCACGGATCAGCCGCGAGAAACTCGGCTCGTTACTCGGCAACACGATATCATAGCCGGAATGGCCGGCGAGCAGCTTTGCCTCCAGCGTCTCCAGGCTGTCGAACACGTCGTAACGGGTCTTGATCCCCGTCTCCTTCGTGAAATCATCCAGCACGGACGGATCGATGTAGTCGGTCCAGTTGTAGATGTTGACGACCCGCTCCTGCGCCCAGGCTGGCAAGGCCAGAAGGACGAAGATCAGGAGCCACCGCACCATCAGGGCGAACCGGACGGGATGAACGCCGCCTGCGTGCCGCCATCGACCGGGATCGTCGTCCCGGTGACATACCGGGCCGCGTCGGACAGCAGGAACATCATCACATCCACCACATCGTCCGGCTGCGCGATCCGCCCGACCGGAGACACCCCGGACGGCCGGTACCCTTTCGATTTCGTCGGATCGGATACCGCCCGCACCATCGGCGTATCCACGGTCCCCGGCGCCAGCGCGTTCACCAGCACGCCGGACGGCGCCCATTCCGCCGCCATCACCCGGCAAAGCTGACTGACCCCCGCTTTCGATGCCGCATACGCCCCGCTGACGATCTTCGGCCGCAGCGCCGCGATCGAGGAGAGCAGTACGACGCGCGCCGGATTGTCCGGCGTCGCCGCCCGCCGCAGCAAAGGCAGCGCCTTCTGCGCGCACAGGAACGTGCCCCGCAGGTTGGTATTCAGCACAAGGTCGAAATCCTCGACCGCCATGTGCTCCAGCAGCGCGGTCCGCAGCACGCCGGCACAACAGACCAGGGCGTTCAGGCTGCCGCCCATGGCGCCAAATACGTCATTGATGCTGGCCGCATCCCCGACGTCGCAGACCATCGGCCGAAACCGGTCCTGATACGCCGAAAACACCTCTCCTACCGATTCCAGCCGGTCCTTCGCGAGGTCCAGCCCGAACACCGTCCAGCCGGCTTCCAGCAACCGGCGGCATGCGGCGTGGCCGATACCGGAGGCAGCCCCGGTGATCGCCGCGATCTTTCCTGTCCCCGTTTGGTCCATGGCGGTCCCCTCCGTATTCGATTGGAGCCATGCTACCCCGTGAAGATGCCAGACCGAAAGCGGGGCCGCAGGTTGTTGCAATACCCGCACGCCCCGCCAATTCCACCGGCCGATCCGCGAGATCCTGGATGACAAAGCGCAAATCACCGCCACGATCATACCCTGATGTTGTCTCGGTACGGTCGAATTCGGTCGCCATCATTCCGGCGCCCGAAAAGGAGGATCTTTCGATGCGCTGGATATTTCTCGCGGCCGCCGCTCTCGGTGGCCTGACCGCCCTGACGAGTGGTGGCGCCTCGGCTGCTCCGTCAGCGGCCGGCGTCCATGTGGCCCCGTCGCAACCCCCGGTCACCCATGTGGACTACTATTGGCACCGCCACCACTGGCATCATCGCCACTGGGAACACGGCCACTGGCGCTACTGGGACTGACCAAACCGTTCGATGACCGCCCGCGCCGAAACCCCCTCGGCGCGGAGCGATCGCAGCGTCGCCGCCTTGTCCCGCTTGGCCAGTCGCTTCCCCTCGGGGTCGGTCAGCAGGCGATGGTGAGCGTAAACGGGCGTGGACCATCCCATCAGCGCCTGAAGCAAGCGGTGCAAATCCGTCGCCGGCTTCAAATCCACACCGCGAGTCACCAGCGTTACGCCCTGCATCGCGTCGTCATGCGTAACGCACAGATGATAGCTCGCCGGGGCGTCCTTCCGCGCGAGCACGACATCGCCGAACCGTTCGGGATGGCAGGTGATCCGCCCTTCGCCTTCTTCCTCGAAATACAACCCCGGCCGGAACGCTGCCGCCATATCCAGCCGGACCGCGAACCGCTCTCCCGCCGCAATACGCTCCGCCCGTTCCGTCACCGACAGCCGCCGGCATGTGCCGGGATACTGCGGCGCCCCATCCGGTCCATGCGGAGCCGCGGCGGACGCCGCCACTTCCCGCGCGATATCCGCACGCGTGCAGAAACACGGATACACCAGCCCCCGCTCCGCCAGCCCATCCAGCACCCCCTGGTAATCCCCCAGATGCTCGGACTGCACCCGCACCGGGCCATCCCAGTCCAGCCCCAGCCACGCCAGGTCCTCCTGGATCGCGGCCGCATAATCCGGGCGGCAGCGGCCCGGATCGATATCCTCCAACCGCAAAAGGAACCGTCCGCCCGCCTCCCGCGCCCGCTTCCACGCATTGAACGCAGAGAACGCGTGACCCAGATGCAGGTAACCGGTCGGGCTGGGGGCGAAGCGTGTAATAATCATCCGGCATAGAGTACCGCATCGGCGCGCGAACGGGAGACACCATCATGCCCACACTCGAAGCCATCCACTGGGGACCCGCTTCCAAGTCCAAACCCAAACACTTGGTTGTCCTCTGCCATGGCCTGGGCGCCGACGCTTACGACCTGATCGACCTGGCCCCGTCTTGGCAGCACGCCTGCCCGGACGCGATCTTCGCCTCGGTCCATGCCCCATTCCACCACGAGTCCGGCTTCGGCCGTCAATGGTGGAGCGTCGCCGACCGCTCCCCCCCGGTCATGGAGGCAGGCGTCCGCACCGCCGCCCCCTATCTGCACGGCTTCATCGACACCGAGTTGGCTCGGTTGGACCTTCCCGCGGACGCCTATGCGATCATGGGCTTCAGCCAGGGCGCCATGATCTCTCTGTTCACCGGTTTGCGGCGCTCAACCGCTCCTCGCGCCATCCTCTCATTTTCCGGCGCCCTGATTGCCCCGGAACGTCTGACGGCCGAATTGGCCAACCGCGCTCCTGCTTTACTCGTGCATGGGGAATCCGACGATGTCGTCCCCGTGTCCCGCTCCCACGATGCCGAGTCCGCTCTGCGCGCGGCGGGGGTGCCGGTTGATGCGCATTACATTCCCCGACTAGGTCACGGCATAGACGACACCGGAATCTCCCTCGGAGCGCTCGCCTTGCAGCGAGGATTTTCGTGACGAAACAATGAAGACCCAAGGAACGTTCGTAACGCGGGTTGCGGCGCGGGTGGCGCTCTGTCATAAATCGCCCAGGTTTTCGGCGGCGCACAATATCTGGCGGCTCGACGATTGCTAAACGCCCAGGTATTGCGCTCCGGATGCGAGGGAGTAGCGCTTGCCTGACGGCGGATTGCAGTTTCCCACTTTCGCGCTGAACACGGCTCCACGCCCGGGGCGCCGCTTGTGAGCCACATTCCCAACCTTCAGACGCTTGTGCTGAACGCGGACATGCAGCCATTGAGCTGGGGCCCGCTCTCCGTCTGGTCCTGGCAGGATGCCCTGGTCGCGGTGCTGCAGGAACGGGTCAATCCGGTCATCAATTACGACGTCGAAGTACACTCGGCGAGGCACTCCTTTCCAATCCCATCTGTCGTCGCGCTGAAGCGGTTCCATAAGCGTCGCAAGGTCGCCTTCACCCGCTATCACGTATTCCTGCGCGACCGGTTCAGTTGCCAGTATTGCGGTGAAACACTGCCCGCCAAGGATCTCACGTTCGACCACATTGTACCACGCTCCAAGGGCGGCATCACAAGCTGGAGCAATGTCGTCACCTGTTGCCAAGCCGATAACCTGTTCAAAGGCAGCCGCTCCCTGAAACAGAGCGGCCTGCGCCTGCGCTGCGTCCCGGCCGAGCCAACGCCGCATCAGATCGACGAGGCCGCAAAGTGGCACGTCTCACGCGAAAATCTGCATCGGACCTGGCTCGATTTCCTGTACTGGGACTCTGCCCTGGAGGCTTGACGCCTCAGTCCCCCAGCACCTCGATCGAGGTGGACTTGATCAGCGCCAGTACTGGCGATCCCGGTGCCAACCCCAGTCTCACCACGGCGTCCGGCGTAACCCGCGACAAAAGCCCTCCGCTCGGCAATCCGATCTCCACCACCACCGAATGCCGGAACCCGTCGTCCGCGATCCGCCGCACTATTCCTGGCACGACGTTATGCAGGCTGATCGCATCGGGTGGCCGGCTGGCAAGGATCACCTCCCGCGCCGGCACCCGGATGCGGCATCCAGCCCTAGCCGGCAGGTCCAGCAGAGGCACCCAGAATGTCGCGCCGCCGCCTTCCAGCCTAGTCAATTCGCGTCTGGTGTCATTCTCCTCGACCCGACACAGCAACAACGCACCGGCATCGTCGCGCCGAGCCAGCGGCAGATCGGCGCGGGAGGCGACCTCGGAGACGGAACCGTGGGCCACGACCTGCCCGGCATCGATCAACACCATCGAATCGGCAAGGCGAACGAGCTCGTCCAGCGCATGCGTGACATAGACAATCGGCAGATTCAGTGCCGTCTTCAGCCGGGTCAGATACGGCAGGATCTCCGCCTTGCGGGCCGCGTCCAGACTTGCCAGTGGCTCGTCCATCAGCAGCAGATGCGGCTGTGCCAGTAGCGCCCGCCCGATCGCCACCCGTTGACGCTCCCCGCCTGACAGTGTGTGCGGGCGCCGGTCCAGCAGCGCGCCGATACCGAGCAGATCGACAATCTCGTCGAATCGAATCGCCCCCGGCGCGACCCGCCGCATGCCGAAGCGCAGATTGGTCGCGACCGACATATGCGGGAACAGCCGCGAATCCTGAAACACCAGCCCGGTCCGCCGCCGCTCCGGCGGCAGCCAGACCCCGGCACGGGTGTCGGCGAGCACCTTGCCGTCAGCCTCGATCCGGCAGGCATCGGGCCGCAGCAGGCCCGCCGCGGCATTGATGATCGTCGATTTGCCGGCCCCCGACGGGCCGAACAGCACCGTGACGCCCGGGGAGGGGACCTCGAATGCGATATCCAACTGGATCGACGGAAAGCGATGGCGGAGCGAGAGAGAAAAGGTCATCGACCGAGCACGACGTTCAATCGCTTGCCGATCCATTCCGACAGCAGCAGGCCGACCAATGCCAAAGTCAGTGAAACGAGCGATAACTCCGCCGCTTTCGCCTCTCCGCCCGGGACCTGCAGCGCGGCATAGATCGCCAGCGGCAGTGTTTGGGTCTGGCCGGGGATATTGGCGGCAAAGGTGATGACGGCGCCGAATTCGCCCAGGCAGGTCGCATAGGCGACGATCGCGCCAACCAGGATACCCGGAGAGGCCAGCGGCAGGGTGATGTTGAACAGCCGGTCCAGCCACCCCGCGCCCAACGTACGCGCGGCCTGTTCCAAACCGCCATCGACGGCGTCCAACGACAGGCGGATGGATCGCACCATGATGGGGAACGTCATCACCGCGCAGGCGAGGCTGGCACCCGCGGTCGTGAACACCAGACGGATACCGAACCATTCGCTCAATAATATCCCGATCGGGCCGCGGATGCCGAACAGCACCAGCAGCAGCCAGCCGGTGACGACGGGTGGCAGCACCATCGGCAGATGCACCAACGCGTTCAGCAATGCTCGGCCGGGAAAGCGATAGCGCGCCAATACCCATGCGGCGAGGACGGCCAAAGGCAGACCGAAGCCGATCGCCCGCGCGGCGACGACCAGCGTCAGCCAGACTGCCTCCCATTCATCCGGGGAAAGAGGCAGCCTATTCGACCTTGATGCCGCGCGGCACGAAAACCGCGCGTGGTTTCGCAGCTGCCAGGCAGACGAGCCCAATGCGGAGAAACAGAAGGAGGCGCATCGTCTTGGTATCTCAGGGTTGAATGGGTTGAACGCCAGCCAGCACGCCAGCCAGTTCCGTGGGTGTCAGCGCGTGGCCATAGACTACCGCGTTTGACAGGGCCACGAGTGTCAGCGGGTCACGGCCCTCGAGCCACGCGAGCCCAATCAGCCGATTGATCGATGGCGGCTCGTCCATCCAGCCGAACGGCAGGCTCGGCGCGACCAGAGAATGTCCCGCGCGCACCGCACGCAGCGTCCGCCATGCGTCGGAGTGCCTGATGATTTCACCCATGGCCGGATCGGAGAAGATCAGGATATCGGGATCAAGCTCCCGAATCGCGTCTATGTTGGCTGATCGGAACGTTCCCTGGCCGGCCGGCGCGACAACCTGCCAGCCGAGGCGGGAAAAGACCTCCGTCACATCGGTATTCGGTGCCGCGACCATCAGGCCATCCGATCCGCGCGCGTACAGGACACGAGGATGGGTATTGGGTGCGGGGAGAGCCAACACGGCCTCGGCGAACCGCGCCAATGTTTCCGCACGGTCCTCCCGGTGCAGGATGCCGCCTAGCATTCGCAGTACATCTGGAATTTTGGTCAGAGATCCATTAAGCAGGACGGTCGGAATGCCGGTCCGTTGCTGAGTGGCCTGCGCCAATTCCACATAACGCGGCGACACCGTCCCATAGTCGATGATCAGGTCAGGCTTCAGTGCGGCAATCTGCTCCGCGACATCGTCGCGACCCGTCAGCCGGGGAATTTGCGGCAACTTCGCCGCATCCGGCGCCAGGATCGCTCGCGCGGTGTTGGAGACTGGCCCCGGCCAACCCAGCATCAGGTCGGGCGCGACAGCTTCCAGCAATACCGCCGCGGGCGGGCCGGCCGGTACGACACGTGCGATGTGATCTGAGATCAGCACGGCACAGCCCGTCGCGTCGACAACCTGTGCCGCCATCGCGACCGGGGACCAGAACATCACCAAACTCAGGATCACGCGACCGAGCATGCTTTCCCTCTTGCCCGCTTACGGTATAGTCGTACCGATACAGCGGCAACAGGGCCCAAATATGCCAATTGTTATTGGCTGGCCCAGGTGGTGTTGTCGAATGCAGTCACCGTCGGCTCTTTCGTCCCGATGGAGAAAACAGCCGCCCGGGATGGTAGAGGCAGTGACGCTGACGCAACAAACGCTGAAGCCCGTTGCAAACGGGCTGCGATATCATTGAGGTGGACATCGCGTGGGCAGCCGTAAGCATCTGCCGACGCTCAAACGGGCCGATGCCGTGAACCAGCGTTGAGCCCCAACAGGAGGCATACGATGAAGCTTTCAGCCCGCAACCAGATCGCCGGCACGATCACGACTGTAAAGCCAGGCGCGACAACGACCCATGTGACGATCGAAATTACGCCATCGGTGACGATCACCGCTTCGATCACCAACGAAGCCGCCGAGGAACTGGCGCTGAAGCCTGGCATGAAGGCGAGCGCGGTGATCAAGGCATCTGATGTGATGGTCGGCGTCTGATCAATCGGCGGCATCCATCAGGCCTGTCATCTCGGGCGCTTGCAGGGCGGTCAGAAGCGTTGTGATGCTGGCGGACCGCAGCGGGATGAATCTCTTGCCGCCTTGACGGCAGAGAGACTTAACCACGTTCGCGGCGTCATGGCTGATACAGTCCACAGGGAACAGCACAAGATCGCACCGGCTCGTGAGCCCGGGTAGCAGGTTCGTGTGGTTTTCCACCCCGCCATCATGGTGCAGGAACGTCGCGCCTAATCCCTCGGTCACCGTCCGCATATGGGTAACCTGGTTCGGACGGCCCCCAACATAAAGCAGGACGATACCATCCAACCGTATGGCGGGCGCTTTGCCTGGACTGTCAGAGGCCAGTAAGAAAGCTTCGACCGCATCCCGTTCCAGGCGCATCACCTCGCAGGCGCGTTCGGCCTCTGTCCTGGCCAAACGCTCGCGATCCAGCGCGGCCTGCGTGGCGGCCAACCTTTCGTCCACCGCGGCTCGACGGCGCACCTCGCCGGCCAACCGGCGCTCCAAATCTTTCAGCAACCCGCGGAGCGCCCCGCTCTCCTCCGGCACATAACTGGCAGGACCGGACACGATCCGTTCCGCCAAAGCCTGACGCAACGCCGCGATCTGCGCGTCGCGGACGACGACCGCCTCATGCAGCGCATGCTGCTGCCGTTCCACCTTCCCCTCTAACGCCGCCTTCTCGGATTCAAGCTGGCACAGGCGCCGTATGTCCGCACGATTGGCCGATCCGACGAGATGCGACAGCATGTGTACCTCACCGAAAGTCTCCCGAATGATGGCCTGCGTCGTAAGCGGGTGCGTCAGCGTCGCCCAATAGGCGCCTGGTATGTCGCCGCACCGTACCGCGTCTCGCCACATCGCGCGAACGGCGTCCTCGCTGTCCGCCTTGGCCAACTGGCTGACCGCGAGCTTGTGCCGATGATCCAGCGCCTTGTGCAACTGCCTGGCCGCGTCATCGTGTCGGCCAGCCAGAGTCACGGCGATGCCATGCAGTTCGTGGTCGGTGGAACTCTGCGACGTCATGCCAAACTTCTTCAGGACCAGCCGCAGTTCGCCGGTGGACAGGCACGTGCCAATGATCGAACAATGCAGGTTGGTGTTGAACTCCCATATTTTCCTGCGACGGGACACCACCTCGCGTTTGATCAGCGTAGGCGGGCTCCCGTGGATATCGATCGGCCGCGACAGGACCGAGGCGTTCGCCGCGCTCTTGATCGCGATGGAAATCCCCCCTCCACTCATCACCGTTCCTTTGCGCTACGTTAATCCCGCTTGTACACAACGAGTTGTGTCAGCTTTCACCCTATCGCGATATATCACAGGCTATAGCGGTACTGGTCTCTCAAAACGCGTCTGCCAAACGGAAACCAACACCGCTGTCGCCGTAATGCCGCAGGAAAGGCCGTCTATACCCAGCTGACGCATGGACTCCCATTGCATATGTCGCTATATCCGTACAGGAATAGCGTCGTCTGCCAAGGGAGATCAAGATCAATGAACGTCATAACACAGATCCATCCATTCCTGGATGGCAAGCCGAAGCGCATGCTGATCGGCGGCAAATGGCTTGAAGCCGCGTCCGGCAAAACGTTCGAGACACGCAACCCCGCCACCGGCGAAATCCTCGCCCAGGTTGCCGAAGGTGACGTCGAGGACATCGATCGCGCGGTCGCCGCGGCACGCGAAGCCTTCAACGGCCCCTGGAGCAAGTTCAAGCCGGCCGAAAGACAGCGGATTTTGTTGAAGCTCGCCGATCTCGTTGAGCGCGACATCGAGGAATTCGCCGCGCTGGACACGCTCGACATGGGGGCGCCGATCACCCGGACCCGCGGCAACCGGGCGCGTGCGGTCGGCATGCTACGCTTCTATGCCGGCATGGCGACGGCACTGCACGGCGAGACGATCAACAACTCCCTGCCCGGCGAGATCGTCTCCTTCACGCTGAAGGGAACCAATCGGCGTGGTTGGCGCGATCATCCCCTGGAACGGCCCGCTGACCGCGTCGATCTGGAAGATTGGACCGGCGCTGGCCACCGGCTGCACCGTGGTGCTGAAGCCCGCCGAGGAAGCCCCGCTGACGCCGTTGCGCCTGGGTGAGCTGTGCCTGGAGGCAGGCGTCCCGCCGGGCGTCGTCAACGTAGTGCCTGGCTTCGGAGAGACCGCGGGCGCGGCGCTGGCGTCGCATCCTGACGTGGATAAGGTGGCGTTCACCGGATCGCACCTGACCGGCCAGTCGATCATCCGAGCATCTGCTGGGAACTTGAAGCGGGTGTCCTTGGAACTCGGCGGCAAATCGCCGGACATCGTGTTCGCAGATGCCGACCTGAGCCAGGCAGTGCCCGGTGCTGGCATGGCGGTGTTCGCCAATTCCGGACAGATCTGCAGCGCCGGAACGCGGCTGTTCGTCGAGAAGAAGATCTACGACGAATTCGTTGGTCGCCTCGCTGATTTCAGCAAGACGTTGCGCGTCGGCGACGGCAGCGATCCGGAAACCCAGGTCGGGCCTTTGGTTTCGCAAGAACAACTGACCCGGGTCACCAGCTATCTGAACATCGGCCGGCAGGAAGGCGCGCGCCCGCTGTCGGGCGGCGACCGGCTGACCGATGGCGCGCTGGCGAAAGGGTTCTTCGTGCCGCCCACGGTGTTCGCCGATGTGCGCGACGACATGCGCATCGCACAGGAGGAAATCTTCGGCCCGGTGATTTCGGCCATCCCTTTCACCGATATCGAGGAAGTGATCGAGCGGGGCAACAAGACTCAGTTCGGGCTGGGCAGCGGCGTCTGGACCCGTGACGTGGGCAAGGCGCACCGCTTGGCGAAAGCGATCCGCGCTGGCTCGGTCTGGATCAATTGCTACCAGGCGATGGACCCCGCGGTACCGTTCGGCGGCTACAAAATGAGCGGGTATGGCCGCGAGTCAGGCGTACAGCATCTGGAGGAGTACCTGAACGTGAAGTCCGTCTGGATCAAGACCGACTAAGAAAAAGACAGGCGATCCCCTCCCCGCGGGGCGCCATGGGAGGGGCAACGCAGCACGATTGGTGGTCGAGCGACGGTGTTGACCCACAGCGTCGCCGCTGGCGATGTCTTGTGAGGGAATGGCGCTTCAGCAGCCGCGGCCCCCGAGGAGCCTGTTGCCCCCCGGGTGCAGAGCCAGATGCAGGTCAGGATGCCGGTCAGTACGACAAGCAGGCCGATGGAATCACGAGCGCCACACTGAAAACCCAGCCCCGATGCAAGAGTGGCATCGGCACAAATGTAGGTCGTTACGCCTGTTATCTGCACACTTTCCCATCCAGGGTTCGACCGCCCCTGGTCAGTCTCGCCCGATGGCGTACAATTCGGCAATCCACCCGGGAGACAACAGATGCCATTCGCGACGACCGACGACGGAGTTCGACTCTACTACGAGGAATCAGGTTCCGGCGTACCGGTCATCTTCGTGCATGAGTTCGCCGGCGACCACCGCGCCTGGGAAGCGCAGATGCGGCATTTCGGCCAGCGTTATCGGGCAATCACTTATGCCGCCCGCGGCTATCCGCCGTCCGATGTGCCTGACGCCGTAGCCAAATATTCGCAGACGCGGGCGGCCGATGACATCGCCGCCGTGCTCGACCGGCTGGGAATCGACAAGGCCCATGTCGTCGGCCTGTCCATGGGTGGATTCGCCACGCTGCATTTCGGCTTCCGCCACCCGGCCCGCGCACTGTCGCTATGCGTCGCCGGCTGCGGTTATGGCGCTGAATTGGGCGAGCGGGAAAAATTCCGCTCTGAGGTTGCGGCTGTCGCGGCGTTCCTCGATGCATCTGGCATTGAGGCTTTCGCCGCCAAATATGCCTACGGCCCAACCCGCGTGCAGTTCGAGAACAAGGATCCGCGCGGCTTTGACGAGTTCAAACGTCAACTCGCGGAACATTCGGCCATTGGCGCCCGCAACACCCAACTTGGCGTGCAGGGCGAGCGGCCGTCTCTATATGACCTCGTGGACCAGATGGCGGCATTGACCGTGCCGACACTGATCCTGACCGGTGATGAGGACTGGCCCTGTCTGCAACCTGCCCTGCTGATGAAGCAGACCATTCCTTCCGCTGCCCTGTCGGTAATGCCGAACTGCGGCCACACGATAAACCTGGAGGATCCCGACCAGTTCAACCGGTTGGTCGGCGATTTCATCGTCCAGGTCGACGCCGGTCGCTGGCCGAAGCGAGATCCGCGGGCGATGGTGTCCTCGATCACCGGTATGAAATAGTCGCGCACGGTCCGTGTTGCTCGCTCGTGATCCTGTCCGGTTTTGGCCGTCACGCCGCGCTGTCATGATCGAGATCAATGCGGCGGAACGACGCTGGCATGACGAGCATGCGCTTTCACAGGTCCAGCCGATCGGGTAAAAGACGCTAGTGGATCTTCGTACATCAGTGACAACGCCCCGCACGGGGCGGATGCTTCATCGTTTCGCCAACCCGGGTCAGTTCCTTCGGCTGTCCGGAAAGGTGTTGCCATGGCTCTTTTGGACCGGTGGTCTGCTAACCGCCGTCGGCGTCGCGTGGGGCCTGTTCTTCGCCCCGGACGACTGGCAGCAAGGCGATACCGTTCGCATCATGTACGTGCATGTGCCCTTCGCCTGGCTTGCATCGGCCGGATATTTTTCGCTGGCAGTCTGCAGCGTCCTGTCGCTGGTCTGGCGCCATCCGCTGGCCGACCTCGCGGCAGCTGAGATAGCGCCGGTGGGCGCCGGGTTCACGGCGGTCTGCTTGGCGACCGGCAGCCTGTGGGGAAAGCCGACCTGGGGTGCCTGGTGGGTGTGGGATGCGCGCCTCACATCGGTATTCGTCCTGTTTCTCTTATATCTGGGGCATATCGCGCTGGTGCGAGCATTCGATGATCCGACGCGCGGCTATCGCGCCGGAGCGATCCTTGCGCTGGTCGGCGTAATTAACCTGCCAATCATCAAATTTAGCGTTGACTGGTGGAACACCCTGCATCAGCCCGCCTCCATCGGCCTGACGGGCGCGCCGTCGATCGCCTCCAGCATGCTATGGCCCCTATTGTTCTCCGCCATCGGGTTCAGCCTGCTGTTCGCCGCGATCACCATCGCCCGCACCCGTGCAGCGGTGATGGAGCGTCGGATACGATCGCTTCTGATGGCCAAGGCCTCGTCCGCCGGTGAGCAGGAGGCCCTATCGTGACGCATCTTCCCTACATCGTCGCAGCCTATGTCATTGCGGTTGGACTGCCGGTGATCTTCGCCGCCGAAGCCTTCTTCCGGGTTCGTTCGGCTCGGCTCCGCCTGGAGGCGATAGACATGCGCCGCGACCGAGGCCGGTCATGACCCGCAAAAATCGGCGGCTGCTCGTTCTCCTGATTTGCGGCATTGGCCTCGGCTCCGCCGCGGCACTGACCTTGTCGGCGTTCAGCGACAACCTGGTGTTCTTCGTCTCGCCGTCCGATCTGGCCAAATCCGGCCCCAGTGGACGGCAGGTCCGCCTGGGCGGCCTGGTGGAGCAAGGGACAGTTGAGAAATCGTCGGGGGGCCAGGCCGGCGCTCGGTTCAAGGTCACCGACGGCAACGCCAGCGTGCCGGTTGTCTATAAGGGCATCCTTCCCGATCTTTTCCGTGAAGGCCAGGGTGTGGTCGTGTTGGGTGTCGTTCAGCCGGACGGCGTGTTTCGCGCCTCGGAGGTGCTGGCGAAGCACGATGAGAACTACATGCCGAAGGAAGTCGCCGAGGCGCTGAAGAAGTCGGGCCGATGGAACCCCGCTTCGGGTTCGCCGCCGCCAGCATCCACTTGGAACGAACCGGCGAAGCCTGAGGCCGATCGGCCACGTGGGTGACATGAGCAAAACGTTATCCGCGCACGTCTGCATCGTCGGTGCCGGCCCTGTTGGTGGCACGCTCGCGTGTCGGCTGGCAGGTGCCGGCATCAGCGTCGTGCTGATCGATCAGGCGACATTGCCGCCGATGGAGAACCCGGCTTTCGATGGCCGAGCCTATGCGATCGCGGCGGGATCACGGTGTTTGCTGGAGGCCGCCGGCCTTTGGGACGCGCTGGACGTTCCACCGAATCCCATCCATGACATCCGCGTCAGTGATGGCCGGATCGGACGGCCGCCATCCCGCTTGCATCTGCATTTCGATCATCGGCAGGCCGGCGACGAACCTCGCCCGTTCGGCTGGATGGTCGAGGCTCGATCGTTGCGCAAGGCATTGAACGCGCGCTTTCCGATGCAAGCTGGACTGCATTTGTTCGCTCCAGCGAAAGCGAGCGTCACGCGGTCGAACGATGGTGCGGTGGTTCGGCTCGAGAATGGCCCAACGATCCGATGTCGTCTTGTGATCGCGGCGGAGGGGCGCAATTCGCCGCTGCGGGAACAAGCGGGTATCCAAGTGACCCGGATTCCCTATCATCAGACCGCGATCGTGTGTGCGATCGCGCATGAGCATCCGCATCACGACCTGGCGCTAGAGCATTTCCTGCCGTCCGGCCCGTTTGCCGCGCTGCCGATGGGACCGAGTGTGGATGCCGAGCCAGGCGGGGCGGCGCACGTCTCCGCGATTGTTTGGACCGAGCGGACCAAGGACGCGGTGGCATTCATGGCGTTAGACGACGCAAGGTTCGCGCGCGAGGCCGGCCGCCGCCTGGGGCCGCACCTGGGAGCCATCCGAGCGGTCGGCCGGCGGTGGAGTTATCCGTTATCGGCGATGATCGCGCACCGGTATGTCGATACACGGCTGGCATTGGCCGGCGATGCGGCGCACGGAATTCATCCGATTGCCGGGCAGGGGTTGAACCTCGGGTTCCGTGATGGGATCACCCTGGCCGATCTAATTATCGAGGCCGTCCAGGCGGGGGAGGATGTCGGCGGCGAAGCATTGCTTGCGCGGTATCAAGGCGTGCGGCGGTCGGACAACCTTCTGATGTTCGCGATGACGGATGGAATCGACCGGTTATTCAGCACGGATCGCCGGGTTGTGCGCGCCGCGCGGGATCTCGGGATCAGTGCGGTAAACCGCCTGGGTCCGATGAAGCGTGTGTTCATGCGGCGGGCGATGGGCGTGGGCGCGGCGAACGGCGAGAGCACGTCCAGCATTGCCGGACATGCTCCCTCTGCCTGATCTTACGGCAGCAGCACGGTGCTACCGGTCGTCTTCCGAGTCTCAAGCGCGGTATGGGCGGCACCGGCGTCCTTCAGGCTGTAGGTCTGATTGACCTTAATTTTCACCGCTCCGCTGCCGACCACCTCGAACAGGTCGGCTGCGACCCGCTCCAGATCGCTCCGCTTCGCCGTATAGGTCGCCAAAGTCGGCCGCGTCAGATACAGACTGCCTTTAGCGGCGAGCAGACCGAGCTCCACGGGCGGCACCGGACCCGAGGCATTGCCGTAGCTGGCCATCAGTCCCAACGGTGCCAAAGAGTCGATGCTGGCCATGAACGTGTCCTTGCCCACACTGTCATACACAACCGGAACCATCGCCCCGCCGGTGATGCGCTTGACTTCGGCGGGCAGGGTCGCATGCCCGATCACCGTATGTGCCGCGCCATGGGCGCGGGCCAATGCGGCCTTTTCCTCGTTCGACACGACCCCAATCACCGTGGCGCCAAGGTGCTTGGCCCACTGGCACATGATCAGCCCAACCCCACCGGCAGCGGCATGCACCACGATAGTGTCGCCGGGCTTCACCGTATAAGTGCGCCGCAGAAGATACTGGGCGGTCATACCCTGCAACATCATCGCCGCACCGGTCTGAAAGCTGATGTTGGCCGGTAGCTTTACCAAGCGGTCGGCGGCGATCACGCGCTCAGTCGCATAGCCGCCCAGCGGGCCCGCATAGGCTACACGATCGCCTGGGGCCACATTGGCGACATTCGCCCCGACCGCGAGCACTGTTCCGGCGCCTTCCTGACCAATTATCAGCGGCAGGCTCGGCGCCTTATACAGACCCGTCCGAAAATACACGTCGATGAAATTCAAGCCGATCGCTTCGTGCTTGATCAGCGCCTCACCCCCGCCAGGCTCCGGACTCCCGACAACCTCCCACCCCCCGACCACCCGCCCGCCGCCGGCGGCGCCGCCCCCGCCCCCCCCCCGCCCCCCCCCCCGCCCCCCCCCCCCGG
>JARLIN010000331.1 GCA_031291715.1 Rhodopila sp. | reverse complement strand
TGCGTGCCCGCCGCAGGGTCGCCGCCTGCGCCTTGCCGCGGCCTTCCGCCACGGCTTCGGCGAAGTTGGCGAACAGCACGGTGATCCACAGCCAGAGGATGATCTGGAAGGTGAAGCCGACGTTCGGCCCGTGCGTCGCCACGTCGCGCAGGAAGATCAGCGTGGTGAGGGTCGCCACAACCTCGACGACGAACATCACCGGGTTGCGGATCATCAGCCGCGGATCAAGCTTGCGGAAGGACTGCCCGATCGCAGGCAGCAGGATCGCGGGATCCAGCAGGGTGGACTGCACACCCCTTTTGGTGCCGCGTGTGGTTCTGTTGTCCATGTTCAATTACCCGTGTCGAACAGGGTGCCGGCGTTCATCGAGAGGTGCTCGACGATCGGCCCCAGGGCGAGGGAAGGAAGGAAGGTCAGGCCGCCGGTGATCAGGATCACGCCCACCACCAGGCCGACGAACAAGCCGCCGTCGGTGGGGAACGTGCCGGCTGAGATCGGCACGATCTTCTTGCGGGCGAGCGAGCCGGCGATCGCCAGCATCGGGATGATCATCAGGAAGCGGCCGACGAACATCGCAAGCCCCAGCGTGTCGTTCCAGAACGGCACGTTGGCGGACAGGCCGGCGAAGGCGCTGCCGTTGTTGCCGGTGGCCGAGACGTAGGCGTAGAGCATCTCGGTGAAGCCGTGCGGGCCGGCATTGTTGGTGGCCCCGGTGCCGATCGGCAGCACCGCCGCCAGAGCGGTGAAGCCCAGCATCGAGAGCGGCAGGATCAGGATGCCCAGCATGGCCATCTTGACCTCTTTCGCCTCCAGCTTCTTCCCCAGGTATTCCGGCGTGCGCCCGACCATCAGGCCGGCGACGAACATCGCCACGATGACGAACAGCAGCATGCCGTAGAGGCCGGAGCCGACGCCGCCGAAGATGATCTCGCCCAGCATGATGTTGACGAGCGGGACCATGCCGGCGATCGGCAGCAGGCTGTCATGCATGTTGTTGACGGCACCGCAGGACGCGTCGGTGGTGATGGTGGTGAACAGCGCCGAGTTGGCGATGCCGAACCGCACCTCCTTGCCTTCCATGTTGCCGCCGGCCTGCAGGGCAGACGCGGCCTGGTCGACATGCAGGGCGGCGAATTGCGGGTTGCCCGCGGCCTCGGCCCAGTAGGTCGTGACCGTGCCGGCCATGAACAGGACGGCCATGACGGCGAAGATCGCCCAGCCCTGGCGCTGGTTGCCGACCATCCGGCCGAACACGTTGGTCAGCGCCGCCCCGAGCGAGAAGATCAGCAGGATCTGGATCAGGTTGGTCAGTGCACTCGGGTTCTCGAACGGATGGGCGGAGTTGGCGTTGAAGAAGCCGCCGCCGTTGGTGCCCAGCATCTTGATCACCTCCTGGGAGGCGACGGGACCCTGCGCGATGACCTGTTTGCCGCCTTCCAGCGTTGTGACATCGGTATAGGCGGACAGGTTCTCCGGCACGCCCTGCCAGACCATGACAAGGCCGACGACGATACAGATCGGCATCAAAATGTACAGCGTGCAGCGGGTCATATCGACCCAGAAATTGCCGACGCTTTTGGCCGAACGGCGGCTGAAGCCGCGGATCAGCGCCATGGCCAGGGCGATGCCGGTGGCGGCACTGAGGAAGTTGTGTACCGTCAGGCCGGCCATCTGCACCAGGTAGCTCATGGTGGTTTCCGGCGTGTAGGACTGCCAGTTCGTGTTCGTTATGAAACTCACGGACGTGTTGAACGCCAGATCGGGCGAGACCGCGTCGAGCTTCTGCGGGTTCAGTGGCAGCATCGCCTGTAGCCGTTGCAGCGCATACAGCACCACAAAGCCGGCGAAAGTGAACGCCAGCATGGCGATCGCATAGGTGACCCAGTACTGTTCCTGCGCCTCATCGATGCCGGACAGGCGGTAGAGGCCGCGTTCCAGGGGGCGGATCGCCGGGGAAAGCAACGTCCGCTCGCCGGCGAAGACGCGCGTCATGTAACCCCCCAGCGGTTTGATGAGGAGCGTGAGCAGGACGCAGTACAAGGCGACCTGCAGCCATCCATTGATTGTCATGGCTTCTGTTTTCCGAAGAAGTTGGCTGGCTCAGAATCGTTCGGGCCGGATCAGCGCGACGATCAGGTAGGCCAGCAGGAAGACGGTCACCAAGCCGCCCAGGACATAGTCAAGGGTCATTGAGGTGTCCTCACAGGTGATCGCAGGCGAAGGCGTACAGGACGCAGACGAACAGGAAGACCGCGCCGGTGGCGATGAAGGTCAGGTCAAGCATAGGCTATGCTCCCTTGGCCGCCGCGCGGGGCGTGGGCCAAAAAGTCGTTCAGCACGAGGGGAGAGATAAAGCCCGACTACTATAGAAACCATGCGGCTTGCATGGCTGGGATATAGCAATCCCATATATGCTTTCCGTCAAGGGCGAGCGTTATACCAGGTCACGTTGACGGCGACTCTCTGCCGGTTCCCTCCAGATCACGGCCGGATCAGGTCCGGCCATGATGACCATGGGGCAGCGGCCGGCGTGTCAGTCCTTGCGCGAACTGATATTAGGCCGACCGGCGAAAGAGGGTGATGCTGCGCCCTCGTCATAGCCCGGCGAGAGTCCGGGCCATCTGCGACGGTAAGGTGCTGGTTCAGATGGCCCGGACTGTCGCCGGGCTATGACGGCAGGGGATGGCTAAGGGGCAGTTTTCGCCGGTTGGTCCAGGTCCGGGCCAGGCGACCGGGGCGGTCTGACGCCAGCGTCCCCGTTGGCGTCAATGTGCGTCAGAAATGAATCGCCCGCTTGTAGGCGTCCAGCACCGCCTCATGCATCGTCTCGCTGATCGTCGGATGCGGGAAGACCGTGTGCATCAGCTCGGCTTCCGTTGATTCCAAGGTCCGGGCGATGGTGTAACCCTGGATCATCTCGGTGACCTCCGCGCCGATCATGTGCGCGCCCAGGAGTTCGCCGGTCTTGGCGTCGAACACGGTTTTCACCATCCCGTCCGGCTCGCCCATGGCAATGGCCTTGCCGTTGCCGATGAAGGGGAAGCGGCCGACCTTGACCTCATGCCCCTCTTCCTTGGCCCTGGCTTCGGTCAGCCCGACCGAGGCCACCTGCGGCCGGCAGTAGGTGCAGCCGGGGATGTTGAGAACGTCCATCGGATGGACGTCGTTCAGGCCGGCGATCTTCTCGACACAGATAACGCCCTCGTGACTGGCCTTGTGGGCCAGCCAAGGGGGGCCGGCCAGGTCGCCGATGGCATAGACCCCGGGTTCGCCCGTGCGGCAGTATTCATCGATCACGACATGGGTGCGATCGACTTTGACCCCCGTGCCTTCCAACCCGATGTTCTCGACGTTGCCGACGATCCCGACGGCCGAGATCACGCGATCGACGGTGATCTCCTGGCTCTTGCCGCCGGATTCGACCGTTACGGTGACGTTGTCGGCGCCTTTCTTGACGCCCTTCACCGCGGCGTTGGTAAAGATCTTCATGCCCTGCTTTTCGAACGCCTTGTGGGCGAAGGCGGAGATTTCCTCGTCTTCGACCGGCAGGACGCGGGGCAGGACTTCAACCACCGTCACCTGCGCGCCCATATTGAGGTAGAAGCTGGCGAATTCGATTCCGATCGCGCCGGAGCCGATCACCAGCAGCGATTTCGGGAACATGGTTGGGACCATGGCCTCTCTGTAGGACCAGATCAACTTGCCGTCGGCCTCGATGCCGGGAAGCTGGCGCGCGCGGGCGCCGGTCGCGAGGATGATGTGCGGCGCTTTCAGCGTCGCGACGTCCTTGCCATCTTTCGTTACGGACACAGTCTGCTTTCCGGCCAGCTTGCCGGCGCCGTCGAATACGGTGACCTTGTTCTTGCGCAACAGATGCGCGACGCCCGACGACAGTTGCTTGGCCACGCCGCGCGAACGTTTCACCACTTTTTCGATGTCGAATTTCGGTTCCACGGCGGCGAAGCCGAAGTCGGGCAGATGATGCAGCAGATGGTTGATCTCGCTGGTGCGCAGCAGCGCCTTGGTCGGGATGCAGCCCCAGTTCAGGCAGATGCCGCCCAGATTCTCCCGCTCCACGACGGCGGTTTTCATTCCGAGTTGAGCGGCGCGGATGGCGGCGACATAGCCGCCGGGGCCGCCGCCGAGGACGATCAGGTCGAATGCTTGGTCAGCCATGGGAGGTTCCTTGCGCCAGGGAGACGAGGGCGTCGCCGCCGAGTTGTCGTGTGTGCCAGTCGTCGATCGGTTCGGCACCGATCCGTTGGTAGAAATCGATCGAAGGTTGGTTCCAGTTGAGCACGCGCCATTCGATGCGGCGGCAGTTTTCCGCGACCGCCCGCTGTGCGAGGGTGCGCATCAGCGCAAGGCCGATGCCAGTGCCACGATGGGCGGGTTCGACGAACAGGTCTTCGAGGAAGATGTTCGGCCGCGCCTTGAACGTGCTGAATGTGTAATAGAACAGCGCGAGGCCGACGGGTTTTCCGGCTGTTTCCGCGAGGATGGCGTGGGCATGGGGCCGGGGGGCGAACAGGGCCTCGTGCAAGTCGTGTTCGGTGGCGGTGACCTCATCGGCCAGGCGTTCGTAGTCGGCCAGGGCGCGGATCAGGCGCAGGATGTCCGGGGTGTCGTCGGGGCGTGCGGGGCGGAGGGTGACGCTAGGTGTCATGTCTGGGCCGATCCCCATACGCGGCAGGGGGCAAGCGGAGCACGATACGTCTCGGGATGAGGGGGGAGTGGAGAATGGTCAGGCCGGCTCGACCTCTTACTATCGTCATGGTCCGGCTTTCTGTTCGTGTCATGGCCGGGCTTGGCCCGGCCACCCACGACTTTGAAAGCCTGGCCCGCGTTAGAATGTCTAGAGAGGGGGGGCTGTAAACCCTTTCTTAACCTTCCGCCTGTAACGTCCAGACCATGCCAGTCGGCTGGATTTACATCCTGACGAATCGTCCAAACGGGACGCTGTACCTCGGCGTAACGAGTGATCTTACACGCCGTGTTAGAGAGCACCAGGCCGGTATCGGATCGACCTTCACAAGTCGGTACAAGCTTCACCGCCTGGTTTACTGCGAGACCCACGGCGACATGCGCACTGCTATTCAACGCGAAACGAGCCTCAAGCGTTGGCCCAGAGCATGGAAAGTCCGGTTGATTGTCGCGGGGAACCCCGAGTGGGACGATCTTTCGGCCGGGCTGATGTAAAGTCGTGGGTGGCCGGGCCAAGCCCGGCCATGACACATGGGGGAGCCACGACCGAGGGGAGTATCGCGACACAAGGGAGCGCCACGACGCACGACAAGAACGGCGCAGGGTCTCATCCAGCGCTTCCATGGAGGCGCCGCCCTCACCACACCCCTAAAGCAGCAAACTCAACGGATCCTCGACCACCTGCTTGAACGCCCGCAGCCACTGCGCCCCGAGCGCCCCGTCCACGACCCGGTGATCCACCGATAGCGTACAGGTCATCACCGTCGCGACCGCCAGCTCGCCGTCCTTATTCACGACCGGCCGCTTGCGGCCCGCCGCGACGGCCAGGATCGCCCCCTGGGGAGGGTTGATGATGGCGGAGAACTCCGAAACCCCGAACATCCCCATGTTGGAGATCGAGAACCCGCCGCCCTGGAATTCCTCGGGCTTCAACTTCCCGGCGCGGGCACGTCCCGCCAGATCCTTCATCTCCCGGCTGATCGTAGCCAGGCCCTTCGTGTCCGCTTGCCGGATGATCGGCGTGATCAACCCATCGGGAATGGAGACCGCGACACTGATGTCGACGTCGTCGTAAAAAACCATGCCGTCGTCGGTCCAGCTTGCGTTGACCGTCGGCACCTTCCGCAACGTCGCAGCCGTCGCCTTGATCACCATGTCGTTGATGGTGATCAGATACGCGCCAGGGCCTTCTTTCGGCGCCTTCGCGTTCAACTGGTTCAGCAGACCGATCATCGCATCGATCTCGATATCCATCGACACATAGAAGTGCGGGATGGTCGATTTCGCCTCGGTCAGCCGCCGTGCGATGACCTTCCGCATGCTGGTGTGCGGCACCAGCTTGTGCGGCGCGGTGATCGCCGGCGCGGCCGCCTTGGCCACCGGCGCGGCGGCAGGCGCGACCATTGGGGCAGCAACCGGAGCAGCAACCGGGGCCGGCGCGCCGCCCTTCTGAACCGCCTCGATATCCGCCCGCACGATCCGGCCGTTTGGCCCGGTACCCTTCAAGCCCGACAAGTCGATCCCGGCCTGGAGCGCCATGCGCCGGGCGAGGGGCGAGGCGATAACGCGGTCGCCCGACAGAACGTGACCATCGGCAACCAGCGCCGGCGCTGCCGCCGGCTTCGGCGCCGCCGGTTGCGCTGCGGGAGCAGCGGCCGGCTTCGGGGCAGGTGCAGCCGCCGCCGTACCGCTCGGCACCGCTTCCCCTGCCTCCACCAGCACCGCGATCGGTGCGTTCACCTTCACATTCGCCGTGCCGTCCTCGACGAGGATTTTGCCCAGCACCCCTTCATCGACCGCCTCGACCTCCATGGTCGCCTTGTCGGTCTCAATCTCGGCGATCACATCGCCGGCTTTGATCTGATCGCCTTCCTTCTTCAACCAACGGGCAAGCGTGCCCTCGGTCATCGTCGGGCTCAGCGCCGGCATCAGGATATTCGTGGCCATGGTTGAACCCCCCGGTCAGACGATCTTCTTCACCGCGTCCACGACCCATTCGGGCTGCGGCAGTGCGAGTTTCTCCAGATTCGCAGCGTAGGGAAGGGGGACATCGACCCCATGGACCCGCACCGGCGGCGCGTCGAGCCAGTCGAAGGCGTGCTCGATCACCTGCATCGCCACCTCGGCACCGATGCCCGCGAAGGGCCAGCCTTCCTCGACGGTCACCAGCCGGTTGGTCTTTTTCACGCTTTCCACGATCGTCACCGTGTCCAGCGGACGCAGGGAACGGAGGTTGATCACCTCGGCCTCGATCCCCTGTTCGGCCAGCACCTCGGCTGCCTTCAGCGCCACGCCGACCATGATGCTGAACGCAACCAGCGTCACGTGCTTGCCGGTCCGCTCGATCTTCGCTTTGCCGATCGGCAGGATGAAGTCCTCATCCACCGGACATTCGAACGTGTGGCCGTAAAGGATCTCGTTCTCCAGCACGATCACCGGGTTCGGATCGCGGATGGCCGCGCGCAGCAGGCCCTTCGCGTCCGCCGACGACCAGGGTGCAACGACCTTCAGCCCCGGCACATGCGCGTACCAGCTCGCGTAGCACTGCGAGTGCTGCGCGCCGACCCGCGAGGCCGCGCCGTTGGGGCCGCGGAACACGATCGGGCACCCCATCTGGCCGCCCGACATATACAGCGTCTTCGCCGCCGAGTTGATCATCTGGTCCATCGCCTGCATGGCGAAGTTGAAGGTCATGAACTCGACGATCGGCCGCAGCCCGTTCAGCGCCGCGCCGACGGCCATGCCGGTGAAACCATGCTCGGTGATCGGCGTATCGATGACCCGCTTCGCCCCGAACTCGTCCAGCAGACCCTGGCTGATCTTGTAGGCGCCCTGGTACTGCGCGACTTCCTCGCCCAGCAGGAACACGTCGCCATCGCGGCGCATCTCCAACGCCATGGCGTCGCGCAACGCTTCGCGGACCGTGGTGGGCTTGGTCGGTCCCCAATCCTTTTCAGGCGAAGGTGCCGCCTCCGCGGCGGCCGGCGCCGGTGAGGCGGGGGCGGGCTTGGGTGCCGCGGGAGCTTCTGCCCTCGGTGCGACGGCCGGTGCCGGCGCGGCAGACACATCCTCGCCATTCGCGCTCAGAACCGCGATGGGTGTGTTGACGGGGACTCCCTCGGTGCCCTCTTCGACCAGGATACGGGCCAGCTTGCCCTCATCCACGGCCTCGACCTCCATCGTCGCCTTGTCGGTTTCGATCTCGGCTATCACGTCGCCGGCGCGCACATCGTCGCCAACGTTTTTCAGCCAGCGCGCCAGCTTGCCCTCGGTCATCGTGGGCGAAAGCGCCGGCATCAGGATTTGAGTCGCCACCGTTCAGCCCTCCAGCAACACGTCGGTATAGAGCTCGGACAGCTCCGGCTCCGGACTGCTTTGCGCGAAGTCGGCGGCGTCCTGGACGATCCCCTTGATCTCGTCGTCGATCGTCTTGAACACCTTCTCCTCGACATCCAGCGCTTCCAGGCTGTGGCGCGCGTTCTCGATGCAGTCATGTTGGGTGCGCATCATCTGCACCTCTTCACGGGTGCGATACTTCGCCGGGTCGGACATCGAGTGACCCCGATACCGGTACGTCTTCACCTCCAGCAGGAATGGCCCCTTGCCCGCGCGGCACGCCGCGACCGCCTGGTCCGCGGCCTCCTTGACCGCAAGCACATCCATGCCATCGACCTGCATGCCCGGAATGCCCCAGGGCACGCCGTTCTTGGAAAGGTCTTGGCTGGCGGATGCCCGCTCCACCGAGGTGCCCATGCCGTACTTGTTGTTCTCGATGACGAACACCACCGGCAGCTTCATCAGCGCGGCCAGGTTGAAGCTTTCGAACACCTGGCCCTGGTTCGAGGCGCCTTCACCGAAGTACGTCAGCGAAACCCGGTCATTGCCGCGATACATGTTGCTGAATGCCAGCCCAATGCCCAGGCTGACCTGCGCGCCGACGATGCCGTGCCCACCGAAGAAATTCTTCTCCTTGCTGAACATGTGCATGGAGCCGCCCTTGCCGTGCGAATATCCGCCGGAACGGCCCGTCAGCTCCGCCATCACACCGCGGGCGTCCATCCCGCAGGCGAGCATATGGCCGTGATCCCGGTAGGAGGTAATGACCTCGTCGCCATCGCCGATCGCCGCCTGCATGCCGACGACGACCGCTTCCTGGCCGATATAGAGGTGACAGAAACCGCCAATGAGGCCCATGCCGTAAAGCTGGCCGGCCTTTTCCTCGAAGCGGCGGATGAGCAGCATGGTGCGGTACGCCTTCAGCAGCGTCTCCCGATCCACCGCCTTTTCCTTGGTCTTGCCGCGTTTTCTTGCCTCGGCCGCCTGCGCCATATCGACGTCTCCTGCTTCGGTTGCGAGTGCTACCCGGCGGTGAGTAGCGGCATAACGATTGGTTCGACAAGCGCTGGGGGGCAGAAAACGTTGATGGCGCAACGCAATAGTGTCTGTTAACCACAATTTGGTTAACCGCTTGTCGTGCCGATATACAAGGGGTGGTGCGGGCGGATATCGTTTCGTGCGGGTCGCTGATCGCGAAATTTTATTACGTCAATCCTGCCCTATTCGCAGAGACGTTGCCCGGATTGGTGCGCACGGAACTTGCCTGGCTTTCTTCCCCTCTGTCATGCTCCGGCTTCCTTGGCCACCGCGCGAAGACCGTAATCCGCCGGGGCACAGGGTCATCGACCCTACGACCGGTCACTCCACAAACCAGCCAACGCCTCGTGGTTCGTCAGCCAGCAGTGCGGGCTGCGCTTCACGACGGCGAGTGAATCGAGGAACGCCAGAGCCCCGTAGGGCCGGCCGAAAACATGCGCATGCAGCGTGATATCCAGGCAGGCATAAGGGCTTCCAAGCCGCGGCCACCCCTCGACGATTTTCGTCAACGTCCGCGTGAACGCATCGGGCTCGTTCCCAAACCGGACATAGAGCGGCATATCGTTCACCTCCATCGTGAACGGCACGCCGATCAACGACCCGGATGGTGTCTCGATCCGGTAGGGCAGATCGGAATCGAACATTTCCGCGTGAAACTTGAATCCTTGTGCCGCGAGCAGATCCGACGTCACCGCGCTCGGCGTGCAGCGCGGACTGAGCCAACCCGAGGGCGCGGAGCCGGCGGTTGCGGTGATAATGTCCACGCACCGTGCGATATCGGCGGCTTCCTGCTCATGCGTCACATAGGCGGGCAGGGTGCCCTGGCTCCAGCCATGCGCGGCGACGCTATGCCCCCGCCCCGCGATCGCCGCCGGCAGGGCCGGATACTGCTCCGCCACCACGCCGGAGGTGTAGAACACCGCACGCGTCTCTTCCCGGTCCAAGAGGTCCAATAGCCGCCACGCCCCAACCTTCGCGCCATAGTCCGCCCAGGAACGTCCTTGCAGATCGACCACGCCCGGTCTCAGCGGGTTGCCCATCGGTCCGATCCCCGGCGCGTCGGGGGCGGCCCAGCCCTCCAGCATGATGCTGACCGAGACGGCCAACGGCCGGCCCTTTGGCCAGCCCCGCGGTACCAGTGTATTCTCCATATCCCTCGTTCTTCCCTTTGCCAGGCTTTATCCGCTCTCAATTACGAGGTCGCGTTGACACGGACTCTCCGCCGGTTTCCTCCACGTTATGCCCGGACCTGATCCGGACACCCGTTGCACCTCGGTAAGTGGTTATTCGTCAATAAGCTGGTCCGGCCATGACGACCATGGGACAAGCGGCCGGCGTGTCAGTCTTTGCGCGAGCTGCCCCGATCGCCCCATCGGGCGGCGGGTATGAGGGCATGAGGGTTCCCCTGCCACCGATCATATCGGACGGGCGACTTGACGAATCCCGCTCACGGGCAGCTATCCATCCGATCGGCAAGAGGCGAGACAACCAGTGGCAATATCGAGGAGGACTGAGGTGAGCTCAGTGCCCAGCGACCCGACACCATTCCGTGGTAACGACAGGCTCCTCTACGGCATCATTCTCGGCGTTCTGACCTTCTGGCTGTTCGCCCAGACGACGTTGAACATCGCCCCCGACATGGGCAAGGACCTCGGTCTCGGCCCCAGCACGATGAACAGCGCCGTGGCGATCACAGCTTTGTTCTCTGGGATCTTCATCGTCGTGATGGGCGGTCTGGCTGACCGTGTCGGCCGCGTCCGAATCGTCAAGATCGGGTTCTACCTGAGTATCGTCGGCTCTCTGCTGGTCGGACTGGCCCCCGTCGGCAGCTTGGCGTCTGTGTTCCTGCTATCTGGGCGCGCGCTGCAAGGCCTGTCCGGCGCATGCATCATGCCTGCCAGTCTCGCATTGGTGAAAACGTATTGGGATGGCGCTGCGCGCCAGCGCGCGGTCAGCCTATGGTCGATCGGTTCCTGGGGCGGATCCGGCGTGTGCGCCTTGTTCGGCGGGCTTGTTACCCAGAGCCTGGGCTGGCGCTACATCTTCTTCGCCTCCGCGCTGGTCGCGGTGGCGGGCATCGTCATGATGCGGGGTACCCCGGAAAGCCGGGCCATGGACAAGGCGGACTACAGATTCGACTTCCCCGGCGTGATCACCTTCATGATCGCCATGGTCAGCCTGCAAATCGTCGTGACCCAGGGGAACAACCTCGGGTGGACGAGCCCGACGGCGCTCGCTCTGATCGTGATCACCTTGATCTCTGGTTTCCTGTTCTTCCGGATTGAGGCGAGGACATCTGCCGCCTTCGTCAATTTCACGCTGTTCAGCAACCCGACCTACACCGGCGCCACGATTTCGAACTTCCTGCTCAACGCGGTCGCCGGCACCCTTATCGTATCGCCGCAACTGGTCCAGCTCGGCGGCAACATGACCGCACAGCAAGCCGGCCTTCTGACTCTTGGCTATGCCGTCGCGATCATTGCCTTCATCCGGGTGGGTGAGAAGCTCCTGCAGCGTTTCGGTGCGCGCAGACCAATGATCTGGGGCTGTCTTATCACGGGACTTGCGATCCTGTTTCTCTCGCCAGCAAACCTGCTGCTGACGAATTACAAAGTCCTGGCCGTCATTGGCTACACCCTGTTCGGCGTCGGCCTGGCGTTTTATGCGACGCCTTCCACGGACGCCGCGCTGTCCAGTCTGCCGGAAACGCAAGCCGGTTCCGGTTCCGGCATCTATAAGATGGCATCGTCGCTAGGGGCTGCGTTCGGCGTGGCCATTTCGGCGGCGATCTTCACGGCGCTTAGCACCGGCACCAATAGTGTGCATTGGCTGGAAGGCGTGATCACCTTCTATGGGCGCCAGGATAACCTGGGTATCCGCGAGGCGGCGATCATTGCGCTGATGTTCAACGTGTTTATGGTCGTCGTCGCTATTCTATCGATTATGTTGACGATTCCTAAAACGGAAAGATCGCACTGATCCCCTGGCTGGACAACGGTTCACCTCGTTAATCGATAATACCGGGGCGGAAAGATGAACCCACAGCCATTGCCCATCCGTCATGGCCCGGCGACAGTCCCCATCCGTCATGGCCCGGCGGCAGTCCGGGCCATCTGATCCAGCACCGTGCCGTGGCAGCGGCCCGGACTGTAGCCGGGCCATGACGAGGAGAGGTTGTCGAGCCAACGCCGGCGATTCGATTGTTCCTCCACAAAGATGAAGCGGCGGCCATTCGGTATCCGTCATCGCCCGGCGGCAGAGTGCCTAAGCCGCGATTGTCGGCGGCGCCGGTTCCCCCGTCGGGATGTTGTTCGCCGGCGCAAGGGACGCACGAATGATCTTCAGAAGCGGCTCACTCGATGAATCGAGGTCCAAATGGAAGTCGGTGCCTTTGTGCGCACCCAGGTATCGGCTGTCGAGCGACCCGCTCGGATCCAGGAAAGGCGAAAAATCATCGACGTATTTCAGGCCTTTGTTTGTACACAGATCTTCCAGGTAGCTATTGTATATTGCCCGCAATTTCGTGCGGGTGGCCGAGTTGGGAATCTCCAGCTTTCTGAGCCCATCGGCCAGTTGGCGGTTGTCTTCCGTTGAGCCCTTGTGAGCGTCGATATACCCGGCGGTCCATGAAGCATCGGTCAGCACCGATGGAAACACCGAACAGACCCGCAAAAGTGCGGGGTCTATTGTCGTGGCAAGTGTATCCATGAACTGACCGTATTTCGCAACCGACTCCCGGGCAAAGTCGCTAAATTCCGAAACCGAGAAGTGGTGGATACCTTTCTGGATTCGGCGTGAAATCCAGAGGAATTCCGCGTCGATCCCGCCGAACTTGAGAAAGACCGGAACGTCGAAACGACGCTGGAGGCCGGCGGTGGAGGCCGCCCATCGCAAAATCTTCTGGCCATATTGCGACCGGGAGTTCTCATTCGCCAGGCCGATGGCGGATGCGCCGTGACAGACAATCGGCAACGGCGCCAGCCAGTGAGTCCCGATCCACGAATCTATTTTGTAATGGTTGGTGTGAGAGTCTCCGATGATGAAATAGGGGAGGCCGCCGTGATCACGCACGCACTGGATCAAGCCGCCATCGACGCCGGCCCACAGCCTGTCCGGCGTCCCGGGATTTCTCAATTGACCGAAGAATACGCTCTTGACCAGCTGCGCGGCATAGCGCCGATCCGGAATTGCAAGGGATGATATCGTTTCCAACCCATCGGATATCGCACCGAAAAGGGGATCACGGTGCTCATTATAGCCATGGGCAAGAAAGTGTAATAGCGCCGAATCAAGGTTGATTCCCGCATCAAGCAGACCGACGTTCTGTTTAAGATACCACTCAGCATCGAAACCGCAGGCCCGGATGCAGTCTGTAAGCTGCTCTTCATTAAGCGCATGAGCTTGGTTGAAGGTCGCGGTCGCTTGATGAGCATCAGACATTGTTGGTTCAATCCGGCATCTATCTGTTTCGGTAGATACATTATTATGTCGATCGTTGCATCATTTTGTGCTGCCAATGGTGCCCCAACCCTGCCTGATCCCGCCACACGGCGGCCACTCCAGCGGCCCAATGGCCAATGCCGGCCGGTCGCGATCGACGCCACCTAAAAAGGGAGTTTTACGTCACGGCGCGATGCAGCGTGTGGCCGGAGAAGGCGGCGCCCAAGCACTCCGGCAAGAAGGCCGCTATTTCGCGCCACGCTGCGCCACGGCCTGCCGCCACGCGTCCATGTTGGGACACCGCACACCATCGAGGAAATACATCTCGCGATCGCGGAAGACCGCGGCTGGCCCCAAGCTGTTGTCGAGCCGACCAGAAACGCAGCCGATAGGCGGGCGCTTTCGGATCGCCACCTTCCGGCCGTCCAACGACGCATCGACGACATGGGTTTGTCGGAGATGCGGGGGGATCGGCAGGATCCCCGGCAACAAAGCGCCTGGCCTGAGGCACCGGAATTCCCCCAATAGGGCGCGCGCGGCGGCATCCAACAGGCGCGGGTCCATGCCCAGGGCCGCGGAGGTGTGTCGGCGTTCCTCCGCATCGGCCAGGCGTCCCAGAACCCACGCGAGCTTTCGCTCCACGTCGTTGCCATAGGCTTGCTCTGCCTTCAACAAGGCAGCGTCCGGAAAAGGACCACGATGGAGAGCCAACATTCCCAGGTCGATCGCGTCCCGATACGCCGTCGATCGGTCATGGGCGCGGTCGGCATTCGCGAGCATCTTTTCGGTGATTCGATCGGCGGTGAGCAGCCTCGGAACGCCCAGTTCCCGGTCCGGGCGTCCTTCGAGGCCGATGCGGCTCTCCCGGATAATCTCGAACCGGAGCGGAATGTCCTGGACGGAAATAATGCCCCTGATGCCGTACTGGTCGCTCTTGAACGCCCGCTCACGTCGCCTCCGAACAGGGCAGACGTTCCACGCGACACCGCCAGAGAGCGCATTTCCCGGTAGCCGTCGGCGTCCGCGCAGAGAAAGTCGATATCTTTGCTAAGACGATATTCGCCGAGGTCCAGGACGATTTCGGTGCCTCTGCCAAACCAGCATGCGCAGCGCATGAGCAGATCATGGTCCATGGCCCGCAGTGCGGCGGCGACCGCCTGGTGCTCCGGCCTCTTGAAGTGAACCATGTGCCGGACTCCAAGATTGGGATGCGACGGTCCGCGTTCTATTTTGTAGTCAGAAGGTGTCCGCTGCCGAAGCGGGCCGCCAGAGCCTCAATCAAGTCCCGTTCCCCGGGGGATAATGAGGCCACCTCCACATGCCGCCAATTCGCCTCGTAGAGGCCGAACGCCTCCTCGCCGCTGATCGCGCGAGACGGATCCCGGTTCCATGCCAAACGTGCCAACTGCGTGTAGTGGCCAGGGATAACGGTGTCGGTGATAACGGTGTCGGGGCCTTCCATGGGCGGATCATCACATGAACCGGCTTGGGCCGGAAACAGATGGATCGGCGATCAATCCTGGGAAAATTCCCCCGACTTCCCGCCCGCCTTGTGCGTCACCCGCAGCCCCTCGATCCGCAACGAGCGATCGACGGCCTTGCACATGTCGTAAACCGTCAGTGCCGCCACGCTCGCCGCTGTCAGCGCCTCCATTTCCACGCCGGTCTGACCGGTCGTGCGCACTGTCGCGACGATCTCTACCGCGTTCGCCGCCGCATCGGTCTCCAGATCGACCTTCACCGATGAGATCGGCAGTGGATGGCACAGCGGGATAAGATCGGCTGTCCGCTTCGCCGCCATGATCCCGGCCAGCCGCGCCACGCCCAGCACGTCGCCTTTCTTCGCCGAACCCTGCTGGATCATCGCCAGCGTCGCCGCCGCCATCACCACCCGCGCCCGTGCCGTCGCCGTCCGGGCCGTGACCGCCTTATCCGAGACATCCACCATCGCCGCGTTACCGGCCTGGTCGAAATGGGTGAACCCGCTCATCAGGCGGTGCCATCGCCCAGAAGGTCCCGCACCGCCGCCGTCACGTCCGCCTGCCGCATCAGGCTCTCACCCACGAGGTAGCATTGAGCCCCCACCGCCGAGAGCCGCCGCAGATCGGCCGTATTCCGGATACCGCTTTCGGAAATCAGGAACCGGTCCGGCGGCACCAGCGGCGCCAGTTCCTCTGTCACGGCAAGATTTGTCTCTAACGTCTTGAGATTGCGGTTATTGATCCCAATCAGCGATGTCTCCAGCAGCAGCGCCCGGTCCAACTCGTGGTGGTCATGCACTTCAACCAGAACATCAAGATCGAGGCTCATGGCGACTTGCTCCATCTCCCGCGCCTGCGCATCCGTCAGCGCCGCCATGATCAGCAGAATACAATCCGCCCCCATCGCCCGGCTTTCGTAAACCTGCCAGGGATCGAGCATGAAATCCTTCCGCAGCACCGGCAGCGGTACCGCGGCGCGGGCGGCTTTCAGATACTCCGGATCACCCTGGAAGTGACGGGGTTCCGTCAGCACGGACAAGCAGGTGGCGCCTCCGGCCTCGTAGGCCCGCGCCAGTGCCGGCGGATCGAAATCCGGCCGGATCAGACCGCCCGAGGGCGACGCCTTCTTGATCTCGGCGATCAGCCCATACCGGCCGGCCGCCGCGGCCTGCTTCAACGCATACCCGAACCCGCGCGTGGCATCGCCCCGCGCGGCGATCTGTTGCCGCAGCGCGTCGATCCCGCGCACCGCCTTGCGGGCGGCTACATCTGCCCGGACATCGCCGCAGATGCGGGCGAGCACATCCGGCATCGAGCCATTATCGTCTGCCATCGGCTATTCCTGGCCTTCAGATTTAAGATACGGTTACGGCACTGACCCGCCGCAAGGTCTCCAACGCGGCGAACGCGGCTCCGGATGCGATCGAGCGCTCCGCCAGGGACACACCTTCGCGCAAATCACCCGCCTCGCTGGCGACGATGAGGGCAGCAGCGGCGTTCAGCAGCACGGTGTCGCGGTATGCACCCGGCGCGCCCTGGAGAACAGCTGCCAAGGCGGCGGCGTTGAACGCGGCATCGCCACCCCGGATCGCCTCGATCGGGGCGCGCGAAAGGCCGGCATCCTCTGGTTCCACGACGAAGCTGGTAATCGCCCCCCCTTGCAACGCCGTCACGTGATTCTGCCCGGCGATGGTCAGCTCATCAAGGCCCATCCCATGCACGATCCAGGCAGCTTCATGCCCCAGCGCCGCCAACGTTTCCGCCATCGGCCGGGTCCAGTCCGGGGAGAACACGCCGGTCAACTGACGCCGGACGCGCGCGGGATTGGCCAGCGGACCCAGCAAGTTGAAGATCGTCCGTGTCCCCAACTCCACCCGAGGGCCGGCGGCATGGCGCATCGACGGATGGTGCCGCGGCGCGAACAGGAAGACGCATCCGGCCTCCGAAAGGATCGCGGGCAGGGACCCCAGTGGCACATCGACGTTGACGCCGAGCGCGGTCAGCACATCGGCCCCACCCGTGCGCGACGACAAGGCGCGGTTGCCATGCTTCGCCACCGGCACGCCGCAGCCGGCAACCACGAAGGTGACGGCCGAGGAGACATTCAGCGTGCCCGCCCCGTCGCCACCCGTGCCGCAGACGTCAATGGCGTCGGCTGGCGCCTCGATCGCCGTCATCCGGGCGCGCATGGCTCGGACGGCACCGGTGATTTCCGCCACGGTCTCGCCGCGGATGCGCATCGCCATCAGCAGCGCGCCGACCTGCGCGGGGGTGGCTTCGCCCGACATGATGACGTCGAACGCGGCCTCGGCCTGGTCGTCCGACAGAGTTTCGCCGGCGGCCAGCCGGGCGATCGTCGGTTTCAGGTTAGCGGACATGGCTCAGGCCGCGCGGGCAGGGGCGTTGGTGCCACGCGCGATGGCCAGGAAGTTGGCCAGGATCGTGTGGCCATGCTCGCTGGCGATGCTCTCCGGATGGAACTGCACGCCATAGATCGGCAGCGTGCGGTGGTGCATCGCCATGATCAGCCCGTCATCCGTCCAGGCGGTGGGCAAAAGCGTGTCCGGAAGTCCGTCCCGCTCGACGATCAGGCTGTGATAGCGCGTGGCGGAAAACGGGGAGGGCAGCCCGCGCAGGATATCCGTGCCGGTGTGAGTGATGGCGCCGAGCTTGCCGTGCATAGGTTCCGGCGCGCGGATGATCTTGCCGCCGAACGCCTGGCCGATGGCCTGGTGCCCTAGGCAGACCCCGAGCAACGGGATTTTCCCGGCCGCGGCGGCGATCAGGTCCAGGCAGATGCCGGCCTCGGTTGGGGTGCAGGGGCCGGGAGACAATACGATCGCCTCCGGCCGCATCGCCAGCGCCTCGGCGACGGACAGCTTGTCGTTGCGCCAGACCTCGCACTGGGCGCCAACGTCGCCCAGGAAGTGATAGAGGTTGAAGGTGAAGCTGTCGTAGTTGTCGATGAGTAGGATCATGGCGGCGCATCTTTGGTCCGGTGGCGTGCGGCGGTCAATCATGGAGAAAGGCGGAGCGGTCAATCCGGCTTCCAGCCTTGCAGATGATGGTCGGGGACGCGGAAAACGCCCTTGATGCAATCGGGGTTGCGCACCGCGATCTGGACATGCGTCTTGGCGTCGAATGCGGCTCCGGGGTAGGCGGGGGCACCTTCCGCGAAGATGCCGCGCACGGAATCGAATTGGTTGCCTGCCTCTTCATAGACTTCATGCAGGCGCTGAAGGACGGCGCAGTCGAGTTGGCGACGCAACCGGTCCTGGTTTACAGGCAATTCCTTGCCCGCATCTGCCAGGGTGGCGACAAGCGACCGATACCCGATCTGCACCATGCCGATACCATCCATGGTTGTAAGATCGAGGCACTTGCCCAAGTCAATCGCCGCGCCAACCACTGCCGGTCGCTTGATTTTCGTCCCCTTGCGGCCCATCGCCTCTTTCGCGAAATCGAGGCCACGGCGGGGATTGGCTTCCCAGAAATAGATGCCCCATCCGAGCCAATCGTAGTCGTTTCTGCTCGACTGAAAGGTGCCGCCGTCGAGAAGATGCCGTGCCACGGCCTCATCGCAACCGTGATATCCCAGGACGAAGTTGGCGGAGAGCCGGTTCAACTACGGCTGGGGCCGATACGGCTTTGCCAATCGGCCGTTCTTGTCGAGAATCCCCTCACGCTGGAGGGTCCGGATCGCGGTTGCCTTGGTTTTCGTCGCCTTGGCGGTGTACGCCTGGGCCGCCGCCTGGAACCACTGCAGGAAGCCGGGCTCACCGAAGTCAGGCGGTCTGGCCGATCGGGAATGCCGAGCTTTTGCCGTAGAGGTGGACATGGCTCATTATGAAGGCGGAACCCGTCCGTAATCAAGCATTTGGGGCCGAAATCGCGTCCCTCGAAGCAACACCCTTGCAACCCGGCCCAGAACCGCCAGTCTCCGCACGGCAATGAAAGAGGATGCCATGGCCGAAGAAGACGGCGTCGAGATCACCGGCAAGGTCCGGGACAGGCTGATCGAGCGCAAGCAGGATTGGGCCCGCGATGGCAGGCTGCTGACCGGCACCACCGCCGACCCGGAAAAAGAGCGCCTGCCGCCCGGACAGCGGCTGGTGAAGGACTGGCCGGTTCTCGATCTCGGCGCCCAGCCCGACGTAACGGAACAGAAATTCCGGTTGGACGTCGATGGCGCCGTGGAGACCCGCATCAGCATGCGCCTCGATGAGTTCATGGCGCTGCCGCAGACCGAAAGCGTCTCCGACATGCACTGCGTCACCCAGTGGTCGCGCTACGACAATCGCTGGAAGGGCGTCTCGGCCCAGGCGCTGCTGGCGATCGTGAAGCCGTCGCCCGAGGTGAACCACGTCATCTTCACCGCCTATGACGGCTACACCACCAATATCCGTCTGGATCAGTTCGACCAACCCGACGTATTCCTGGTGCACCAGTGGGAAGGCAAGCCGATCACGCGTGAGCACGGCGGTCCGGTGCGCATGCTGGTGCCCAGGCTTTATCTTTGGAAATCAGCCAAGTGGCTGCGGCGGATCCACTTTACGATCAGCGACCACCCGGGCTTCTGGGAGGTCCGCGGCTACCACAACAACGCTGATCCGTGGCTGGAGGAGCGCTATGGTTGAAGCAACGCGGCGAAGCGTGCTGGCAATGACCGGAGGAGCGTTCCTGATGGCAACGGATAAGGACCAGGTCGCCTGGGCTTTCGGCTTCCCCTCGATCGACGGCGGTTCGCTGAATTTCGCCGACTTCAAGGGCCGCGTGCTGCTGGTGACCAACACCGCCAGCTTCTGCGGCTACACCTATCAGTATGAGGACCTTGAGAAGCTGCACGCCGCGAAGTCGCCCGCCGGCCTCACGGTGATCGGCGTTCCAAGCCAGGACTTCAACCAGGAATCCGCCGACAACGCGACAGTAAAGACCTTCTGCGAAACCCGCTTCGACATCGACTTCCCCCTGGCCGCCATTTCCCATGTCCGAGGCGCCGAAGCCGCGCCGTTCTACGCCTGGGTGAACGCGCAGCGGCAATGGCAGCCACAGTGGAATTTCAACAAGGTGCTGATCGGGCGCGACGGCCGCATTGCCGGTACGTTCGGGTCGGACGATGAGCCCAACGGTCCGGCTCTGTCGCGCGCCATCGACGCGGAGCTCGCGCGGACGATCTAGTGTCCTGCCCCCGAAGTTCGTCGCATCATGCGGCGGGCTTCGAGGCAGGACATCGAAAATAAAGAGCTGGTGTCTCCAATCTGAGGTTCGCCCACCATGGCGAACTTCAGATTGGAGACACTAGGTCAAGCGGGCGCGGATATCCGCGATGACCGCCTCAAACATCGGAATCGTCAGTCGTCCCGTATTCGTGTTCAGCCGGGAGACATGGTAGCTGTCCACCAGCAGCAGCCCATCGGGTAGTTCCTGCACTGCTCCGTGGACGAACGCCGTGTGGCTTGCCCGCAGCCCGCGTGCCCGCAGCACCGCCTTGTGGGACACGCCGCCCAGCGCGAGCACGACGCGCAGCCGCGGCATCGCCGCCAGTTCCTGCGCCAGGAACGGGTTGCAGCCGGCGATCTCCGCCGGAGTCGGCAGGTTGGCGGGCGGCACACAGCGCACCGCATTGGTCACCCGGCAGTCCCGCAGCACGACCCCGTCCGCCGGATCGGCGGCATACTCTCCCGCCGCGAAGCCGTATTTGATCAGTGTCTGGTACAGCAGGACGCCGGCGAAATCCCCGGTGAAGGGGCGCCCCGTCCGGTTGGCCCCGCGCACCCCCGGCGCCAGCCCAACCACAAGGAACCGCGCATCCAGTGGCCCGAAGCTCGGCACCGCACCATTGAACCACCCCGGATTCGCCGCCCGGTTGCTGTCGCGATACCCAACCAGCCGCGGACACAGCGGGCAGTCAGCCGCTGGAGCCTGGAAGCTCACGCTATTCGCTCAGGCTGCGTCGTGCGGATCGGCGTAGGGTTCAGCCGGCGTGCCGCGCATGGGCGCGTGGTTGCGCGGCCGTGGCTCGGTCTGGCGCCTTGTGAATTCGGGCGCGATCTCCATCAGTTCCAGGAACTGATCGGCCTGCCGGCGCAACTCGTCCGCCACCATCGGCGGGCTGGTGCGCACCGAGGACACAACGGAAACCCGCACGCCCTTGCGCTGCACCGCTTCTACCAGGCGCCGGAAATCGGAATCGCCGCTGAACAAAACGACGTGATCGACCTTGTCCGCGAGTTCCAGCATGTCCACCGCGATCTCGATGTCCATGTTTCCCTTCACCCGGCGGCGGCCGGTGGCGTCGGTGAATTCCTTCGCCGGCTTGGTCACCAGGGCGTAGCCGTTATAGGCCAGCCAGTCGGTCAGCGGCTTCAGCGGCGAATATTCTTCCGTCTCCAGCACCGCGGAGTAGTAGTATGCGCGGATTACATTGGCCTGTTTGCGGAAATATTCCAACAGGTTACGGTAATCGACATCGAACCCGAGGTTGCGCGAGGCCGAGTAAAGATTGGCACCGTCGATAAAAAGGGCGACACGTTCGTTCGGTTGAAAAGGCATCGGCTTAACCCTGCGATTCTGGTTGCAAATGGGTGGAGAGAGATCGGAATCGGTGCGTCCCCGCGAAATCGGAAGACTCGGAAGAGTGAACACTATAACCATGAGTCAATCTTGTGAACATCGAAACGGTGAAGGCACCGGGGCAGGCTATATGGTGCTGATCGGTGTGGGCGCCAATCTGCCGGGCCGGGATGGCAAGCCGCCCCTGGAGACATGCAGGCAGGCTGTTGCGATGCTCGACTTGTTCCCGGGGATGCGCCTGGCCGGCCTGTCGCGATGGTTCCTTTCGGCGCCGGTTCCTCCATCCGGCCAGCCGCCCTATGTCAACGCCGTCGCGTCTCTGCTGGTTGATCCTGGAATGACAGTCGATCCGGCGATGTTGCTTGCCCGCCTCATGGATGTGGAGGCGGCCTGCGGCCGGGAACGCAGCACGCCGAACGCGGCGCGGACCCTGGATTTGGATATCATCGGCATCGGCGATCTGGTGCGCGCCGCGCCCGATCCGATCCTGCCGCATCCGCGCGCGCATCTGCGTGCCTTCGTGCTGGCGCCTTTGGCCGACGTCGCGCCGGACTGGATCCATCCGGTCCTGGGGCGGACGGCGGCGGCGTTGCTGGCGGATCTGGAGGGGCAGGAAATCAGGCCGCTCTGACCGGCGACGTGGTCGCCTGGCTGGCCTATCCCGTTGTCATCAATTTACCCCGACACCGTTAGCCTTGGCGCGAGGTCTCGGAGAGAGGGTCGGATCGGTTCGGGAGGCGCCGCGACTTCGCTGGCACGGCGGGCGTTCGGAACGACCATGCTCGCGGTGGGTCAGAACGAGATGGTGACGGTAATCGCATCGGTATAGGTGCCCGGACTGGCCGGCTGGCGGGCGGGAACCTGGCCATAGACGTTGTAGGACGCGCTGCACGTCCCAACGCAGCTGCCGGACACGGTGACGGTGCCGCCGCTGCCATCACCCCAGACCGTGGTGTAGGCCGCGTCCGTGTAGAGCTGATACAGCAGGTCGTCACTGCCGCTGCTCATCCGCCGGTTGGAAAAGCTGCCGCCGCTATAGAGGCCGACGTCGAACGAGATTGTATAGGAACCGGTGAAGGAGCTGCAGCCGACCGTCAGGGATCCGACGCTTGTCTGGCGTATCGCGGCAAGGGGAAGGTACGTGCCGAAACTGACCGGTGCACCGACGCCGACGGAACACTGCGCCCACGACTCGGCCGTGGGGGCGAAAAGCATGAACATGACCAGGCCGATTATACGTTTCACGGAGCTTGCTCCTGACAGGGTAGGGGACCAATCGTGGGGATTTCGCCGGGCGTGACGCGGTAATCCAATATGGCGACGCAGCGCTGTCCGTTGGGTCGCTCGATCGTGAGCTGGTTCCTGCCCGGGCTGAGATCCTGGACGAACGCCTCGCCGCCATAACCCACGGGCACCGTCACGCCGGTTGTCGCCAAGGTCGCCGTGCTGCCGATCGCTATCGGCCCGCCGGCTTTGTCCACCAGCCGAAGCAGGGCACCGTGACTCGTCTGCACCGGGAAACGCACCACAACGCCAGACCGATCCTGCGGCCGCACGTTTTGCTCGGTGGTTGGCACCATGGCATCCATCGGCACGTCGACCGGATCGATGGCGATGTGGTTGAGGTCGTAGGACCGCAGATCGGGCACCAGCAGCCTCCCGGCCGAGTCGGTCGTGCCTACTTCGCGATTCTCGTTCAGGACATGGATGCCCTTCACGCCGTCGGTGTCCACCACGGCGAAGCTGTCGTTGATCGTGTTGGAGGGGAACAGCCCGCCATCGGCAAAGGAAAGCGCCCCCTGAGCTTCGGTACGAAGCGTCGTTTGCCGGTCGATCCGGTCGGCACCGGCCGAAACCAGCGCCCAGGGCGACTTGTAGCTCAGCTCGGCGAATTCGTGGTCGAGGGTGCCTCTGGTGGCATAGGCTTGGTAGCCCCAGTCGCCTGTCGACACCGCGGATTGCTGTGCCTGGATCTGGGCGTACCCGCCGCTTGAGCCGGAGCCCGCATTTGCGCTGGCGGAACCGCGGCCGCCGAGCGGGATCGACAGGCCAAACATAACGCCGGTGCTGTTCTTGGCAGCGAAGTCATGAAATCCGGTCGCGAAGATCGATACTTTGCCTATTCGTGAGGAATAGCTGACGGTCAGGATGTGCGAGCGCTGCGCCGGCTGAAACGAGACCACGTCGTTGGCGATCGAGGGCACGCCGCCCGCCGTCGAGAAATTTTGCGGGACGAAGCTACCGGGCGGCGCGAAGAAGCGAATGGGCGCGGGCACCGCGTCGCGGTCCACGGCCGTGTAGGCCACGCCGAGCGAGCCGAACCGGCCGAGGGACAAGCCGGCATTGGCGTTGATCTGGCGCTGAGGAGCGGGATCGCCGTTCATCGCCGCGAGGTCGCGAAAATTGTGACTGGCCATGGTCGCGGAAGCGCCGACACTGAACACCCGGCCGATGCGCTGCATTCCGGCGGAGAGCTGCGTCCCGCTAAGCCCGGAAGCGGTGCTGCTGGCAGCAGCGAAATTGGCCATCCCAAGATTGGCGACATTCACCACAAGGACGGCGCCCCCCATCGCCTGGCCCACGGTGCCCTCGGCATGGGCTTCAACCGTCACCGCCGATGACAGGCCGCGGCGATACGTGGCCGAGCCGGCGAGGTCACCGTAGTCGTCGCTGAGGATGCCCCAATTGCGCCGCACCTTGCCGACTTCCACGGAATAGCTCTGCAAGCCCGGGGCAAGCAGACTGGAACTGGCATAGAAGGGCAGTGTCGTGGTGACCTGCCGGCCGAGGGCGTCGGTCACCGTCATCGCGACGGTGCCGGTACCGGTGACCACCGGCAGCTGCGCGATCTGAAAGGGGCCCGGTTGGACCTGGCGGGACAGCAACTGCGTGCCGTTGACCAGCACGTCAACCGTTGAGGGAACGGCGACGGAGCCGCTAACCGATGGCAACGGGAAGGTCACGAGATCGGGGCGCATCGAGAAGTCGGAGTTGATCTGGGCACCGCCGAGGCGGACCTGCCGGGTCCAGCCGAGGCCGCTCGTGGTGAAATCACCCAGGCGGTAGCGTCGTAATGTATCTGGATCCGAATAAACATAGGCCGAATCCAGGCGGATGGCCGAGTCGGTGCCGACGCCGCCGGGGCCGCCCCCGGCGTAAGCCAGCACCCCTGACGAAACCACGCCCCAGGGAGAAAAAGCACGCAGATCGAACGATCCGCTGGCGGTGTTCCGACCATCGGCCAACACGCCGGTGACGTCGTAGTTGAGCGTCGCGCCCGTGCCGCTCTCGGCCTGCTCAGCCGCGGCACCGTTCGTGTCTGCCTGCAGCAATGTCGGCAGCAGGCGGTCGGGCGCAGCGGTAACGTAGAGCGTTTGCGTTGCCTGATCGATACGCGAGGTCACGCCGGTCAAGGCGGCGAGGGCGATCAGGCCGTCCCGCGTCGGGGACGCACTCTCGGGAATCCGGAAACCGAGACCGCTCAACTCATCGCGCTGCGCGAACAGGGCGCCGTCGCGCAGCACGAACTCGCCAATCTTTCCGGTTGAATAACCATTGACGACCAGTTCGAGCAACCGTGGGGGATCAGCCTCTATCGCTCGGGCTGGTGCGACCGAAACCACAATTATTATTATGATGACCGGCAGGGCGGTCGTCAGCCATCCGATGTTACGGCCCCGCACTCACGCTGACCTGTTGGTCAACTTTCGCCGAATCACCCTGTGCGGTCAGGTGTAACGTTGCCCCCGGCGCAAGCGGAGCGCCCGAAGCGGTAATACGCCAGCTGCGGGTAGCGCCAGGGAGTATATACGGGGACGCATTGGCCTGGACCTGAGCCTGGCCGCCGCTCGCGGTCGCGAGGGCAATGCCGCGGACCGCTTCATGACGGCTGCCATCGTTGAAAGCCATCAGGTAATCCTGTCCCCCCCGGTCTTCGATCCGCCACTGCACATGCGAGGCGACGCGAACGGCTGGCCGGGCGAAGACCGGAATGGACATGCGAATGGCGATGCGCAACGTTCCGGGTGCGGCCGGCGGAGGAATCTGGTCGAGGAAGATGCGGTAGCTTGCTTCACGCTCTTGCGCCGGCCGGCGCAAGACCAGGCGGACGATCTGAGTGGCACCTGCCGCGATGGTACCGAGCGGCGGGCTGACGAGCAATTCATCGGTGGCGGCCAATTGATCGGGGGACGCCGTCGGGTTGCCTTCGTTCGTCTGCTTCCAGGCGAAGGCGCGGACCTGGAAGGACGTCTCGCTGTCACCCTTGTTGATGACTGTCAGGACAGCCGCATTTTGTCCCGCCGCCATCGTGACACTGACGGGCAGGACGACAAGACTCTGCGCCTTTGCCACGCCAGCGGTGACCAGAAACAGCAGCGCGGCGATTGATGCCGCATGAAAGTATTTTAATTTCATTGGATCTAATCAGCGGTATCCGCCATCAAACAATGACGGACACGCTCTTTCTTCTAATGGTTTTCTCAGGAAGCGCGAACCAAAGGGCTGCTGCCCGCTCCACAAGAAGCCTCTGCCGGCGCGCGGCAGAGGCTTTGCAGGATCACGCTATGTGATCAGTAGGAAACGGTCGCGGTAACGGTATCAGTGTAGTTGTCCGGCGTGATGTAGGTGGAGGCCGGAATGCTCCCATAGACGGTCAGCGTCTGGGTAGATCCCGTCCCGACACCGGCCACCGTGTCCGTTCCAGGCGTGTTGCCCCAATTCACGGTACGGCTGGAGTCGGAGTAGAGGGAGTACGGCAGTTGATCTGTATTCCCGCCGGTCGCTCCAGCCATCTTCCGGGTGGTCACGGTCGCGCCAGACGTCGTGCCGGCATCGAGGCCGACATTATAGGAGGTGGTGTTGGTGCAGGTCACGGAAATCGTGGTCATACCCGTCGCCGCGGCGCCGTTGTAGTGACCGAAGGCCAGCGGGGTACCCGCATTGATCAGGCAGGTCGGATCGACGGTTGCTGAGACACCGAAGTTGGAGGTGGCAGTGGTTACTGCCATGGCCGGCATGGACGCAACGCCCAAGGTCACCGCGCCGATGAGGCTGGCGCCGGCGAGAAGGAGGCTTTTGCGTGACAGAGTCGAAGTCATAATTATATCACCGGTTCGCTTGGTTGCGCGTGAGGCTATAAACGCGCTCCCGTGTGCGGCGATAGGGGGCCAAAAGGAGTAGCCTATCCGGACAGCATCAAATCGCTGGCGAGCGAAAGATCGTGTAAGGCGCTAAGGCGTTTTTGCGGCGTCAACCCAAAAAGATGCGCCACTGCCGTGCGATCTCGTCCCGGCTATTCGTTGGCCGAATCGAGCCAACGTCGTGAATCTGCCCACCGGTTGTGCCTCACCCAGTCACGGCTTCCTCGATTCTCGGCGAAGCGCCCGGCCTCGGCGTGGTCGATGGTGACGAGATCAACCCGGCGCTCGACTGCCTGCTTTGACAGGCGACCGTGGCCGCCTGGCTGGTCTTTTCCGTTGTTACCGATTTGCAACCCGACATCGATAGCCTTGGCGCGAAATCTCGGAGGGGCGGGTGGTGGAATCGGTTCGGGAGGCGCCACGCCTCGGCTGGCTGGATGGATTGCGCGGCCTTGCCGCCATGCAGGTTGTGCTGCTGCATTACGTCTTCGCATTCCTGCCGACGATCGGCTCGACTTATCCGCTCGATATCCAGGACTTCTGGTGGCGGGGCCTGGTCAGCATACCGCTCGTTTCTCTGTAAGACGGCGCGTCCGCCGTTTACCTTTTCTTCATCATGAGCGGCGTGGCCCTGACCTATGCCATCAGCGCTCGTCCATTCGATTTTCTGCCTGCCGTCATGCGCCGCTTCATTCGCCTGGGCGTGCCCATGGCCGCCGTTCAGCCTTTACTTGTCGCACTTCCCGCTTTTGTTCACATGCGTTGCCGCCTGCTTTACCCTCCTGGGAAGCAATCTGCCCTACGGAGCCAATGTCGCCATCGTGACTGTGACAGGCATCGCCGCCAGCCTCGTGATCGCGGTGCGGTTCGAGCACTGGATCGATCGCCCCGCGATCCTGCTCAGCCGGATGGTCTCCCAGCCGCGCCGGCGCGCCGTCACGCCGGTGGTGCTCGCGGAGGCTCCCGACCCGGCGTGAGCGGCGATACCGCTAATCCTCGTCGCTCTCGGGTGCGATCTCCCGGAACCGTGCGCGGTGCAGCGCGGACGACCCAAGCGACGGGGCCAGCACCATCATCTTGCGAAGGAACAGCCCCGGATCGGCGGCATCGGTATAGCCGATGCCTCCATGCAACTGGATGCAGCCCCGCGTGACGACGCTGGCCGCGTCAGACGCACGCGCCTTGGCACGAGAGACGGCCGCCTTGCGGACCGCCGGATCGGTCGCGGTATCGTAGGTCGCTGCCGCCGCCTCGACGACCGCCCGGGTCAGCGACAACTGGATCTTCAGATCGGCCGACCGGTGCTGCAACGCCTGGAAGGAGCCGATCTTGCGGCCGAACTGCTCCCGGGTTTTCAGGTACTCCAGCGTGATGCCGAACACCCGGTCCATGACCCCGAGCAGATAGGCGCTGGTCGCGAGGATCGCCCCCTCCAGCGCCTCGGACGCGTCGCCGGCGAAGCATTCGGCTGGTGCGTTGTCCAGGGTCAGAGTGCCGGCATTGCCGCCGTCCTGTGTCTGGGTCAGCTCGAGATGAACGCCAGGGGCGTCCCGCTCGACCAAAGCCAAAGTGCCGGCGGCGGCGGTGACCAGGAAGGCATCGGCCCCGGCCGCCATCGCGACGAATAGCTTCTTGCCGGTGACCTTGCCGTTGCGGACCACCGTGCCGCCGGGGGCGACGTCGATGCTGTGCGGCTTCTCCTGCCACGCGGGCAGGACGATCCGGTCGCCGGCCAGCACGTCGGTCAGACGGTCCGCCGGCATTACGCGTGCGGCCATGGCGGCACCGATCAGCGGCTCCGGCACCAAAGAGGCCCCAAGTTCCTCGGCCAGGGCGCAGAACGCCCGCATGCCCAGTCCGGACCCGCCGGAATCCTCTGGAACCATCAGGCCGGTCCAACCCATCTGGCACATTTCGCGGAAAACGGCGCGGTCGAAACCTGGTTCGGTGAAGCGCAGGGCGCGGATGCGGCGGAAATCTCCTGTGCGCGGCGCGATGCCGGCCGCGCTGTCGCGGATCATCCGCAGGCTTTCGCCCTGATCCTCGGCGGTGTTCATTGACGTTCCCCTCAGAATTTATCAGGCAGGCAGGTGCAACTTCGCCTCGGTGCGAGCCTGCAGGTCTTCGAAACTCAAGCCCGGCGCCATGCCCAGCACGACGAAGCCGCGCTCGGTGACATCGATCGTCGCCAGGTTTGTATAGACGCGCTTGACGGCAGCGGGTGCGGTCAGCGGATAGGTGCACCTGGTCACCAGCTTTGGCGTGCCGTCCTTGGTGGTGTGCTCCATCAGGACCCACAGGCGCTTGGCACCGGCGGCGAGATCCATCGCACCGCCGACGGCGGGGGCGGTGTCGTTCTCACTGGTCGCCCAGTTGGCGATGTCGCCATTGTCGGCGACCTGGAACGCGCCCAGCACGCACAGGTCCAGATGGCCGCCCCGGATCATCGCGAAACTGTCGGCGTGGTGGCAGAAGCTGCCGCCCGCGCGCAGCGTGACGTACTGCTTGCCGGCGTTGATCAGCCAGGGCTCGATCTTATCCTTCTCGGGTGCCGGGCCCATGCCGAGGACGCCGTTTTCGGAGTGGAAGATCACTTCCCGGTCCATCGGCACGTAGTCCGCGATCAGGGTCGGGATGCCGATACCCAGGTTGACGTACCAGCCCTCGGGGATATCGGCGGCGGCGCGCTGCGCCATCTGCTGGCGGCTGAAGGGCTTGAAGGCGGTGGCTGCGGATTCAGACATGGCCAGGTCCTCTTTGTTGCGGAACGTGATTCACGGGCACTGACGAAGCACGTCGCGCGCGGTCACGCTTCAGGATCAAAAGCCGGAAGGATCGCCGTACGGCACGTGCAGGACACGATCCACGAAGATGCCGGGGGTGACAACGTGGTCGGGGTTGATCTCCCCCAGTTCGCGGATGTGCTGGGATTGCACGATCGTCAGCGCCGAGGCCATCGCGACGATGGGATTGAAGTTCCGGCCCGCCTGCTTGTACGTCAGGTTGCCCCAGCGATCGGCCTCCCACGCTTCCACCAGCCCGACATCGCCTTTCAGTGCCGGTTCCAGTATGTAGGTACGGCCGTCGATCTCCCGGTGTTCCTTGCCGACTGCCATCTTGGTGCCGACGCCGGTGGCGGTGAAGAAGGCGGGCACACCGGCGCCGGCGGCGCGCATGCGTTCGGCGAGCGTGCCTTGCGGAACGATCTCCAGCTCGATCTTGCCGGCGCGATACAGCGTTTCGAACACCACGGGGTCGGAGCTGCGCGGGAACGAACAGATGATCTTGCGGACGCGGCCGAGCTCCATCAGGCGGGCCAGGCCCACATGCCCGACGCCGGCGTTGTTGCAGGCGACGGTCAGGTCCTTGGCCCCTTGCTCGATCAGCCCGTCGATCAGCGCGTTGGGCTGGCCGACGGCGCCGAATCCGCCGAGGAGGACGACGGAGCCGTCCTTTATGCCAGCCATAGCGTCGGCCATGGTCTGGACGATCTTATTGATCATGCGAGGTGTTTCCTCAGAGAGCGATACGGCGACTGATGTAGCGCGCGGGGGCGCGGGTGCCAAGGCCGCGCCCCGCGTCCGCCGAACCGGGCTATTTGGTGTTCTGCTTGTGCGACTGGGCTCGCTCCGCATGCTGCCGGAACATGTCGTCGGCCACCTTCTTCTGATCGTCTGACAAAAGACCATACAAAGTCTCGAAGGAGACTGACAGGTTCTGGACGCCCTGCGCACGGGTCTGCTCGATCTGCGCGAAGCTTCGCAGATTATCCACCGCCGACATCGACTCGATGGAAGCCGCTCGCTGCTTGTAAGCCTGATCGGCCGATGTCGCGTTGGCTTGCATCACCTGCGCGAAGGCATTCCATGCCGCTTCCTGTTGTGGCGTGATCTTCAGGCGCTGGTGCATCTGTGTGATCCGCTGGTCCACTTGCGGTACCGCGGCCGCACTGGAAGCTGCCTTCGGGGGCGGCGAAACGGGTTGGGCCAATACCGGACCCGAGGCCAGCAGCACGATCCCGAGCATGACAAGCTTCTTCATAATATTCATATCCTTCCAACAACAGACTAACGCGGCGGTGCCGTTCATCACCGTGCGATGGCAGCTTCGTTGTCACCGCACGGACGTGCCTTTTACGGAACGTATCCACGAGCTTGGCTCCACACCCTGGCCAAAATAGGACAAACCAGTTACTGATTTGTGTCCGCTGAGGCTGGTTCGGAAACCGGTTCCAGTTCATGGGCGGTGACGAAGGGAGATCTGGAAATGAATGGCGCCGAAAGCCTTGTGCATTCGCTGCTGAAAAGCGGCGTGACCACGTGCTTCTCAAACCCCGGCACATCGGAAATGCACTTTGTCGCGGCGCTTGATCGGATTCCCGGGATGCATTGCGTCCTTGGACTGTTCGAAGGCGTGGTGACCGGTGCCGCCGATGGCTATGCGCGCATGGCCGGCAAGCCCGCCGCGACGCTTCTGCATTGCGGACCAGGCCTCGCCAACGGCCTGGCCAACCTGCACAACGCCAGACGTGCCGCCACACCGATCGTCAATATCGTCGGCGACCAGGCGACCTATCACCGGCCACTTGATTCGCCGCTGACCGCGGATACCGAAGGCTGGGCGCGCGGCGTCTCCGGCTGGGTGCGCACGTCCATGGATGTGCGCACCGTGGGGGCCGATGCGGCTGCCGCGGTGCAGGCCTCGATGATCGCGCCGGGCCAGGTGGCGACGTTGATCCTCCCGTCCGACACATCCTGGAACGAGGGCGGCCTGGTGGCCGAGGCGTTGCCTGTGCTGCCTACGCCCACGTCCTCCCCCAACCAGATCGAAGAGGCGGCCAACGTGCTGCGCCGGGGCGGCGCCGGCGTCGTGCTGCTGCTGGGCGGCGTCGCGTTGCACGAGGAAGGACTGGCGCTGGCGCATCGCATCTCGGCCGCCACGGGTTGCCGCGTGGTCGCGCAAGGTTCCAATGCCCGCATGGCACGCGGCCAGGGGCGTTTGCCGGTGGAACGCGTGCCCTACGTCGTCGATGCCGCCGTCAAGGCGATGGCCGGCACGAAGCAGCTCATTCTCGCCGGATCGCGCAAGCCGGTCACTTTCTTCGCGTACCCGAACCAGGTGCAGTCCTCGATCCCCGAGGACGCCGAGATTCATATCCTTGCCCGTCCCGAGCAGGACATCGTGGAATCGCTGGCGCGCCTCGCCGATGCGCTCGGCTGCCCGAAGGTTGCGCCGCCGAACAACGGCGACCGGCCTCAGACCGGGCGCGGCGCGCTGACGCCGGAGGCCGTTGCCGCCACGCTGGGCGCGCTGATGCCCGACAACGCGGTGATCGCCGACGAGTCGGTCAGTTTCGGTCGCGGCTTCTTTGCCAACACCAAGGCCGCGCCGCCGCACGACTGGCTGAACGTTACGGGCGGTGCCATCGGCGGCGGCATCCCGATGGCGACCGGTGCGGCTATCGGCGCGCCCGGCCGCCGGGTGATCAACCTGCAAGCGGACGGGTCCGCGATGTACACGTTGCAGGCGCTTTGGACGCAGGCACGTGAGAAGCTCGACATCACCACCGTCCTGCTGTCGAACCGGAAATATCAGATCCTGCTCGGCGAACTCGCGAATGTGGGTGCGAATCCCGGCCGTACCGCGCTCGATATGATGGACATCGGCAACCCCGACATCAACTGGCCGAGTCTGGCCGGGTCGCTGGGGGTCGAAGCCGCCCGCACGGACAGCGCCGAAGGCTTCGCCGATCTGCTTGCCCATTCTCTCAAGCGGTCAGGGCCGTTCCTGATTGAGTTGCTGATCTGAGTGCCGCCTGACCGTTGCAGAGAAGTCATGGCTGCTGTCCGTTAACGCTTGACTGTAGTCACAGCCGTGCGTACATTCATGAGTGCAGATGGTAGGCTCGCCTACGATCGGGTTCGTGAGGGGGCTGGAACCAACCAGACCCGGCAACATGGGAGGGTTAGAATGGCAAAGCCAAGCCGTAGCGCAAGCGCTTCATCCAAGACGCGTGCAACACCGGGCGCGAAAGCGCGGTCGGGCACGATGACAGCCAAACCGCAGGTCGCCGCTCGTGCGCCGACCGATGCGTCGCGCGCGGGTTGGGCGACCGATCTCGTGTTCGACGTGCGGGAGCCTAAGCTGGCCGTCAGCCTGCGGCTGGACGCCGATGTTCTCCGCTTTTTCCGTGGCTTCGGCTCCGGCTATCAGACCCGGATCAACGAAGTCCTGAAGGCGTTCATGCAGGCAAGGGGAGGGGCCGACCCGATCGGTCGCGTCGTTGCCGCCCGCGCCAAGGCCAGCCGCGCATCGGCCGGCAGCGCCAAGCGCGCCCGTTCGTAGCGCTCAGGGCCGGGGACGGTCAGCCGTTCGCCTGGGCGGCGTCCACTTGTTCCTGCGTCCGGGCGACGACCCAGGCCCGCAGCGCGCAACGCATTTGATGGCGCCAGTCGGCGTGGTTCGTCTTGAACCACGCCACCGTCTCACTGTCGGCGCTCAGACCGGCATCCCGTACCTTCGTCGGGGGCCAGTCCTGAGGTTCAACCGAGGTTTCGGCTTCCGGCTTGGGCGTGTCGCCGCCGAAATAGCCCTCCAGCAGCGTGTCGTCATCGAGGGCGTCGGCGTCCTCATCCGGGTCGTCTGAAATCATCGTCGATCGAAAAGCTTTGCTGCTATAAAAAGGCTGAAATAGCCTCGAACATTGCCCGTGGAACCTCATGTAGCCGGTAATGCCGGTAATGCCGGTGAGGACGCCGGTGTGGAACCTATCCGAAATTGGTTAAGAAAGGACTAACGGCACGTAGTTGCCCACATACCGCCATGTGCGGCTCAGGCTGCGATACGGTTGGGGACCATGAATGAACGCAGATACCAGGGTTACGCCCCAGCGTTCCCCTGATAATCGTCCGCATATCACACCAAGCGGCGGACAGGTTAACTCGCGTCCATTCCCTATCCGTCACCGCCCGACGCTGAGCCCCCCGTCATGGCCCGGCGACAGTCCGGGCCACCTGATTCAGCATCGTGCCGAGGGGAGGTGGCCCGGCCAGAACACCTGCCGCCGGGCCATGGCGAGGAAAGAAAGTCGGCACCAACGCGGGGCGGTATCAGTCCGCCGCGTCGGCCACTTCCTCGGTTGGCTTCTTGCCGGCGCGGATACGCTTCAGCGCGGTCTCCACGTGGCGGCTGAAAACGTATTCGGCGGGGCGCTGCTTATCCAGCGACACGTCGGGCGCCATCGGTCCCTCGGTGCGGATACCGCGCATAACTTGCGTCGCGGCGCGCCACGGCTTGCGCACCGTCTCGGCCACCGCGCTCGCCTCATAGCCGGAATGGACCATGCAGTCGGCACATTTTTCGTAGTTGCCGGTGCCGTACTTATCCCAGTCGGTGGTCTCCATCAGTTCCTTGAACGACTTGGCATAGCCCTCGCCCAGCAGGTAGCAGGGCCGCTGCCAGCCGAAATACGTCCGCGTCGGGTTGCCCCACGGCGTGCAATGGAACGTTTGGTTGCCGGCGAGGAAATCCAGGAACATGGATGACTGGTTGAACGACCACTTCTTCTTCCAGGTCCCCTTGCCCTGCCGGCGGAAGATGCCGCGGAACAGTTCCTTGGTCTTGGAGCGGTTCAGGAAGTGCTGCTGGTCCGGTGCACGTTCATAGGCATAGCCGGGCGAGACAGAAATCCCGTCCACACCCATCGCCATCACGTCGTCGAAGAACGACGCGACCTTTTCCGGCTCCGCGTTGTTGAACAGCGTCGCATTGATGATCGTGCGGAAGCCGCGTCGCTTCGATTCGGCGATGGCCGCCACCGCGCGATCATAAACGCCGTCCTGGCAGACCGAGATGTCATGCTCCCGCCGGC
>JARLIN010000330.1 GCA_031291715.1 Rhodopila sp. | reverse complement strand
GCCGACAGCCAGATGATGTTCTCCGACGTCTATGCGGTCTGCGCCTTAGCGGCGCAGCAGACGCGGCGGCTGCGGATCGGACCGGGCACGGCGATTTGCGGCACCCGCATCCCGCCGGTGCAGGTGGCGGCGATGGCGACGCTGAACCGGTTGGCGCCCGGGCGGGTGTTCCTGGGCATCGGCACCGGCAACACGGCGATGCGTACCATGGGTCAAAAGCCGATGAAGATGGCGGCGTTCGGTGAATACCTGCGGGTTCTGGCCGGACTGCTGGATGGCAAGATCGTGGATTACACGTTCGAGGGCCGCTCGCGCCCGGTGAAGATGCTGCGGCACGATACGCGGTTCATGAATTTGCAGCCGAAGATCCCGCTGTACGTCTCCGGTTTCGGGCCGCGGGCCATGGCGCTGGCCGGGGAATACGGCGACGGCCTCGTGTTCGCCATCCCGCCGCGTGGCGTGCCGGTGCAGGACGCGCTGGGGCATGCCCGGCAGGGAGCCGCACGGAACGGACGCGACATGACCGGCTTCCGGAACGCGACACTGACCAACGTGGCGCTGCTGCAACCGGGAGAGGCCGTGGACTCCGACCGTATCAAGCAGGCGATCGGTCCCAACGTGATGGCCAGCGTTTATTACTTCTACGACGTGGTTCATGAGCGCGGGATCGAGCCGCCTGAATTCCTCCGCCGCATCTGGAAGCCGTATTGCGCGCTCGTCGAACAGACCCCGCCCGAGCATCGGCATTTCCGGACGCACGAGTTTCACTATACCGATTTGCACCCCGGTGAGGCGGCGCTGATTGACGAGCAACTGATCCGCGACAGATGCCTGGTCGGCACGGCGGTCGAGTTGATCGAGCAGATCCGCGCGCTGGAGCGCGACGGCTTGCAGGAGATGGTCTTCGCGGTCGGCAATGCGACGAAATGGCGGCTGGCCGAAGAGTTTTCCCGTACGGTGATGGCGCGGTTGTAGGCGTTGCCTTGTGTTATGGCCGTCCCCGGGCTGATCCCGGGGATCAGCCCGGCCACAGACGACTTGCGGTGGCCGATGCTGCAAAGTCGTGGGTGACCGGGCCAAGCCCGGTCATGACACAAGGCGGGTCGAAACTCCTCCGCCGCCTATCACGCCGCCCGTGCCGGCTCCTTCCGCGCCACCCGCGCCGCCGCCGCTTTCAGCGTCGTCCGTAGGTCCGTCAGATACCGCACGTGCTCCTCCTCGATCGTATGCCGGGCGGTGTCGCGGTACTGGGATTTGTACCACGCGGTGCGGTCGGCAATGGCCTGACGCATCTCGGTGTCCGACGGCAGCGCGGCATTGCCGAGCAGGTATTCCCGCACCCAGCGAGCCTGATGCTCGAACACCATGTTCAGCGCGGTATCGGTGTTGAAGAACCCCATCAGGAACAGGCCGGGCCAACCAGGCGGGACGATCCGCATATACAACGCCAGCCGGTTGTCCTCGACCTGGACCACGTCCGGCGGCAGCATATCTAGGTCTATGCGGTACCCCGTCGCTGCGATCAGGTTATCGAATTCCTCCTCGGTGCCGTCGGCGAAGCGGATCCTGCGGCCATCCACCGACTCGATGCCCTGCTTCACCGTGATGCGGCGATAGGCGATGTCGGTCGTCACCGTGGCATTCGATGTCACGTGGCTCAGGGCGTTGGACTTCTTGAACCCAAGCGCGGTCATGTCGCCATGCGCCAGCCAGACCAGGAAGCGGATCAGCTTCTGCCGGATCTTGCGTGGTATCCACGGCCGCTGGATCTGCGCCGTGATATCCGTGAACGCCCGGCCGAACATCAGCTTGGGCAGGATCACCACGCCGGACCGCGCCACCAGCACAGTCCGGGGCGAGGTCACGCACACGTCGCTGGCGATATCGCAGGCGCTGTTGCCGACACCGACGACGCAGATACGCTTGCCGACGAACGGTTCCGGTTCACGGTAGTCGTGCGCGTGCAGGTAGCCCTCGCCAAACCGCAGGAGGTCCGGCGCATGCAGCGGCGCGGTCAGATGACCGGTGGCGATCAGCACCGCGTCGAAGCGCTCGACCAGACCATCCGCCAGCACCACTTCCCAGACCGGCGGCTCTCGGGCCGGATCGAAGGCGGGGCGCACCTGGGCGACCCTGCTGTTGAAACGGATTCGCGGCGTGACGCCAAAATGGTCGGCGTACTGCACCAGATAGCGGTGCATGTCGAAATGGTCCGGGAATGGCTGGGTATCCGGATCGAAGTCGAGGTCGCTGAACCGCGTCACGCCGCGGGAGGTGTTGATATGCAGCGTGCGATAGGCCGACGACCGGCCGCTGTCATTCTTGTAGCACCACATGCCGCCGATCTGGCTGCCGATCTCGAATACGGTCACGTCGAAGCCGCTTTGCAGCAGATATTTCGCCGAACACAGGCCGCTGGCACCGGCGCCGATCACCGCCACACGCTTGTGGCCGCGGCGGTTCGGTCCGAGCGTCGGGCCGTCCAGGCCACGTTGGTAAACCGATTGTACGTCTGTCATCGGGCTTATTTCCTCCGCGGTCCGGTATAAACCGTCGCCGCGATTTGTTAACGGTCACGCCGCTCGTTTCGTAGATACAGGCGCGACTTCATCACGAAAGGCCTTTTGAATGCGAGTCTCCGCCGTTATCACCGCGCTCGCCATAGCCCTCGCTCCGACGGCCTCGCCGCGCGCGGCGCCGGCGTACGGACCCGAGTTGCAGGGCTTTGCTTATCCCTGGCCGGTGTCGCATTACCGCTTCACCTCGCAGGGCGATGCGCTGGACATGGCGTACATGGACGTGAAGCCGGCGCACCCGAACGGCCAGGCGGTCGTGCTGCTGCACGGGAAGAATTTTTGTGCCGGCACCTGGCAGACGACCATCACCGTGCTGACCCAGGCGGGTTATCGCGTGATCGCACCGGACCAGATCGGGTTCTGCAAATCGAGCAAGCCGGCGCATTACCAGTTCAGCTTCCAGCAGTTGGCGGGCAACACGCATGCGCTGCTGGCGTCCTTGGGAATTGCCAGGGCGACGCTGGTTGGCCACTCCACGGGCGGCATGCTGGCGATTCGGTATGGGCTGATGTATCCGGCCGATGTGGCCCAGCTTGTCCTGGTCGATCCGATCGGGCTGGAGGACTGGAAGGCCAAGGGCGTCCCCTGGCAGAGCGTGGACGCGTGGTACCAGCAGGAACGAAACACCTCCGCCGATCGCATCCGCGAGTACGAGCGCGCCACCTATTATGCCGGCACCTGGCAGGCAGCCTACGAAACCTGGGTGCAGATGCTGGCCGGGATGTATCGTGGCCGAGGACGCGACATCGTCGCGTGGAACTCCGCCCTGCTCTACGACATGATCTATACCCAGCCGGTCGTCTATGAACTGGACCAGCTCAGCATGCCGGTGCTGCTGATGATCGGCGACAAGGACACGACGGCGATCGGCAAGGCCCTCGCCCCGCCTGCCATCCGTGCGACCCTCGGCGACTATCCGGCGCTCGGCAAGGCCGCCGCCGCGCGAATCCCGCATGTGAAACTGGTGGAATTTCCCGATCTGGGCCATGCCCCGCAGATCCAGGACCCCGAGGCGTTTCATAAGGCGCTGCTCGATGGCCTGCGGCAGCCGGCGCCGATCAACGGACATTGACGAACCTCGACCGCATCCCTATAAGCCGCCGCTCCCGACGGGTCGCCAGATCAGGCGCACCCGCCGGCATGCTTGCAAACGAACGGGCCATTAAGGCCACCGTTCAAATGGTTTCGGAGAATAGTCGTGAAGCGCACCTATCAACCGTCGAAGCTGGTCCGCAAGCGTCGGCACGGATTTCGCGCCCGCATGGAGACCGTGGGCGGTCGCAAGGTGCTGGCCAACCGCCGCGCCAAGGGCCGCAAGCGCCTGTCCGCCTAAATCGCGAACCGCTGGTGTGCCGTCCATGCCAGCCCAGCCACCTTCATTGCCCGGTGGAAACCCCGGCCGCCTGAAGCGGCGGCCGGAGTTCTTGCGCGTGGCGTCCTCCGGCAAGAAGGCGGCCGTCGGCGGCGTCGTGCTGCAGGCCATGGCCCGCCAGGATGCCCTGCCCGCCCGGCTGGGTTTCACCGTGACCAAGAAGGTCGGCAACGCGGTGATCCGCAACCGCACCCGGCGGCGGTTGAAGGAAGCGGCCCGGCTGCTGCTGGCCGAGCGCCCAGTGACCGGAGTCGACCTGGTGCTGATCGGCCGCGACAGTACCCGCAAACGAAATTTCATCGCGCTGCAAGGCGATATTCGCCGCGCGCTTGACAGGACCGGCGTATGACACCGGCGGCTCACGTTGGGATCGGCGCTGTGCGTGTTTACCAGTGGACGGTACGCCCGTTCATCGGCGCGCATTGCCGCTTCTGGCCTAGCTGCAGCGAATACGCCGTCGAAGCTTTACGAGTGCATGGCGCGGCGCGCGGAACGGCACTGGCGGCCAAGCGTATCCTGCGCTGCAACCCGTGGAATGAAGGCGGCGTCGATCCCGTGCCCGGGGTCGACCGGCAAATGGGGCATTGATGGACCAAAAACGGCTCTTCCTGGCGATCGCGGTATCCCTGGCGATCCTGCTGGGCTTCCAGATGCTGGTCGCACCGCATCTGCCGAAACCGCCACCGCAGCAGATCGCGCAGACGACATCGTCCGAGCATCCCGCCGGCACGCCGCTGGCAGGCGCGCCCGGGGCCGCCGTGCCGCCCGCGCCGGCCACGGAACAGCGCGACGTGCCGCGGGTGAAGATCGCCGCGCCGAAGGTGGAAGGCTCGATCAACCTGCTGGGCGCCAAGCTGGATGACCTGGTCCTGCGGGACTACCGCGAGGAAATCGCTCCGAATTCACCGTTGGTCCGCCTGCTGGAGCCGCGGTCGGAGGATCATCCCTACTACATCCAGTACGGCTGGACCGCCCCCGCGGGCGAAGCCGTCAAGCTGCCGGACAACAGCACGACTTGGACCGCGTCCGCGAACGAGCTGGTGCCGGGCAAGCCGGTCACGCTGTCCTGGGACAATGGCGCGGGCCTGACCTTCCAGATCGGTCTGTCGGTCGATGACAATTACATGTTCTCGGTCAGCCAGGGGGTGAAGAACGCCACCGGCCAGCCGGTGAAGCTGTTCCCGTGGTCGCGCATCCGGCGCGACTACAAGCCGGAGGTCGCGGGGTATTACGTGCTGTTCGAGGGCCTGCTGGGCGTCGTCGACGGCACGTTGCAGGAAACCTCCTACGACAAGGCGAAGTCCGAGGGCGACAAGAAGGGCGGCCTGGCGTACGACGCCACCGCCACGGGCGGTTGGGCGGGCATCACCGACAAATACTGGCTGACCTCGCTGATCCCAGACCAGGCGATCCCGTCCAAGGTGAATTTCCGCCACATCGACGACCACGGCGACCATTACCAGGTGGATTACGTCTCCGTTGATCCGCTGACCGCGCCGGCCAATGGCGACGTGACGACGGTCTCCCACGTGTTTGCCGGCGCCAAGGTGGTGAACCTGCTGGATCGCTACCAGGACCAGCTTCATATCCCCAGCTTCGACAAGGCCGTGGACTTCGGCTGGTTCTACTTCCTGACCAAGCCGATCTTCTTCGCGCTGGATTTCCTGAATGGTCTGCTGGGGAATTTCGGCCTGGCCATCATGGTCTTCACCGTGTTCGTGAAGGTGCTGTTCTTCCCGCTGGCGAACTACTCCTACCGCTCCATGAGCAAGATGAAGCTGCTGGCGCCGAAGATGACGGCGCTGCGGGAGCGTCTGAAGGACGACCCGCAGAAGATGCAGCAGGAGATGATGGGGCTGTATCGCGCGGAGAAGGTGAACCCCGCCTCGGGCTGCCTGCCGATGGTTGTGCAGATCCCGGTCTTCTTCTCGCTGTATAAGGTGATCTTCGTCACCATCGAGATGCGGCAGGCGCCGTTCTTCGGCTGGATCCATGATCTGTCGCAGGTGGACCCGACCAACATCTTCAACCTGTTCGGGCTGATCCCGTTCGATCCGTCGGCGTACATTCCGCTGCTGCATATGGGGCTGTGGCCGCTGATCATGGGCATCACCATGTTCCTGCAGCAGAAGATGAACCCGCCGCCGCCTGACCCCGTGCAGGCCAAGCTGTTCCAGTTCATGCCGATCATCTTCACCTTCATGATGGCGAAGTTCCCGGCCGGCCTGATCATCTACTGGAGCTGGAACAACACACTGTCGATCGCGCAACAATGGTTGATCCAACGAAGCACGAAGCTGGCCAAGCCGTCATTGGCCCGCACCTGATTTCATTCTGCGAACGGAGGGCCGCCCGGCCCTCCGTATCGTCATCGCCCGGCCTGTCCGGGCTACCTATCGCCGCATCGTGCCTGATTAGGTGGCCCGGACACGTCCGGCCATAACCGGGGGGCACAGCCATTATGCCAGTTGAAATAACACCGGAAGTGGAAGCCGCGGCGCTGGAAGCCGGCCGCCTGCTGTTCGCGGCCGAGTGCACATTCTTTTTCGGCGCCCAGAAGCTGGACCAGTTGCCGCCGCTGGCCGGCACCGAGATCGCCTTCGCCGGCCGCTCCAACGTCGGCAAATCCTCGCTGCTGAATGCGTTGACCGGGCGGAACGCGCTCGCCCGGGTTTCCTCTGAACCGGGGCGGACACGGCAGCTCAATTTCTTCGACCTGGGCGGCCGGCTGACGCTCGTGGACATGCCCGGCTACGGCTACGCGCGGGCCTCCAAGGACATCAAGGCCGACTGGCAAGG
>JARLIN010000329.1 GCA_031291715.1 Rhodopila sp. | reverse complement strand
TCGATGAATGGCGCGCTTGCTGATTCTCCTGCTGCTGTCGGGGCTTTTCTGGCCCGTGGTGGCGCGTGCCGATGATCCGCTCGCGGAGCTTGCGTCCGGCAGCTTCAATAATGTGCGGCAGGGTGTGGAGGACCTCGCGTTGTCGGGGAATCCACGCGCCGCGACGATCATTTCGGCGCTGCAGGACGGCCGGCTGTATTTCACGCCTGAGCACACGCTGCTGATCAAGGCGGCCGATGACAGCTACACCAATGCCGCGACGGGCGAACCCGTCGCGGATGCTGGTTTCGGGGTAAAGCCGGTTCGGCTGAACAACTCGGTTCGCGGTGCGATCGATGCCGCGCTCGGCAGTTTGCGCCTGTTCGATCCGAACGCTTCAGTACGGCAGGATGCGGCGGAGGCGGTTTTTACGTCGCACGATCCGGCGGCGATTCCAGCGCTCGATCGCGCGCTGGCGAAGGAAACGGATGCCTCGGTGAAGCTGCGGATGGAGCAGGCACGGGCGGCGGCTGTGTTGTCCGATCCGGATGCGAACCAGGATACCCGCATGGCAGCCGTGGCCGTGCTGCGCGCGCGGGGCGATCAGGACTCGCGTAGTTTGCTCTCCGGTTTGGCTGGTCAGACCGGACCGGTCGCCGATGCCGCGAGCGCGGCGGTAATTTCGATCGACCGGGTGCTACAGATATGGAGCCTCGCGGAGAGCGTCTATTACGGGATCAGCCTGGGTTCAGTGCTGCTGCTGGCGGCGGCCGGTCTGGCGATCACCTTCGGCGTCATGGGCGTGATCAACATGGCGCACGGCGAGATGGTCATGATCGGCGCCTACGCAACCTTCGTCGTGCAGCAACTCATGCATGCGTATCTGCCGTCACTGTATGGCATCAGCCTGTTGATCGCGGTGCCCGTGGCGTTCCTTGTCTCCGGCCTTGTCGGCGTCGCGGTGGAGCGCAGCCTGATCCGCTGGCTGTATGGCCGGCCGTTGGAAACGCTGCTGGCCACCTGGGGTCTTTCGCTCGTCTTGCAGCAGGTGGTGCGCTCGTTGTTCGGCGCCAATAACCGGGATGTCGATACGCCTGGCTGGATGAGCGGTGCGACTCAGTTGGGCGGGCTGACTCTGACCTGGAACCGTATGTATATCATTCTGTTCGCGTTCCTGGTGGTGGCGGCATTGATGGCGGCGCTGCGATACACGCCACTGGGGCTGCGGATGCGGGCGGTCACGCAGAACCGCCGCATGGCCGCGGCGATGGGTATTCGCACACCATGGATCGATGCGCTGACCTTCGGGCTCGGCTCCGGGGTCGCGGGGATGGCCGGTGTGGCGTTGTCGCAGATCGACAATGTGTCACCCAATCTGGGGCAGGGCTACATCATCGACAGTTTCATGGTCGTGGTGTTCGGCGGCGTCGGGAACCTGTGGGGCACGACGCTAGGGGCGTTGACCCTGGGCATCGTCAATAAGTTCCTGGAGCCGATCGCCGGCGCGGTGCTGGGCAAGATCGTGGTTCTGGTCCTGTTGATCCTGTTCGTGCAGCGCAATCCGCGCGGCATGTTCCCGCTCAAGGGACGGGCGGTGGAGGCATGAAAGTCGACTGGACCAGCACCATAGCCATTGGCGCGGTTATCGGCGTCGCGGTGGTTCTGGCGCTGCTGAACCAGATGACGCCGGCCGGGTCGGCCGTGCATGTGCCGACCTATGTTGTGGCACTCGCCGGGAAATATCTGTGCTTCGCCATGCTGGCGCTGGCGGTCGATCTGGTGTGGGGTTTCGCGGGCATTCTGTCGCTTGGTCATGCGGCGTTCTTTGCCTTGGGTGGCTATGCCATGGGCATGTACCTGATGCGGCAGATCGGTACCCGAGGCGTTTACGGCAACGCGATGCTGCCCGATTTCATGGTGTTCCTGGGATGGAAAGCACTGCCATGGTACTGGCACGGGTTCGAGTGGTTCGGCTTCGCGATGCTGATAGCGGTGCTGGTGCCGGCGGTGCTGGCCGGTGTGTTCGGCTGGCTCGCGTTCAGGTCGCGGGTCACCGGGGTTTACCTGTCGATCATCACCCAGGCGCTGACCTATGCGCTGCTGCTGGCGTTCTTCCGCAACGACATGGGGTTTGGCGGCAATAACGGGCTGACCGATTTCAAGGATATTCTTGGATTTAACGTGCAGGCGGACTCGACGCGATCCGCGCTTCTGGTGATTTCCGCGCTATTGTTGTGCGGGCAGTTCGTGTTGGCTCGCTTTGTGGTCGACTCGCGCTTCGGCAAGATCTTGATCGCCGTCCGGGATACCGAGAACCGCACCCGCTTCCTGGGATATCGGCCGGAGTCTTACAAACTCGTCGTCTGGGTCCTGTCGGCGATCATGGCGGGCATCGGTGGCGCCCTTTACGTGCCGCAGGTCGGCATCATCAACCCGAGCGAGTTCGCGCCGGGCAACTCGATCGAGGCGGTGATCTGGGTCGCGGTCGGTGGCCGAGGCACTTTGGTGGGCGCGATCCTGGGCGCGATCCTGGTGAATTTCGGCAAGACCTGGCTGACCGGCGCCTTT
>JARLIN010000328.1 GCA_031291715.1 Rhodopila sp. | reverse complement strand
GGGCTTGGCCCGGCCACCGACCTCTGGCGATGGGGGGCGCGCCAACGGCGTGCGTCACAGGGCCACCCGTCGCTCGTTTGCGCGCGCCCGTTGTCTGGCAGGCCGTCGATCTGACGGCCCTCGACCAGTGATGGTCTGAACACTCCGGTCCATGCGTTAATCGTAACGCATGGACGCCGGCGCATCCCCCCGAAATTGGATCGCTCGCCATCGTGCCGCTCGACCTCGAGTCAAGCCGGGAGAACGGCCTTGGCATACACATGTTACTGATTTTATTGCCATCTTTTCTAACGGCGCAACTGCCTGTGGGCAAATCGCTCGTGTGGCATTCCGGTATTCGTTGGTAATATTTCTGGACAAAAAGGGCTGGCGGGATGGCGACTTCGGTCAAGCTCGATATTGCGCTGCAAAGCCGCGTTCAGCATCTCGCGCAGGTGCGTCGGCGTTCGGCCCACTGGATCATGCGAGAGGCCATTCAGCAATATGTTGAGCGCGAGGAAGCTCGCGAGAGCCTCACGCAAGAGGCCCTCACCGCATGGGCCGATTATCAGGCCACCGGCCAACATCTGACGGGAAGCGAGGTGCGGGATTGGTTGCGCAATTGGGGCACGGACGCCGAAACTGAAATACCGGCGTGCCACGAGTAGTCGTTACGGTCGTAGCGGCGCGCGGATTGGAGCGCTGCCGCCGTTTTCTCGCCGAGAAGAACCCCCGCGCCGCCGAGACAATCGAGCGACACCTCACCTTGCTGGAAACAGCTTCGGAAATCGGGCGTCCGGTACCCGAGTTGCCCGATTTCCGTGAACTTGTGATCGGCTTTGGGGATTCGGGGTATGTGGCCCTGTATCGTCACGTCTCCGGCGATGACGTCGCTTACCTGTTGGCCTTCCGGCACCAGAAAGAGGCCGGGTATTAGCGAGGCGGAACCGAAAACCCGTCTGGTGCGGGGTTCGATCCAAACCGTTCCCGGGCGGCCGAACGTGGCCCCGGTGACATAAGCAAGTTGCTGACTGGCTTAGTGTTTTGGCCCGTTTGTCGGTTGACAGGGCGGCGCGTATCGCTATAAGGCGCGCTTCCGGCCGCCGGGGTCTCGATATCCCTGGCGGCCTCTGTTGCTTCGATCGTAGTGTCTGGAAAGTTTGATCCAATGTTTGCTGTCATCCGCACCGGCGGAAAACAGTATCGCGTTTCTCCCAACGCGCTGCTGAAAGTCGAGAAACTGGACGCCGAAGCCGGCGGCACCGTCACCTTCACCGACGTGCTGGCCGTGGGCGTTGACGGCAACCTGACGATCGGCTCGCCGATCGTGGCGGATGCTTCCGTCACCGCGACCGTTATCGCGCAGTTTGTTCTCGACATGGTAATCATCTTAAAGACGCGCCGCCGGCAGAACAGCCGCCGCCGCAACGGCCATCGCCAGCACGTCACCGTGCTGCGCGTCGCCGGCATCAACGCCAACGGCCAGACCTACACGGCGCCGGAAGCGGCTGAAGCCTCCGAACCCGTCGAAGCAACGCAGGAGTAATCCGCCATGGCACATAAAAAGGCAGGCGGCTCGTCACGCAACGGGCGCGATACAGAAGGCCGGCGCCTCGGCATCAAGAAGTTCGGCGGCGAGACGGTTGTCGCCGGCAACATCCTGGTCCGTCAGCGCGGCACCAAGTGGTATCCGGGCACCAATGTCGGCCTGGGCCGCGACCACACGATTTTCGCCCTGGTCGACGGCAAGGTGAAGTTCACTCGCAAGTCCGAAGGCAAGGTCCATATTTCCGTGGAGCCGTTGCCGCTCGCAGCCGAGTAGCACCGACCCCATTTTATGCGTGATCGGGGGCCGGTACATTGCCGGCCCCCGTTCTGTTTTTGGTGAAAAGTCATGAAGTTCCTCGACCAGGCCAAGATCTACCTGCGCTCCGGCGACGGGGGCGATGGCGTGGTCGCGTTCCGGCGTGAAAAATACATCGAGTTCGGTGGCCCGGACGGCGGCAACGGCGGCAAGGGCGGAGACATCATCTTCGTCGCCGAACGCAACCTGAATACGCTGATCGACTTCCGCTACACCCAGCATTTCCGTGCGCCGAAGGGCGGCAACGGGGCGGGTTCGGACAGGACCGGCGCCGGTGCCTCGGACATCGTGATCAAGGTTCCTCTCGGCACCCAGGTCATCGCCGATGACCAGGAGACGATGCTCGCCGACCTGGATACGCCCGGGAAGCGGGTGACCCTGCTGCGCGGCGGCGACGGCGGATTCGGCAACGCGAACTTCAAGACCTCGACCAACCGCGCCCCACGCAAGGCGACCAAGGGGTGGCCGGGCGAGGAACGCTGGGTCTGGCTGCGCCTGAAGCTGATCGCCGATGCCGGGCTGGTCGGGCTGCCCAACGCCGGAAAATCCACCTTCCTGTCGGTCGTCTCCGCGGCGAAGCCCAAGATCGCCGACTACCCGTTCACCACCCTGCATCCGCAGCTTGGCGTGATCCGCCTGTCCACGTCGGAAGAGTTCGTGCTGGCCGACATCCCCGGCCTGATCGAGGGCGCGCACGAAGGTGCCGGCCTCGGCGACCGCTTCCTCGGTCATGTGGAGCGCTGCGCGGTCCTGCTGCACCTGATCGACGGCGCCGCCGGGGACGTGGTCAAAGCTTGGCGCACCGTCCGTGGGGAGATGTCCGCCTACGGCGGCGGTCTGGCGGACAAGCCCGAGATCATCGGCCTGAACAAATCCGACTCCATGACCCCGCGTGAGACCTCGGCCCGTCTGGCGGCATTGCGGAAAGCATCGGGCCGTCCGGTCTATCTGCTGTCCGGCGCGACCGGCCAGGGCGTCCCCGAGATCCTGCGCGTCCTGCAGAACACGATCCATGAGACGAGGCAGGAGCAGGCGGCGTGATCCCCTCGATCGCCGATGCCCAACGCATCGTCGTCAAGATCGGGAGCGCCCTGGTGGTGGACCAGGGCGAAGCGGCGCCCCGCACCGCCTGGCTGGACAGCGTCGCCGCCGACATCCGGGCGCTGCGGGAACGCGGCACCGACGTCATCGTCGTGTCCTCGGGTGCCATCGCATTGGCCCGGCGCACGCTGGGCCTGACGCAGAAGCGCCTGAGACTGGAAGAAAAGCAGGCCGCCGCCGCGGTCGGGCAGATCCGCCTGGCGCAGGCCTGGAGCCAGGCGCTGTCGGCGCGCGACCTGACCGCCGCGCAATTGCTGCTGACCCTGGACGACACCGAGGATCGCCGCCGCTACCTGAACGCCCGTGAGACCCTGAACACGCTGCTGGGGCTGCGCTGCGTTCCGGTCATCAACGAAAACGACACCGTCGCGACGGCGGAAATCCGCTTCGGCGACAACGACCGCCTGGCCGCCCGGGTCGCCGAGATGGTGCAGGCGGACCAACTGATCCTGCTGTCCGACTTCGACGGCCTCTATAGCGCCGATCGGCGCCGCGACCCGCGGGCTGCGCATATCCCGGTGGTGGAGGCGATCACGCCCGAGATCGAGGCGATGGGCGGGGAACCGCCGCCCGGTTACTCGTCGGGCGGCATGCGGACAAAGCTGGTGGCGGCCCGGATCGCCACCCAGGCCGGCTGCGCGATGGCGATCGCCATCGGCAATGTCGAGCGTCCGTTGCAGTCGCTGGAACGCGGCGCCCGCTGCACCTGGTTCCTGCCGGTGCCCGAGGGCCGCACCGCCCGCAAGCGCTGGATCGGCGGATCGTTGTCGGCGTTGGGCGTGCTGACTGTCGATGCCGGGGCGGCGAAGGCCCTGGCCGCCGGCCGGTCGCTGCTGCCCGCTGGCGTGCGGGCGGTGGATGGTGTGTTCGACCGGGGTGATCCCGTGACCATCGTCGGGCCGGACGGAACCGTTCTCGGCCGCGGCCTGTCCGCCTATGCCAGCACCGACGCGGAACGGATCGCCGGCCACCGGTCCGACCAGATCGAGGCGATCCTGGGCTGGCGGGGGCGGGACGAGATGGTGCACAGGGACGATTTGGTTCTGGGGTAGGGGCCGCTGTTCCAACTTGGCAAGTAACGACCGACCCGCCCACGGCTGTCGTCGGCGCGCTGACGCCTACCGCTCTGGGCCAACGGGGCGGAAGAGTTACCGTCCAAGCGGGTTGGCATAGGTAGTTTCCGAGTCTGGCGGCCCTGGCAAGGCCGTGGTAGCGTTCATTTCCGTAAATGGCGCCCTGGCCATTGTGCCGGGTCACCCGGCCGGAGCCGCATTTTGCGACGATGGAGACCGAGATGGCTCTCATCAAGCATCTGTTCGCCGATCAGCCCTTGATCGCACTCTTCATCACCATCGCGCTCGGCTATTTTGTTGGGAAATTGAAGGTCGGCAGCTTCGTTCTGGGCGGCATCGCCGGTACCTTGCTGGTCGGCGTTGTCATCGGCCAGCTCGGCGTCAACATCGATCCCGGCATCAAAACAATCTTCTTCGCGCTCTTCATCTACGCGGTCGGTTTCCAAGGTGGACCACAATTCTTCCACGCCCTTAATCTGCGCTCACTGAACGAGCTGGTTTCCGCCTTCGTCGTGTGTTTCACGGGCCTGCTCTGCGTGCTCGGTGCCGCCTGGATGTTCGGGCTGGACCGCGGCATGGCCGCGGGCCTCGCCGCTGGCGGCCTGACCCAATCGGCCATCCTCGGCACCGCGGGCGATGCTATCGCTAAACTTGGCCTGTCCGCAGAACTGACAAAAACCATGCAGACCAACGTCGCCGTCGGATATGCAGTCTGCTATATTTTCGGCTCGCTCGGCCCCATCATCATGGTCACCTGGTTCCTGCCGATGGTGATGAAATGGGACATCCGCAAGGAAGCGGTGGAGCTTGCAAAAAATCTCTCTGGCGGCCGGGCGGAGCTTGAGCCCGGGCAGTTTGAGGCGGTCAAGGAGATCGTCACCCGCGTCTATCAGGTCACCGGGGACCGCAAAGCCATCGGCCAGACAACACTCGAACTCGACAAGCAATTCTCCGACGCCGCGGTCGAAGGAATCTACCGCGGCGGCAAATCGATCGACCTTGACGACAACACCGTCATCCAACGCGGCGATGCCATCGCGATTACGGGGAAGCTCAGCGCCGTGCAGGCGTCCAATGCCGTCCTCGGCGATGAAATCGTCGCACCGGCCGGATTTTCCGCCATCGAGGAAAGTCGCGAAATCATCCTCACGAACCGCCGCCTAAGCGGCCGCGAAATCGGTGAAATTCACGATCATGTGAATATCGAAACCCGCCATGGCGTATTCCTGACCGCGGTCAAGCGCATGGGCCGGGATCTGCCGTTACTCAACAAGCTTCAGCTCAAAACCGGCGACGAATTGCACTTCACCGGCAGTCCGACCGATCTCGATCGCGTCCAGTCGAAGATCGGCTACAAAATCACCGCCGCCGCCGCTACGGACTTCGTCTTCTTCGGCATCGGCATGGTGGTCGGCATGCTATTCGGCATGGTTGCGTTCAAAATCTGGGGCGTGCCAATTTCCATCGGCAGTGGCGGCGGCTGCCTGCTATCGGGCCTGCTGTTCGGCTGGCTGCGCAGCGTGCACCCGCGCTTCGCAGCGCTGCCGATCGGCGCATCCACCTTCCTCAGGGATTTTGGACTAGCCGTGTTCGTCGGAGTCGTCGGCATCGGCGCCGGGCCAGACGCCCTCACCGCCATCCAGCATTCCGGCCTGACGCTTTTATTTCTCGGTGTCGGCGTCACCCTCATCCCGCAGATCGTTGCTTTCTTTTTCTCTTACTACGTTCTGCGTATCAAAAATCCGATCGAGGCGCTGGCCTGCGTCGCCGGCGGCCGTAGCGCCAACCCGGCCTTCGCCGCCTTGCTCGCAAAAGCCGGCAATGCCACCCCGGTCGTTTCCTTCACCGTCACATACGCGGTCGCCAACGTATTTCTGACGCTCTGGGGCCCAGTCATCGTTGGCATGGTCACCAAGAATGCTGGCCCCTAACCCCAGTTACGGAGATGCAGCATGTCAGAAAAGAAGTACAGCGAGCTCGCCAGTCTCAGCCCTTTCGAATTGAAAGATCAGCTCATCGCGCTTGCATCCTCCGATGCCCAGCGGCTGATGCTGAATGCGGGCCGCGGCAATCCCAATTTCCTTGCCATGCTCCCGCGACTGGCGTTTTTAAGTCTCGGCGAATTCTCCATGCTGGAAGCGCAGCGATCCTATTCTTACCTCGACAGCGGCTTGGGCGGATTGCCGGAAAATCAAGGCATCGTTCAGCGCTTCGAAACCTATGCCGGCAATCATGGCATGAGCGACGGCGTCCGTTTCATCCGGTCCGCGATTTCCTATATCAAAGACCAGCTCGGGCTCGACCAGGACGTCTTTCTTTACGAACTGGTCAGTGCCTTCCTTGGCTGCAACTATCCGACGCCGCCCCGGATGCTTCTTCATACGGAGGAAATCGTCAAAGCCTATCTGGTCCAGGAAATGCTGGGAAGCGAGCCCAGTGCCGGAAATTTCTCGCTCTTCGCAACCGAAGGCGGCACCGCCGCCATGGCCTATATTTTCCAGAGCCTAAAGCAGAACGGCCTCCTTCAGTCCGGCGACAAGATCGGCATCGGCACGCCAATTTTTTCGCCCTATCTGGAAATTCCGGTGCTGGCGGAATATGGGCTCGAAATCGTTGACGTCCGGATGGACGGCCACGCGGATTGGCAATTTCCCTCCTCCGAGCTGGAGAAGCTTAAAGATCCCGCGATCAAGATCTTCTGCCTGGTCAATCCCAGCAACCCACCCTCTACCAAAATGTCGGACGCGGCATTGGCACAACTCGCCGCTTTCGTTCACAGCACAAGGCCGGATCTGTTTATTGTTACCGATGACGTCTACGGCACGTTTGCCGATGATTTCGTCTCCATCTTCGCGAAATGCCCGCGCAACACGCTTCTGGTCTATTCATTTTCTAAATTCTTCGGCGCTACGGGCTGGCGCCTCGGGGTCATCGCCCTGCATGAGGAGAACGTATTCGACGCCGCGCTGGCGGCGCAACCCGAGGCGCAGAAAAAACGCCTCGACGCGCGCTATGCCTCACTCACCACCGAACAACGCAATCTGCGCTTCATCGACCGCCTGGTCGCCGACAGCCGCGCCGTCGCTCTCAACCACACCGCTGGCCTCTCCGGTCCGCAACAATTGCAAATGGCCCTGTTCGCCCTGAACGGTCTGATGGACCGCGAGCACCGCTATAAGAACGCGGCGAAACAACTGATCCGGCAGCGCTACAAAACCCTGTATAGAACAATGGGTGTGTCAGCGCTCCATGAGCCGAACGACGTCAACTACTACACGCTCATCGACCTGCAAGAGTTGGGCGGAAAGCTCTACGGACCGGAATTTGAATCCTGGTTCATCAAAAGCGATCTTGGCATCGGCTTCCTCTTCCGCCTGGCGCAGGAAACCGGCGTCGTCCTGCTGCCCGGCAACGGTTTTGAGGTCGTCGACACCTCGGCCCGCGTCTCACTCGCCAATCTCACCGAGAACGAATACGCCTCGATCGGCCGCTTCACCCGCCAAATCTTGAACGAGTATTTTCAGGACTTTACAAAACACAACAAGAAAACGTGACCGCGGTGGAATTCAGCCGCCTCGGCATCGAATTCGAACGCCGCACCGGGGCGACATATCACGAGCGGTGACGCGTCCCCCACAATGCCGATCTGGTGCGTGGACCGAAAGCTCGTGCTAGCCTGATCCCCTCAACCAGCCGTCAGGGGACAAAACGATGACGATCAGCTTCCAGCACGTGCACATCAAGACGCGCGATGTCGCCAAGACGGTGCAGTACTACATCGATAATTTCGGCGCGACAAAGAAGGCCGAGATGGTCGGTCGCGGCTGGCAGCTCGATCTGCATGGGACACAGCTCAACATCACCGGGATCATCACCGAGCAGAACCACGAGCAGCATTATGGCATCGAGCACATGGCCATGGTGACCGAGGATTATCCGGGCACACTGGCGAAGCTGCGTGAAAACGGCGTGGCGGTGCTGGAGGAACTGAAAGGCGACAAGGGCAACCGCGTCGCGTTCGTGGCGGCGACCGACGGCGCGCAGATGGAAGTCATCGAAAAAATCTGAGGTCCAGTCCCATGGCATTGAAGGATCTGATTCCGTTCGGCATGTCCCTGCCACACCGCTCGCCCGACAGCATCGGCATGGACGCGGTGCGCGTGGTCGCGACCCAGGCCGAGGCGCTCGGGTTTCGCGACCTGTGGGTGACCGAGAACACGCTGGACCACGTCACATCCTTCGATCCCGTCGTGGTGCTGACCTATGCGGCCGCGCTCACCAGCCGGATCGGGCTGGGGGCGTCGGTGCTGGTGCTGCCGGTGCATGACCCGCGGATGACGGCGCATCAGTGGGCGACGCTGGATTACGTCAGTGGTGGCCGGGCGCTGATGGGCGTGGGCATCGGCCGCCCGATGCACTTCAAGGAATTCCAGGTTCCCGAAGAAGGCCGCGTCGCCCGGTTTCGGGAGCAGATCGAGCTGATCCGGGCGCTCTGGAGCCAGGAGAAGGTCACGCACCACGGACGATTCTACCAGGTGGACGATGCCTCGCTGGGCATCCGTCCGGTGCAGAAACCACTGCCGATCTGGATGGGTGTCGGGCATCCGAACGCGATCCGGCGGGCGGCGGGCCTCGCCGATGGCTGGATGGGGGCAGGCGGGTCGAGCACGGAAGACTTCCGCCGCGCCGTGCCGCTGCTGCGTGAGGCGTTGGAGAAAGCCGGGCGCGATCCGGGGCAGTTCCCGATCTCGAAACGGATCTTTATCGCTGTGGATGAAAAGCCGGAAGTCGCGAGGGCAGAGCTGCATCGTTGGTATACCGAGGTTTACCATAACCCCGCCGGAACGGATGCCTCGGGCATCCACGGTACGCCGGAGCAGGTGCGGGAACGGCTGGAGGAAATGGTCGCCATGGGGGCCAAGCACTTGCTGCTGAACCCGGTCTCCCGGCACGTGGAGCAGCTTGAGGCATTGGCGGAGGTCGTGGGGTTGTCCTGACCGTGTTTGTGTGGTATCGTAACTAGTGGAGAAAATCCGACGGACAGTATCCGAGGACTGATTTAGGTGGTGAGCGGACGTAGGACGCTCGCGGCCACACCGGCTGGTTTGCGCGCATTCCGGCCGTTCGCAGAGTTTAATAGCTCTCCCGGAGCTGGACGTCCGCTGCGGATCAAATATATTTTCGGTAGTCCGTGCTCTCGACCTGCCCCTCTTTGAGGTATTTCAGAACCTCACCAACCATCCTTGCTGCTCGGATGGGTGTCGGCAGACGCCGGTTCATTTGTGTTGAGTTCCAATTGATCGTGGTGAGTGAAAACATCTCTTCTGCCAGTTGAGAAATCGTGCCGTCACAATTTTCATGTGGGCAGATCAACAGCGGGCGGGGATCGAGCACGGCCTCGATGAACAACCGGTCATCCGCCCCATTCCCACGCCGGTCTCCCGATCCTTGCGGCCTGTCCGGTTGAAGCGATAGCGTTGACAACGACGGAACAGTCGGCGGCAAATACCGCCTGATCGACGGGAAGCGCCGCGGATTTTGACCGGGCGCGCCAAAGGGGGAAGAGACACCATGCCGGACACCCACGCCCTGGCGGAACGGCCAGCTCAGGATCAGGTCGCGACCTACGACGCGATCGTCATCGGCGCCGGCATTTCCGGCATGTTCATGCTCTACCGGCTGCGCGAACTCGGCATGACCGCGCGCGTCTTCGAGGCCGGCACCAACGTCGGCGGCACCTGGTACTGGAATCGCTATCCCGGCGCCCGCTTCGATTCCGAAAGCTGGACCTACGGGTATTCGTTTTCGAAGGAGCTGATGCAGGAATGGGACTGGAAGGAGCATTTCTCCCCCCAGCCCGACACGCTGGAATATCTGAACCATGTCGCCGACAAGTTCGACCTGCGCCAGGACATGCAGTTCCGCAGCACAGTCACGGCCGCGCACTGGGATGACGTCGCGAGCCAATGGACCGTGACCCTGGAAAGCGGCCAGCGGGCGAAGTCGCGCTTCCTGTGCACCGCCGTCGGCATCCTGTCCGCTCACACGCTCCCCGCCATTCCCGGCCGGGACAGCTTCCGCGGCCCCGCCTATCACCCCGCTCGATGGCCGCACACGCCGGTGGACTTCACCGGCCAGCGCGTCGGCATCATCGGCACCGGGGCCACCGCCATTCAGGCGATCCCCGAGATCGCCAAGCAGGCGAAGCAGCTCACGATCTTCCAGCGACGCCCGAACTGGGCCGCGCCATTGCACAATGCCAGGATCAGCAAGGAAGAGATGGAGCAGATCAAGTCCCGATATGAGGAGATCTACGCGCACTGCGCCACGACTCCGATGTGGTTCATCCATCAGGCGGACCGCCGCAAGACCCTGGACGTGCCGCCGGAGGAGCGAGAGGCATTTTGGGAGAAGCTGTACGCCGAACCCGGATTCGGCATCTGGTTGGGAAATTTCCGCGATATCGGGGTCGACGAGAAAGCCAACGCCGCCATCAGCGATTTCATCGCCCGGAAGATCCGCCAGCGCGTGAAGGACCCAAGGGTCGCGGAAAAGCTGATCCCCAGGGACCACGGCTTCGGCGCCCGCCGCGTGCCGCTGGAAAGCGGCTATTTCGAGGCCTATAACCGCGACAACGTGACGTTGATCGATACGCTCGAAGACGAGCCGATCGAGTGCATCACGCCGAAGGGCATCAGGACCACGAAGCAGGAATACGAGTTCGACGTCCTGATCTACGCCACCGGCTTTGACGGCGTGACCGGCGCCTTCGATCGCATCGACATCCGCGGCACGAATGGCTTGCGGCTGAAGGACGCGTGGGCCGAAAGCCCACGCACCTATCTCGGGATGCTCGCGGAAGGTTTTCCGAATATGCTGATGGTGCTGGGTCCGCACACCGCGCGCGGCAATATCCCGCAGGCCATTGAACACAGCGTGCAATTTCAGACCGGCATGCTGCGGTTCATGCAGGAACATAACTACATCCATGTGGAAACCAGGCCGGAGCAGGTGGACGATTGGACCCAGACCGTCATCAAGGCGGCCGAACCTTTGCTCTCCTCCAAGGTCGATTCCTGGCAGACCGGCGTGAACCGTAACGTCGAGGGCCGGACCGTGCGCCGCGTCCTCGGCTACAACGGAAACGGCGTGCATTTCCGGCGGACGACCGACGAAGTCGCGAAAGGCGGCTACAAGGAATTCATGTTCCGCTAGAGTCGCAAACGACCGTCGGCATTCTCCGGGAACGAACGTCTGCTGACGGCCGTAGGACACTTCAACCAGCCGGTCCGAAACCGGCCAATCTCGACCCTATGGGTCGCGGCTGCGGAGGTCAGCTTCGGGCCGAAGCAGTCCCCAGCACCGCCCGCCGCCCCTACCGCCGCCACCCCTCCGGCGGCGCCGTCAGATGCCGCGGCGCCTCGCCCTCCCACAGCACATCCCCCGTCTCCATAGCCCCCCACGCGGCGGCCACGCCCAGCACCTGCAACCCATCCTCGGCCGTCGCCAGGTAATTCACATGGTGATGCCCATGCACGATCAACCGCGCCCCCATCGCCCGCGCCAGCGCGTCCAGCGCCGCACTCCCGGCGGGATGGCTGCTCGGCGCCTCATGCGTAACCAGGATGTCCGCCTGCTGCGTTGCCAGATAGTCATAATCCTCCGGCCAGATCGCTGTCGTCCCGAGGGAATGCACCAGCGCCTCGATATGTTCCGGCCGCCAGCCACGACCCATCTGCCGGACATCGTCAGGCAATTCCGCCCGCCCGTGCAGACGCGGCGGGGCAGGGGGCTCCCAGATCCGGGGCCGAAACGTCCCACCCAGCCCGGCGATCCGGACGCCCTCGATGACCTCAACCCGGGCATGCAACGACCGCTCGGCGGTAACCGGGTTATGCTGTGCCGCCGTCAGGTTCGCCCACATCGCCGGGCCGCCGTCATTATCGTGATTGCCGAAGATCCAATGCACCGCGATGCCCCGGTCCAGCAGCGGCGCCGCCAGCACATCCAGCGGCTGGTCGCACTGCACATCCCCCAGGATCACCGCCGCCTTCGGGGGCACCGCCAGCCCTGACAGCCCGCGTTCGACCTTGTTCCACATCTGGTGGATGTCGCCGATGAAAACGATCGTCATGTGCCCCCTTCATTCGATCCAGTCGCACTTGACGGTATCGTCACGGCGTCCCACGCTGGGTCAACACAAGCACGCCACGCGCCGTCGATCCAGCCCGTGGCAAGAACAAACCGGGGGGATGCGATCGATGAAGTGCCGGCTTTTCGCGGCCGCGCTGTGTGCGCTGCCTGTACTGCCAGTCGCCACAACCGCTTTCGCGCAGAACTGCGAGCTGAAAATCGGCGCCATGGGCCCGATGTCCGGCGGCGCCGCCCAATGGGGCCTGGCGATGAACAGCGCGGCCGAACTCGCCGCGGCCGAGGCGAACCAGGAAGGCGGGGTCAAGATGGGCGGCAAGACCTGCAAGGTTACCGTCGTGCCCTACGACAGCAAATACACCGCTGACGGCGCCGCGGCCGGATCGAACGCGCTGGCCGCGCAGGACATCCATCTGATCATCGGCCCGGTCGGCTCGCCCGAGGCAACCGGCATCAAGCCCGTCGCCGCCCGCAATGAGCAGGTCGCCTGGAACGCCGCCTACGCCAAGAACGCGCTGGAGCCGAAGTTCCCGCTGATGTTCCACATCGCGCCCGGCCCCGCGGCATGGGCTGACGCGGTGATCAAGCGCGCGAAGCAGGTGTTTCCGATGAAGTCGGTGGCGTTGATCGCCCCGAACGACCAGGGCGGCACCGATATCGCCAGTGTTGACGCCGAAGCCTACAAGGCCAACGGCATCACGACGACCGAGGAATATTACCAGCGCGGCACAACGAATTTCGCGCCGATCGTGACGCGCATCCTGGCGGCCAGGCCGGATGTGGTGGACACGGCGTCCTCCCCGCCCGGCGACGCCGGCGTCATCGTCAAACAGCTTCGCCTCGCCGGCTTCACCGGGGCGATCGGCCGTCTCGGCGGTCCGGGCACGGACGAGATCATCCGCGTCTCCGGCGGCCTGGATGTGCTGAAGGACTTCTACTGGTTCGAAACGATCCCGACCGGCGACCCGAAGGTGCAGGCAATCGATGACGAGTATAAGAAGCTCCTCGGCAAGGACCCTGTCGGCGGCACCGCCGTGTGGGCCGACCTGCCGGCCGCGCGGATGACGTTGAAGGCGGTTTCGATCGCCGGCACGGATGACGCGAAGGCGGTGGCGGCGGCGCTGCGCACACTGCCCGTGGAGGACCCGAACATCGGCAAAGGCTATTGGGGCGGCAAGAAGCAGTTCGGCATCGCGCAGGAACTGCAATTCCCGTTCGGTATCGGCATCATCAAGGACGGCAAGAACCTGGGCGTGGAACGGCAGGAACCAAAGCCGGAGTGATCCGGTGGCGGAATTCCTCCAAGCCGCGATCATCGGGATCAGCCTGGGCGCGCAGTACGCCTTGCTGGCGCTCGGGTTCACCCTGATCTTCGGCATCCTGGGTGTGGTGAACTTCTCCCATGGCGGCTTCTACATGCTGGGCGGCTACGTGGCGTATAGCTGTGTCGCCGGCCTGGGCCTGCCGTATCCGCTGGCGGTGATCGTCGCCGTCCTGGCGACCGCCGCATTGGGCTGGGTGTTCGAGCTTTTCCTTCTGGAACGGCTGGTGGACGATCATCTGGCGACCTTGATGCTGACGCTGGGCCTGTACCTGGTGATCTCCACCGGGTTGCTGACGATCTTCGGCCCGCTGTCTATGGAATTCGCTTTCCCCGTCACCGGGGCGCTGCACCTGGGGTCGATCTATGTGCCGCGGGAAAACCTCATCGTGCTGGTTGTTTGCCTGGCTGCCATCGCCGCGCTTTGGCTGGTGCTGTTCCGCACCGATCTCGGGCGTGGCCTGCGCGCGCTGGCGAATGACCGGGCCGTGGCGATGGCGCAGGGGCTGCGGCCGAAGCTGCTGTTTCCGCTGGCCTTCGCCATCGCCACGGGCCTGGCGGGCCTGACCGGCGCGCTGGTGACCCCGATCCTGTCGCTGTCGCCGGGTGTCGGCGATCCCGTGCTGGCCACGTCATTCCTGACCGTCATCCTGGGCGGCCTTGGTTCCCTGGAAGGCGCCGCGCTGGCCGCTTTCGTCGTCGGCATCGTGGAGGCGTTCACCAGCGTCTATTTCGGCGGCTCCATCGGCGCGCTGGTGCTGTTCGTGCTGGTGCTTCTCCTGCTCGCCTTCCGCCCCACCGGCCTGATGGGCCGCACCGTCCGGGGCGCCTGACGGTGCGGAAACAGATCCGGCTGCTCGGCTGGACCGAGCTTGTCGCGCTGCTGCTGCTGGCGACCGGGTTCGTCGTGCCGATGTATACACGCAGCGTGCTGGTCTATTCAGTGCTGAACCAGATCTTCGTCGGCGTGATTGCCGCCGAGAGCGTGTGGATCATGCTGCGAATGAACCTTCTTTCGTTCGCCACACCCGCCTTCATGGCCATCGGCGGCTACACCGTGGCGATCGCCGGCCAGCATGACATCACCGACGCCTTCGCCATGACCGCCGCTGCCTTCATCCTGCCCGCGCTCGTCGCGATCCCACTCGGCGCCCTGGTGCTGCGGCTGCGAGGCACCTATTTCGTCCTCGTCACCTTCGTGTTGTCGCAGATCATGCAGCTTTTGCTGTTCGAAACCCCCGGCCTGACCGGCGGGTCGAACGGCATCGCCGGTGTCCCACCCGTGACCTTGCTGGGCACCGAGATGGGCAGCAACCGGCTGGTGCTGCAATTCGCCTGCGGGCTGGCGATCCTGGCCACGCTGATCACCGGCCTGCTGACCCGCTGGTTCCGCCAGCATTTCGCCGCTATCGAGGAAAATGAAATCCTCGCTGAAAGCCTCGGCCTGGTCGTCTGGCGCTACAAGGCGATGGGCTTCGTCGTCGCCGCCGGCATCGCCGGGCTGGCGGGCTATTCTCTGGTCAACATGCTGCTGACGGCGCATCCGAGTTCGTTCGACTCATCCACGGCGGTGGATTTCATCGCCTACACCATCATCGGCGGACGGTTATCGATCCTGGGTCCCGTGCTGGGAACCGGCGCACTGGTCTATGCCACGAACCTGTTCGGCACCCACGGCCAATATGCGCAGGGGCTTTATGGCGTGCTGATCCTGGTCGTGGTCCTGGCCGCACGCGGCGGGATCGTCGGCACGATCGCGGCCGTGTGGCGACGTGTGTCATGACAGAGCTTCGCGTTGAGTCGTTAGCAAAACGCTTCGGCGGTCTGCGGGTCTTCCAGGATATCAGCTTCAATCTGCCGGAAGGCGGCCTGCTGGGGGTCATCGGCCCGAACGGCGCCGGCAAGACGACGCTGATCAACGTCATCTCCGGCCGCCAGAGCGCGTCAGGCGGCCGCGTGATCCTGGATGGGCGGGACATCACCAACCGGCCCGCGCACGCCGTCAGCCGCCTCGGACTGGCTCGCAGCTTCCAGCAAACCAACACGTTCAAAAACGTTTCGGTCAGCGAGAACATCGCCCGCGCCATTCGTTTCGGCGGCCGCGGCGCACCGGTTGGCCTGGACCGCATGCTGGATGCGTTCGGCCTGACCCCGCGGCTGGGCGAAATCTCCGACAAACTGCCGTACGGCCTGCAAAAAATGCTAGGCCTGGTCATGGCCTTCGCCACATCCCCGAAGATCCTGCTGCTGGATGAGCCCGCCGCCGGCCTGGAACGGACCGAGCGGCAGAATGTCGATACATTTGTCCATAACGCCCGTCAGGCCGGGGCCAGCGTGCTGATCGTCGAGCACGACATGGACCTCATCCGCCGCCTGTGCCCGCGCATCCTGGTGCTGGACGCCGGGGTGCTGCTCGCCGACGGTCCGCCGGCGGTGGTGCTGGCCAGGCCCGACGTTATCGCCGCCTATCTGGGCGAAACCGAGGAGACCGCCTGATGCTGCTGCGCATCGAGGATCTCTGGGTTCGTTACGGTGGCATCACCGCCCTGTCGGGCATTTCCATCGACGTGCCAGAAGGCGAAACCGTCCTGCTGGTCGGCGCCAACGGGGCGGGAAAATCCAGCACCATCAACGCCATCATCGGCCTGGTTCCGGCGGCGAAAGGGCGGATCATCTTCGCCGGCACGGACATATCCCACATCCCCTGCGAACGCCGCGCGCGCCTGGGGATCGGCTATTCGCC
>JARLIN010000327.1 GCA_031291715.1 Rhodopila sp. | reverse complement strand
GTTTAAGTGGCGGGTTAGGGGCATTTTGGGGGGGGGTTATTACGGGGCACGGCCGCAGCGCCGAGCCGGCTCGAACGCACCTGGAACGAGCAATATCGCAACTCCGGTGCCAATCAGGTGCGGGATCGCGTGCGACTCAGCGATCTCGAGTACGAGGATCTCGATTGGTTCGCCGCGCGCGAGGATCTGGAGCTGACGCCGGAGCATTATCGACGCAACGGCATTCCCCGCTTCATCGCCGTGGATGTGCCGCTGATGAGTCTGCTTGCCATCCTCGATCTGGACATGGATGCGGTGGCGTCCGATGGCCCTTATCTCCATGCCGATCCGGATGCGGTGGCGAACTGGCGTGCGCGTCTGGCCCGGATGCCGGGGTTGAAGGTCGGGCTGACCTGGGCGGGCGATCCGCGGCGGTACGATCGCACGGCGTTCAACATGGATCGCCGGCGGTCAATCACGCTGGAACGGCTGGCGCCGCTGCTGGCGGTGCCCGGCGTCACGTTCGTTTCCCTGCAAAAAGGAGAGGCGGCGGCTCAGGCGGCGGGCCTGCCGATCGTTGACTGGACGGCGGAGCTGGATGACTTCGCTGATACCGCGGCATTGATCGCGGCGCTGGATCTGGTGATCAGTGTCGATACGTCCATCGTGCATGCCGCCGGTGCGCTGGGTCGGCCGGTCTGGGTGCTGAACCGGTTCGACCGCTGTTGGCGGTGGATGTGGGACCGGACCGATACGCCGTGGTATCAGACGATGCGGTTGTTTACCCAAACCACGCCAGGGGTTTGGGACGACGTGGTGGCCGAGGTCGCGGCGTCGTTGCGTCAGTCCGCTAACGGAACGGTCCAGGCGTCGTAGCCATACACCCAGTCCGCATCGTGCGGTTCACGCAGCCAGGTGTTCTGCGCCGATGTCTGCTGGATGCGGCTGGTTCGGGGCTTGCGCGTCGCCTCGTAGCGACGCAGCGCGTCGTGCAGGCCGTCACGATCCACGCCTTCCAGGCAACGGGACAGGATGGCGCCGTCCTCGATCGAGGTTGACGCACCCTGCGCCATATACGGAGTCATCGGATGGCAGGCGTCGCCGAGCAGCGCGACATTGCCCTCGACCCAGCGCGGCAAGGGATCGCGCTCGACCAGCGCCCATTTGTGGACGTCCGGACAAGCCGCGAGGATGGCGCGGACCTGTGGGTGGAACGTGTCGTAGGCGGCACGCAGCGTGGCGAGGTCGCCCTTGGCGGACCAGGATTCGACCGAGAACGCGGGTTCGGGCGTGCTGGTGACGAAATAGAGTTCGTCGCGGCGCGGATTGACGAAATAGCTGACGATGTGGCGATCGGGTCCCCACCATTTGACGCAAGGGTAAGGCTTTAAGCCGTTCAGCAGGGCGGTGGGAAACACGGTCCGGTAGGCGACGCGTCCGGTGTAGCGGGGTTGTTCCTTGCCCAGCATGAATTCCCGAACGACCGAATGAACGCCGTCAGCGCCGATGACGGCGTCGGCTTCTTGTATCTCGCCGTTGGTGAAGGTCAGGCGGACGGTGCCGTCCGGGGCGTGGTCGAGGCCGGCGAGCTTGTGGTTCAGGTGGATGACATCGGCCGGCACGAGGTCCGCCAGCATGGCGTGCAGGTCGCCACGGTGCATCAGGAAATACGGCACGCCATGACGGTCGCGAACCGACTGGCCGAGCGGGAGAGAGTTGGTGAGATTTCCCGTATCGTAGTCGCGGGAGTCGTTGGTCTCGGGTTGAAACGCCTGGGCGAGGAGCTTCTCTTTCAGGCCGAGGGCATACAGCACACGGATCGAATTGGGCGCCTGCTGGATGCCGGCGCCGAGGCGGGTGAAGCCCCTCGCCTGCTCATAGATGCGAACGTCGATGCCGACGCGGCGCAGGCAGGCCGCCGCTGTCAGGCCGCCGATGCCGGCGCCGATGATGGCGATACTTGGTGCGCGTGCGGGCATTCGCGTCCTCCGTTGGACGCGATGGTGTCCGGTTTTGGCGCGACCGGCAAGCGGGGCGGATGTCCACATCGTCAGGCGTTTGTGCCGAACATGATGGGTTCGAGGTATTCTACTTTCCGCAAGCAAGAAAGCAATTTTTAACACGGAGAAAGAACGAGGACCACGAAGGGCCACGGAGGAAGAAAGAATGGCGCTTCGCGCGAAGTGCTTCGGGCGGGGCTCCCCCGGGGAATTTAGCCGGGCTGGATTGTTATAGCAGGTCACGTTGACACCGACTCTCCGCCGGTTCCCTCCGCGTCATGGCCGGGCGTGTCCCACGGCTGTCTGGCACGGTCCTTGAATATTGTTCGCGCTTGGACTGTTTCATATCAGCAGCCCCTGTCCGAGGGGTGGTCTGGGCTTTTCCGGTGGTTTGTGCAGGTGGCCGAGGCCGCGCGGATGCATGAGGTTGGCCCGGACCAAGCGGGCGAACATGAGGGGGCTGCTGACCGCCTTCTGGGTTTGCTGTGCCATCCGCAGCAGCAGGAAGGCGATCAGGGCGATGGCGATCTGGATCCGCACGGCGTTCTCGGAGGTGCCGAGGAAGCGTTTGGTTTTCAACGTCTGCTTGACCCAGCGGAAGAACAACTCGATCGCCCAGCGCCGCTTATAGAGGTCCGCGATCTCCTGCGCCGAGGCTTCCAGGTCGTTGCTGACGATGCGGATGATCTTGCCGGTTTCGATCCGTACCCGCACCTCACGCAGGGGTTTGGGGAACGGGTTGCGGGGGCTCTGGGCCAGCCGGGCGGGCAGCGTGCCGACCTGGTCGGACAGGATCGTCTCGCCTGTCACCGGTCGGGTCTCGGTCACCGTCAGCGTGGTATTCTTCTTCAGGCGGGTGACGATGCGGCAGTCCGCGGCGTCGAGTTTCGCCCACCAAGCGTAATCATAGTAGCCCAGATCAAACACATAGGTGGCCTTGGCCACGATCGGCATGGCCTTGGCGGCGGTGATGTCGTTGACGTTGGCGGTGCTGACGGCGGCATAGATCGGGCAGTCGGCGTCGGGGTCGTAGACGATGTGCAGCTTGGCGCCGCACACTTTGGCCGAGAATCGCGCCCAGTTCTGGCTCAGCGCGTTCAGCGCCAAGCCGGTGCTGTCGATCAGAAAGGTCGTGCCCTCCATGGTTCGGCGCAGGCGGCGATGAGCGCGCTGGATCAGCGCCGCCAGCAGATCGGTGAAGATCGCGACCGGACGGTTGCGGTTGGCCTCGGCGAGACTGGCGCGGCGGGGCGGACGGGCGCCGATCGCAGGCAGCCGGTTGGCATGACTGCTCAGCCCGGCTTCGATCTCGCGCAAGCTGGAGGCACCGGCCCACTGGCCATAGAGCATCGCCACCAGATGGCTCTTATGCGTGAAGCCGCGGGCGCTGTCCTGGGCGCCGTGGCGGGCGATGGCGTGGTCGAACGCCTCCCAGGGCAGCAGCTTCAGAATCGCATGGAAAACGCTATTGTGTGGCGGCACGGCGTTGATCTCCTCAGGTCCGGTGACGTCGCCAAACGTCGGAAACTGATTAGAATCAAAGTCGTGCGCTTTGTACAGCGAAATGTTGCGCTTAGGACTCAAAAACCGTGCCAGACAGCCGTGGACCTAATCCGGGCATCCGTTGCACCTCGGCAATTGGTTACTCATCAATGAGTTGGTCCGGCACGGATGGCCGGATCAGGTCCGGCCACGACGACTGCGGGACAGCGGCCGACGGGTTAATTCTTCCGCCGCTTGGTATTACGCCGTGACGTCCGGGCGCGGCGGTGATCGACCGGGCACTGTGCGGCTGATCCCCTCGTGTTGCTCCGTGGCCCTTCGTGGCACTCGTTCTTTCTCCGTGTTAAAAACTTGCTTGCGGGCGCAAATACCGACCGGGACAGATGATCTCATGCCCCCGATCCGCCACGACAAGCTCGATCGACGACGGGGGCGGCCGCGCCATCAGCCGCCCCGATCCCTTTTACTACTGCACCTCCGCCAGTTGCCGGAGCTCGTGTGCCGCGGCAACCAGACTCTTCAGTGCGGGTCTGACTTCTTCCCACTTCCGCGTCTTGAGCCCGCAATCCGGGTTCACCCAGATCTGCCAGTCCTCCAAACGCTGGCGCGCGAGACCGAGAAGCTCGACCATCTCACGCGAGTCCGGCACACGGGGGCTGTGGATGTCCCACACGCCCGGACCGATCTCGGCGGGATAGCCAGCCGTGCTGCCATCCTTCCGCGGCACGAAGGCGTCCAGCAGTTCCATCCGGCTCCGTGTGGTTTCAATCGAAATCGCGTCCGCATCCATG
>JARLIN010000326.1 GCA_031291715.1 Rhodopila sp. | reverse complement strand
TATTGTGCTGGCGCATGGCATTGATCTCCTCCGGTCCGGTGACGTCGCCAAACGTCGGAATCTGAGTAGAATCAATGCCGTGCGATTTGTACAGCAAAATGTTGCGCTCAGGACTCAAAAAGCGTGCCAGACAGCCGTGGACTTGATCCGGCCATGACGCGGAGGAAAGCGGCGAAGAGTCGTCGTCAACGTGACTTGGTATAAGCTGAACGACGACAGCCTGCCTGGCGGCTCCCTTTGGACCTAACAAACAGTTAGCCAGCGGCCCGACAACAGCCCAATCGTTTCGCGTGCGATCACCCGCTCCTCATCGGTCGGGATGATGTAGGCCCGCAGCCTCGAGGACGACGCCGTGATTCGCCCTTGCCCGCGCTGATTGGCGGTCTCGTCCACGTCGAAACCCAGCCAACGCAACCGTGCCAGCACCCGCGCACGAATCGGCACGCTGTGCTCGCCGATACCGGCTGTGAAGACCAGCCCGTCGATCCCGCCCATGCTGACCGCCAAAGCGCCGGCCGTGCGGGCTATGTGATAGACGAAATAATCGACAGCCATTTTCGCCAACGGCGCGTCGCTCGCCAGGAGCACGCGGATATCGTTCGACAGCCCGGACAGGCCTTGCAGGCCGCAGTCGTGATACAGAAAGTGCTCCACGCGATCGACCGACCAGCCCTTCTGCTGCTGCAGCCACAGGATTACCCCCGCATCAAGCGACCCGGACCGCGTGCCCATCGGCAACCCATCCAGCGCGGTGAAGCCCATCGACGAGTCGATACTGTGTCCATCCATCAGTGCGCACATCGACGCGCCGGAGCCCAGATGCGCGGCGACGACCTTGCCCCCCGCGATCTCCGGCGCCTTTGTCTGCATCGCCCCAGCAATGTATTGGTAGGACAGGCCGTGGAAGCCGTAGCGCCGCACGCCCTCCTGATAAAGCGAGTCCGGAATCGCGAAGCGGTCCGCCACCGCCGGATGCCCGCGATGGAAGGCGGTATCGAAGCAGGCGACATGCGGTACACGGGGAAACCGCTTCTGCAGCCCCTTCAGAACATCGAGCGCTGGCGGGTTGTGCAAGGGCGCGAGTGGTGAAACCGCCTCTATCCGTGCCAGCGTCGCTTCATCGACCACGACGGATCGGTCCAGGTCAGGACCGCCATGCACGATCCGGTGCCCGAACGCCGCCAGGTCCCCGGCCAGTGGGCCGTCCTTCAGTCCGGCCAGGATTGCCATCGCCGCATGCGGATCGGAGGCTGATACCGCGATGTCATGAGTGACCCGGCCATCCGCATCCATGATCTTCAGGTGCGCTGAATTGCCGATACCATCGACGGCGCCGGACAGCAGCGGGGGGGCCTCCGGATCTGGCGGATAGGCCGCGAATTTCAGGCTGGAGGAGCCGGCATTCAGCACAACGACGCGGCGATCGGTTCCCGGCACGGTACACCCTCTTGGCCTTTACCGCCGACAACGTACATGCTGGCATCCGAACGCGAAAGCAGCCCCGGGAGATCCAAGAAGATGACCACGACGAAGTTCGGCATTGCCCAGCCCGTCCGCCGCGTGGAGGACCCCAGGCTGTTGAAAGGTGCGGGCCGCTACACCGATGACATCGTGCTGCCCGGCATGCTGTTCGGCGTGGTGCTGCGCAGCCCGCACGCGGCGGCGCGGATCACGCGGCTCGACACCACCGCCGCGGCCGGCCTGCCCGGTATCGCGGGAGTCTATACCGCCGCTGATCTCGCCGCGGATGGCCTGGGCCCGCTGCCTTGCGCGGCACTGGTGAACAATCGCGACGGTTCACCGCAGGCCGCGCCGCCGCATCCCGTGCTGGCCGACGGCGCGGTCCGTCATGTCGGCGATCCGGTCGCCTTCGTCGTCGCCGACAGCATCAAACAGGCGCGCGATGCGGCCGAACTGATAGAAGTCGATTACGACATCCTGCCCTCCATCACCGATCTCCCGGCCGCGATGGACGCTGGAACAACGCTGGTCTGGCCCGAGGTGAAGAACAACCTCGCCTTCGATTGGGAGATCGGCGACAAGGCCGCCACAGACGCCGAATTCGCCAAAGCCGCGCACGTGACGAAGCTGACGATCGTCAACAACCGCATCGTCGTGAACTCGATGGAGGCCCGCGCCGCGCTGGCGGATTTCGATGAGGCCACCGGCCGCTGGACGCTGTATGCCAACACCCAGGGCGGCTGGCTGGTGAAGAACCTGATCGGTCCTCTGTTCGGCACCGATCCGGAGAAATTCCGCATCATCACCCCTGACGTCGGCGGCGGCTTCGGCATGAAGCTGTTCCTCTACGCCGAACACGTCCTCACCTGTTACGCCGCCCGCAAGATCGGCCGGCCGGTGAAGTGGGCGGCGGAACGGGGTGAAGCTTTCCTTTGCGACACCCAGGGTCGCGACAACCTGACCGAGGGCGAACTGGCGATCGACGCCGACGGTAAGTTCCTGGCGCTACGGACCCGCAACATCTCCAACATGGGCGCGTATCTTTCCACCTTCGCGCCATACATCCCGACCTACGCCGGCACCAGCGTACTGGCCAGCGTCTATGGCTTCAAAGCGATCTACGCCAACGTGTTGGGCGTCTTCACCAACACCGTCCCGGTCGATGCCTATCGCGGTGCCGGTCGGCCCGAAAGCAACTATCTGGTCGAACGCCTTGTGGACGCCGCCGCCCGTGAACTGAAGATCGACAAAGTCGAGCTACGGCGGCGGAACATGGTGCTACCCTCGGCCATGCCGCACGCGACTCCTGTCGGCAAAGTTTATGATAGCGGCGATTTCCGCATCGTGCTGGATGCCGCGACCAGCCGGATGGACTACGCCGGGTTCGCCGCGCGACGGTCGGCCGCGGCGGCAAAGGGAAAGCGGCGCGGCCTCGGGCTGGCGTATTACCTGGAAGCCACCGGCGGCGATCCGACCGAGCGCGCGGAAATCCGCTTCGCCGATGACGGCTTCGTCGATGTCTATGTCGGCACTCAGTCAACCGGCCAGGGGCATGAGACCGCCTATGTCCAGCTTACCGCCGACCAGCTGGGCATCGATGGCGACAAGATCCGCATACGCCAGGGGGACACCGATACCATCCCGGTCGGCGGCGGCACCGGTGGCGCGCGCAGCCTGTATTCGGAAGGCCAGGCAATTCTGCTGACCTCGGAAGCCGTCATCAAGAAAGGCAAGCAGGCCGCAGCCGAAGAACTGGAAGCAGCGGTCGCCGATATCGCATTCGCCGAGGGCCGTTTCTCCATCGTCGGCACCGATCGCGGTATCGACATCGTCGCCCTAGCCGCCACCCAGCGGAAGAAAGCCGCCAGCGGCGAGCCGGCAACGCTGCTGGACGCGGCCGAGGTTGCCCCGATCGACGCCCACACCTTCCCGAATG
>JARLIN010000325.1 GCA_031291715.1 Rhodopila sp. | reverse complement strand
CGATCTGGGCCTCGGCCGGGCGCCGGGATCGGACCAGATCACCGCCCATGCCATGCGGCGCAATCTGTCCGCCGATGCCAACCAGTTCCCGCGGGATGTGGTGGAACTGATGGATTACTTCCGCCCGGCCCAACCCGGCCAATCCGTGCAGGCGGTACCAGGCGCCGGAGAAGATGTGGAAGTCTGGATTCTGGGGTCGAGCACATTTGGCGCCCAACTGGCCGCGCATCTCGGCTTGCCCTACGCCTTCGCCTCCCATTTCGCGCCGGAACAGATGCGGGATGCGATAGCGGTCTATCGGGAGCGATTCCGCCCGTCCGACCGCCTGGCCACGCCCCACGTCATGCTGGGCGTCAACGTCTTTGCCGCCGAAACGGACGCGGAGGCCAGGCTGCTGTTTTCGTCGCTCCAGCAGGCGTTCCTGAACCTGCGCCGCGGCCGTCCGGGCAAGCTGCCGCCCCCCGTGGAGGATATGGACGCGGGACTTGACCGGTACGGCCGGGCGATGCTGGCCGATGCGTTGGCGTGCTCGGTCGTTGGCGGGCCGGAGACGGTGCGCGACGGGCTGGGGGCGTTCATTGCCTCCACCGGGGCGGACGAACTGATGGTGACGGCGCAGATCTTCGACCATGCGGCCAGGAAGCGGTCGTTCGAAATTCTTGCGAACGTGCATCGACACATAACGGCCGCTTCCGGCTGACATGCGCCCCCGGAGACGTTGACAAGCGCAACGAGTCTCACCGGGTCTGGCCGGCGCAGCGGTGAGTTCCTGATGACCCGGAAGCCGATCGAGGCGCAGGCTGGGGCCGCTCACGGATAGGGGGGCCCCTGTCGGGTTGATCGCGTTTGGTTTGGTTACCCGGGGTCGAGTGCACGTTCCTGCGGTCGATAGGTCCGATCTTTAACACAAAGGAAGAAAGTCAGTCACGAAGCACACAAAGAAGACTCGTGGATTTGGGCTTGGCTGCCCCGGCATGGCCGGAACGAAGCCGTCTCGGCTTGACCGTGGGCAGTATCATCGGCGAACCAGTTGTGGTGTCGGCCCGGGTTTCATTCCTCGCGGCCGGACGGTCCAAAATTCCCGCGAAGCGACGCGGTCCAATGGCGATACGCGGTGAATCTTCTTCGTGTGCTTCGTGACTGACTTTCTTCCTTTGTGTTGAAGATCGGACCTATCGACCGCACGAACCGGCACTCGTCCCCGGGCAACCAAACCGCGACACCGCCGGAACGCCAGCAACTTCAAACGCGATTACTCTGGGTTTCCTATGCGGTGGCTTAACGAGGCATATCGAATTCCTATGCCGGACTGACCATTCTTCCCGGCAACAGATCGAGAGGATCCAGTCATGATCCGACCGTTCGCTATGCGACACACCGCCACGACCCCTGGAACCCAGGCCTCACGTCGCGGCCATTCCACGCGCTGGCGGCCTGAGGTCACGACACTGCTGACCGACCTGCTGTGGGCCTGCCTGATCGTGGCCGTGGCAGCGTACGGCGCCGTGGTCGTGCGCAACGTGACCGATACGCTGATGGCGATCGCCTATCATCAGCCGTCAATCGTTGTTGCCGACAAACCCAGCCGTTAGGGGGGCTCCGTCCACAGACGCCAGGGCGCTAACCGATCAGCGCCCTGGCGCCCTCCCACAAATCGCGCGCGACATCGGCGGCCGGTCGCGACGGCGCCAGCCGCGCGGACTGGCCGGCCCATGCCTGCATCCGGTCGATATCACTGCTCTTGGTCGCGGCATCGCGCATGCCCTGGGTCAATCCGCGTTGCACCGGGTACGGGGCTGGCGGCGGAGCATCGGGGGCTATCGCCGCGCGGGCATAGGCGGTCGCGATGCTGCGTCCCGAACGGCCGGAAAACGCTCGGGTGACGAGGGTTTCCTCGGGCAGGCTTCGCCCAATCGCGTCGGCCCACGCCGTCGGCAGTTTCGCTTCGGGCGTACGAAGAAAGCCGGTGCCGATCTGGACTGCGGACGCGCCAAGGATCAAGGCGGCCGCAATACCGCGCGCGTCGGCGATGCCGCCCGTCGCGATCAACGGTATCTTCACCGCGTCGGCGACCGCCGGCAGCAGGGAGAACAGGCCGACCATCCCGGTTTCGGCGTTCGCCGCCTCGAAGGCACCGCGATGGCCACCGGCCTCCATGCCTTGCGCGACGATCGCATCGGCGCCGGCGGCTTCGGCGGCCAACGCCTCTTTGACCGTCGTCACGGTGGCGAACCATCTGATGCCGCGCGCCTTCATTCGCTCGACGAAGGCGGCCGGGTAAAGCCCCATGATCGATGAGATGACCGCCGGGCCGGCTTCAAGCATCGCATCACACTGCGCGGCGAAATCCGGCGGGGTCACGTCCCCGGCGATGGACGGCACCTCGGGTCCCCAGGTGCCGAGGAAAACACGCACGGCGTCCTCGGCCGCGGCATCGCGCATCGGCGGCGGGTCGGGAATCCAGAGATTGAGCTGGAAGCCGCCATTGCTGCCGGCACGCACCTCCGAGGCCCAGGCCTTGATTGCGGCCGGCTGCATTAAAAGGCCACCGCAGGCACCCATCCCGCCCGCGTTGGCGACAGCAATGGACAGCGACGATGGGCAAGCCCCCGCCATTGGCGCCAGCAGGATGGGGATGCGCAGGTTGTAGGCGGCACAGAAGGCTTCCGCGCGGGTCAGGGCGGGATGGGGCATGGTCACGATCTCCTCCAACAAGCAGATTACGATGAGGCGGAGCCGCGCGATAATGGTTTGAACAGATCGCTGCTATCGCTGGAAATGACCTCGATGCGGTGGCGGTGGTTGCTCCAGCCCGAGGCAGTTGGTTGCCGCCGGCACCTTCCACGAGACGATGTCATCCCGAACCGCCTACAGATTCACATCCGGCTGGTTCGTCTAGCAATCCATGTCGTCATTGGTGCGCCGCACCAGGATCTCCCGCTTGCCGACATGGTTCGCGGGGCCGACGATCCCCTCTTTCTCCATCTGCTCAATCAGCTTCGCCGCCTTGTTGTAGCCGATGTTCAGGTGCCGCTGGATGAACGACGTCGATGCCTTGCCCTCGCGCGCCACCACGGACACCGCCTGGTCGAACAGGCTCTTGTCGCCGTCGCTGGCACCCGCGATGCCGGACCCCATCGAGTCCCCGTCCCCGCCCGAGCCCTCTACCGGTTCGGTCACGTCCTCGACGTAGGCGGGCTCGCCCTGTTCGCGCAGGAAGGCGACCACCTTCTCAACCTCATTATCCGAAACGAACGGGCCATGGACGCGGGTGATCCTGCCACCGCCCTGCATGAACAGCATGTCACCCTGGCCGAGCAACTGTTCGGCGCCCTGTTCGCCGAGGATAGTCCGGCTGTCGAACTTGCTGATCACCTGGAAGCTGATGCGCGTTGGGAAGTTGGCCTTGATGGTGCCGGTGATCACGTCCACCGACGGGCGCTGTGTCGCCATGATCACATGGATGCCCGCGGCACGGGCCATCTGCGCCAGGCGCTGCACCGCCTGCTCGATCTCCTTGCCGGCGACCATCATCAGGTCGGCCATTTCGTCCACCACCACCACGATGAACGGCAGCGGCTCCAGCGCCAGCGGCTGTTCCTCGAATGTCGGCCGGCCGGTGTCGGGGTCGAACCCCGTCTGCACCTTGCGGGTGACGACTTCGCCCCTGGCACGCGCCTCGGCCACGCGATCGTTGAAGCCGCCGACGTTGCGGACGCCCAACTGGCTCATCGCGCGATAGCGGCGCTCCATTTCCCGGACGGTCCATTTCAGGGCGGTCACCGCCTTGGCGGGCTCGGTCACCACCGGCGCCATCAGATGCGGGATGCCTTCATAGATGGACAGTTCCAGCTTCTTCGGATCGATCAGGATCAGGCGGCACTGGTCGGGGGACAGGCGATACAGCAGCGACAGGATCATCGCGTTGACGCCGACCGACTTACCCGAGCCGGTGGTGCCCGCGATCATCAGATGCGGCATGCGGGCCAGGTCGGCGAACACCGCCTTGCCGCCGATATCCTTTCCCAATGCCAGCGACAGCCGGCCGGCGTGCTTCTGCCCGTCATCGCCGGACAGGATCTCGCTCAGGAAGACCGTTTCGCGCTTGCTATTCGGCACCTCGATACCGATGACGTTGCGACCGGGGACCGTGGCGATGCGGACGGCGGTGACCGACAGGCTGCGGGCGACGTCGTCCGCAAGGCCGATGACGCGGGCGCTGCGGATACCGGGGGCGGGCACGAGTTCGTACAGGGTAACCACCGGGCCGGGGCGGATTTCCACGATCTCGCCCTGCACGCCATAGTCGGACAAGACGGTTTCCAGCAGGCGGGCGTTGGCCTGCAGGGCTTCCTCGCTGGGGCCGCTGGCGGCACGGGCCGGCGGGTCCTTGAGCAGCTCCATCGGGGGGAATTTCCAGCCGGCCTCGGGCAAGCCCAGGCTGGGCTGTTGCGGCTTGCGCGCCGGCACGGGCGGCGGCAGCGTGGGCTTCACACTACGGACCGGGGCGGGGGCCGCGGCGATCGGCGGCTCATCGTCCAGGATCGGCCCTCTCGGTTCGGTCGCCCTTGGTTCCTGACGCCGCTCTTGCCGCACCACCGGGCGCGGCAGGACTGGCGGCGGCGCATCATCGGCGTCCAGCCCAGGCCCGCGGTTGACCAGATTGACCAGCCAGCCAGAGGCATTGCTCACACCACCGGCACCGCGCGACAACGCGTCAACCGCGCCGCGTCCGCCAGAGACGGAGAAGCGGGCCGCGACTCCGGCGGCTCGGCCCGCGCTGCGCCACTCGGAACGGGACAGGCCCAGCGACAGCAGCCCCAGCACGAGGGCGAGCGCGGTCCCCAGCAGCCAGATGACGGCGGACCCAATGATGCCGAACAGTGCGCGTCCGGCGCCCAGGCCCTCGGCGGCGAGGATCTGGCCGATCGAGCCGCCCGGCCCGGCCATCACCGGCCACGGCGTCCCATGCGGTGTCGGCATCACGGAAATGGCGGCGGCCAACAGCGGCATCGCCGCCAGCAGCGCCGCGATCCGTCCGCCGAAGCTGCCCAGCCCGCGATGGGAGGCGATGCGCCAGCACCAGGTCAGCATGGCGATGCCGGGCAGCACGCCGGCGACTCCAAAACCTTGCAGCAGCATGTCGGCCAGCATCGCGCCGACCGGCCCTGCCAGGTTGCTGACATGGCGAGTCGTGGCGGTGTTCAGCGATGGATCGCGCGGATCATAGGTGGCCAGCGCCACCAGGATCGCCAGGCCAAGCAGACCCAGCAGCAGCCCGCCAAACTCCGCGAAACGCTGGCGCATCAGCGCCTTCACGGCCGGTGAGGCGAACTTTCGGGGTTCCATCGTGGATGATCGCACGGCCATATATATCCTGCTCACCTGCTTACGGCGTCATGGAAGGTATAGCCGCGAAGGCACTGATAAATGAAGCGCCATCCAAGACGCCCTTCCCAGCCCAGCCGCAAGTGCTAGAAACCGGCCTTCGACTCGAAGGAGATGGTCATGGACGCGGCTACGGCAGAGAAGACGGTTCCCGCCCCTCGGTTACTGGCCAACGCGCTGCGCTTTCTGGCGATAGACGCGGTGCAGCAGGCGAACTCCGGCCATCCCGGCATGCCGATGGGCATGGCCGATATCGCCGAAGTGCTGTGGCGCCATCATCTGCGGCACAACCCCGCCGATCCGTCATGGCCGAACCGCGACCGCTTCGTGCTGTCGAACGGGCATGGGTCGATGCTGTTGTACGGCCTGCTGCACCTGACCGGCTACGACCTGCCGCTTGAGGAGCTGAAGCGGTTCCGGCAACTCCATTCCAAGACTCCCGGCCACCCGGAACACGGCCTGACCCCTGGTGTCGAAACCACCACCGGCCCGCTTGGTCAGGGGTTGGCGACGGCGGTCGGGATGGCGCTGGCGGAGCAGCAACTGGCGCACGCCTTCAACCGGGGCGAGCATGCGATCGTCAATCACCGGACGTTCGTGTTCTGCGGCGATGGCTGCCTGATGGAGGGCATCTCGCACGAAGCCGCCTCCTTCGCCGGATCAATGAAGTTGGAGAAGTTGATCGTCTTCTACGACGACAACGGGATTTCCATCGACGGTCACGTTGAAGGCTGGTTCAACGACGACACCCCGAAGCGGTTCGAGGCCTATGGCTGGCGCGTGATCCGCGACGTCGATGGCCTGGACGGCGCCGCGGTCGCGGCGGCGATGGATGAGGCGCTGACGTCGTGTGGCCGGCCAACCCTGGTCTGCTGCAAGACGGTGATCGGTTATGGCGCGCCAAAGCTGGCCGGCACGCACGAATCGCACGGTGCCGCGCTGGGGGCGACCGAGGTGGCGGCAACGCGGGCAGCCCTGGGCTGGCCATATCCCGCGTTCGAGATCCCGGCCGAGATCAGGGCGGCCTGGGACGCCCGCAAAGCCGGTGCCGCGTGGCAGGCGGCGTGGGAAAAGCAGTTCGCCGCCTACGCGGAAGCGTTCCCGGCGGAGGCCGCGGAGTTCAGGCGGCGTGTCTCCGGCGCGTTGCCGGCCGATTTCGCCGCGAAGGCGGATGCCGCCCTGGCCGAGGCCGCGGCGATGACCGATGCCATCGCGACCCGGAAAGCCTCACAGAACGCGATCACCGCGTTCGCGCCGTTCATGCCTGAATTCTTCGGCGGATCGGCGGACCTGACCGGGTCGAACCTGACCAACTGGAAGGGCTGCGTCACCATCGAGCACGGCAAGGCCGGCAACTACCTGCATTACGGCGTGCGGGAGTTCGGCATGGTGGCGATGGTAAGTGGCATCGCACTGCATGGCGGGTTCATCCCGTTCGGTGGGACGTTCCTTGTGTTCTCGGATTACGCGCGGAACGCGATCCGGCTGGCGGCGCTGATGAAGCTGCGCACGATCTACGTGCTGACCCACGACAGCATCGGCCTGGGCGAGGACGGCCCAACGCACCAACCGATCGAGCACGCGGCGTCCCTGCGCCTGATCCCGGACCTGGATGTCTGGCGGCCATGCGACATGCTGGAAACCGCGGTGGCGTGGCGGTTCGCCCTGGAACGGACCAACGGGCCAAGCGCGTTTCTGCTGTCGCGCCAGAACTGCCCGCAACATGGCGGCGGGATGGAGCGCGCCGCTTTGGTGGCACGCGGCGGATATATCCTGGCGGATACGGACGGCACGCCGGACGTTGTGCTGATCGCGACGGGCTCCGAAGTGGCGATCACCACCGCGGCACGTGACCTGCTGGCGGCGCGCGGGGTGAAGGCTCGGGTGGTGTCGATGCCCTGTGCAGACCTGTTCGACCGCCAGGATAAGGCGTGGCGGGATCTGGTGCTGCCGCCGGGTATCCGGCGCGTGGCGGTGGAGGCGGGCGCCACGATGTGCTGGTACAAGTATGTCGGATTGGAGGGCGCGGTCGTTGGCCTCGACCGGTTCGGCGAGTCCGCTCCGGGTGGGGCGGTGATGAAGTACTTCGGGTTCACCGCGGAACATGTGGCCGAGGTCGCGGGGTAGAGCGCGATCTTACGAACCGGCATTGACCCCGACCCTCTATTCTCGTCATGGCCCGGCGACAGTCCGGGCCATGACGAAGAGGGCTGCCCGTGGGTTAATCTTTACGGCGCTCGGTATAACCACTTATCGAGCGCAACGGGTGTCCGCATCATGGCCAGGCATGACGTTGGGTGCATCGGCGGAGAGGCGGCTTCAACGCCGACCGGTATCCTGCCAGCCGGTTGTCGAGGAGCGGAAGGCTCGCCGCCACGCGGGATGAGGTCTTTGAACCGATACCCTATGGCCCGGCCGCGGTGGATGCGCTTCGGCGAGATCGCTTAGCCGGCGCGCTGCGCCGCTGTACCGGGGAAGGTGTCCCGGCTTTCCTGACCGTTGTATCTGCCCATCCTACGGCCCGCCCGCTCCTGGAGCGTATCTCCAACCGGCCGACGCGTTCCGCCGTCTCGTTGTCCACAAGCACGGAATGCGCCTCGCCCGGCTCGAAGCAGTGATCCTCGCCCCATTGCCGTAAGCCGACGACGATGGGGAAAAGGTCCTGCCCCTTCTTGGTCAGAACATAGTCCTGATAGGCGCTCCCGTCGGAGGCCGGCACGGTATCCAGAACGCCTTGAGCGACCAGATCGCGCAGGCGCGTCGTCAAGATGCCCTTCGATATCCCCAGGCTGTTCTGAAACTCGCCGAAGCGCCGCGCGCCGTCGAATGCATCGCGGACGATCAGAAGCGACCACCAGTCGCCGATGGCATCCAACGACCGCGCGACCGGGCACTCGGCTCGCTTCAGGCTGGTCCGCTTAACCACGTCATTCCTCCGACAATTCAGCCTGACCGCGCGGTGTCTGGGCAGCCAGCCGAAGGACATCCGCGGGTTTGCTGGATGCCCTCTCAGTCATCGACGGGCGCCGGTGATTTCGCGCACGGCCGCCCCGCCAACCCCGCGCGCATACCGGCCGACCCTTCGGGCCGCTGGTATTAGCTCTTTATTTTCAGCGGCCTGCTTATCCCCGAAGCCCGCCGCATGATGCGACGAACTTCGGGGCAGGACCCGAGAAGCGACAACTGTCATCCTGGTTCGAAGATAGGACTAGACAGACCGTCACACAACTAGTTCTATGTTAGAACCACGAATGTGATGGAGCCCAGATGAAGTTCGGACAAGAGACGCACGCGACCGGTGCCGAGGTCCTCGCGCTGGAGAAAGGGCGCTTCAAAGGCATTGCGACAAAGGCCTCGCCCGCACCGGCTATGTCGCGGCACATGATCCTGCTGTTTGCGGTCGCCTGCGGGTTGAGCGTCGCCAACATCTATTTCGCGCACCCTCTCCTCGATGTGATGGCGCATGACCTTTCCATCGACCCCGCCGCGATCGGGATCGTCGTGACCGTCACCCAGATCGGCTACGCGCTGGGGCTTATCTTCATCGTGCCGCTCGGCGACCTCATTGATCGCCGGCGACTGATCGCGGGCCAGGCCATCCTCTCCGCGCTGGCGCTGGTCGTTGTCGGCCTGGCACCGACTGGGCCCCTGTTACTCATAGGAAGGTAGTGTCTCAGTTTGAATTTGGGCACCCAAAATTAGGGTAGTCGCACCCCGGCCCGGCTTCCTATATGCTTAGCGGTAGGCATAGGAGAGAAGCATGTCATTTCAAATTAGGGCCGGGAGTGCGGTTGGCGTGACGAGCGCCGATGCGATGGATATTCGGGAGGCTCTTAACGTAGCGGCAAGCTACAAGGCCAGGCGACTCCCCAACATCACGATCACTGATAAGGCGACCGGCGAGACTTACGGGGAACAGGAGATATTCGTCCCAAATTTTTGCTTGCGAGGCGCCTCTCATGCCTAAAGGCCCACGCGGAGAGAAGCGCCCGGCCGACGTGATCGGCAACGCCGTGAAGGTGATGCGGATCGCCACGGGCGAGGAACCCGACGACCGCGACGATACCCCAGCTAGCGCAGCGGCGACGCTGGGGAAGCTGGGCGGCGCTGCCAGGGCGCGGAACCTGTCGCCGGAGCAGCGCGCCGAGATCGCCAGGAAAGGCGCGGCGAAGCGCTGGGGCGGGAAGACGGAATAGGTTTGGAATATTTTGTCTTGTTTTGGACAGGATTCCGTGGCATACATCGTCGCGAACTGAACATGAGGTGTCGTGGTGGCCTGGAGGTCCTTGGATGAGGCTGAAGCCGATTTGGCGCATTTTTACCAACCCATCGTCGATGAGTTGGATGCGGCGTTCGCTGAGTTTCGGGAAGAGACTAGGCGTATAGCTCATCGGCTTCATCCCCGGACACAGGCAGGTATTATCCGAGATCTGACTGTGCGTCGGATGCGTGAATGGTGCGACCGAACCAAAGGCGCTGCATTTATAACCAAAGGGCAGCTTGGGGTTGTTGGATTATCCAATAACTGGGTTATGCGCGTTAAGAAGATGAACATGGCCTTCAAGGTTGCTGTCAGCCGGACCAACGCATCGGAAGCTTTTGACCGGAATGAAGTTCCGGATTCGATAAGTGATTTGTTTCAAGAGTCTCCGGCGACCTGCATATATTTAGCCTGGTTTGTGCCGGAGAACGCGCCGACCCGCATCGGCAAATTCCTGATTTGCAATGATGAGCAGG
>JARLIN010000324.1 GCA_031291715.1 Rhodopila sp. | reverse complement strand
CGCGATGCCGGACATGCAAGTCGCGGATGGAACACGCATGCGGCTGAATGGGATCGGGCTACGAACGTACTCCGTTTTCGGCATTCACATTTACGTGGCAGGGCTGTACCTGGAACGGACCAACAACAATCCCGACGCGATCCTTCGCTCTTCGGAAAGAAAGCTGCTCGATATCCGCTTTCTCCGCGACGTGGATGCCGAAGATGCGCGAAGGGCATGGCAAAATGGCTTCGATGAGAATTGCAAGGCGCCATGCCACCTTGATCCTCACGACGTCGAACGGTTCCTTGCGTCGGTTCCATCCATACATGCCGGCGATGAGACCTCGCTGTTCTTCACCCCAAGAGGCGTCGACGTGAAATTCAACGGGCGATCGATGGGCGACATCGCCGATCCCCACTTCGCCGAAACGATGCTCGCCACTTTCATCGGCCCTGTGCCGCCGACACCCCGGTTGAAGCGCGAGTTGCTCGGCAACAGGGACTGAAGCGGCGCTTCGGTGACGCCTGTCCATCGTGTCAGGCGGCTGACCGGTCTGGCCGGCCGTCGGGGCGAGGCAGATGCTTTTGGGTCGGCCCTTCGGGCCGCTTAGTATCACACCCTTCCCAAGCCCTCACCCCTTGCCGAGCACCTCCGGATTCGTCACCCGCACCGGCTTCCCGTCCAGGAACGCCAACGCATTCTCGATCATCTGCGGATAGAACCCGTCCCACGTCTCCTTCACGCAGTACCCGAGATGCGGGCTCAGCACCGTGTTCGGCGCCTTCCGCAGCGGATGGTCCACCGGCAGAGGCTCCCGGTCATACACGTCCAGCGCCGCGACGATCTTCCGTGCGTGCAACGCCTCCAGCAGGGCCGCCTCATCGATGATCGGCCCGCGCGAGGTGTTGATCAGGATCGCCCCCGGCTTCATCCGCGCGATATCCGCCTTCCCGACCAGCCCGCGGCTGCGATCCGACAGCACCATGTGGATGCTGATCGCGTCCGCCGTCGCCATCAGTTCGTCCTTGGAGACAAGCTTGGCCCCCGCCGCCTCGGCCTTCTCTTCCGTCAGATTCTGGCTCCAGGCGATCACGTTCATCCGCAGCGCGCGGCAAAATGCCGCCATATACCCGCCGAGCCGCCCCAGCCCGATCACGCCCAGGGTCTTCCCGGCCAGCCCGATTCCGACCGGCACGCCCATCTGGAACCCGCCGGCGCGGATATTCGCATCCCCCACCGCCAATCCGCGCGCCGCCGAGATCAGCAGCCCCAGCGCCAGCTCCGCCGTCGCCGAGTCGGCATACCCGCCGCCCTGCGTGCAGCACACCGGGATCCCTCGCGCCGTGCAGGCCGCCGTATCCAGCGACAGGTTCCGCGCCCCGGTCATCCCCAGCATCCGCAGCTTCGGCAGCCGGTTGATCAATGAGCCCGGCAGCGGCGTCCGCTCCCGCATCGACAGCACGATGTCGAAATCCGCCAGCTTCTTCGCGGCGTCGTCCTGATCGGCGAAGGCGTCGGAGAAGAACACCACCTCGGCCCGTGCCTGAAGCCCCGACCAATCGGCGGCGCCGCGCGCCACGCCCTGCCAGTCGTCCAGCACTGCTACCCGGGTCATGTTGCTCATCGCGCGTTTCCTCCTGCGTTCGAAGCCGGGGAAAGTGCCGCCCAAGCCCGGATCGCGCAAGCGGTTGCCCCGGGCGCCCGACCCGTGGCATCTCCCGCCTCAACAGGAGAACCGAGCATGACCAACGTCGCAGTCATCGGGGCCGGGCTGATCGGCCGCGCCTGGTCCATCGTCTTCGCCCGTGCAGGCTTCCACGTCACCCTGTGGGACCAGTTCCCGCAGCAGACCACCATAGCGCTGACATTCATCGCCGATCGGCTGCCGGAGCTGCGGGCCGCCGGCCTGCTGGCCGACGAACCCGAAACCGTCCTGGCACGCATCCACCCCGTGCAGTCCCTGTGGGAAGCGGTGCGCGACGCCGAATACATCCAGGAAAACGGCCCCGAGCGCGCCGACATCAAGACCACCGTCTTCACCGACCTGGAACGCGCGGCACGGCCCGACGCGGTGATCGCCTCTTCATCCTCCGGCATTCCCGCGAGCGCGTTCACCGAACACTTGCGGACCCGCCACCGCTGCCTGATCGCGCATCCGGTGAACCCGCCGTACCTGGTGCCACTGGTGGAAATCTGCCCTGCCCCGTGGACCGACCCGGCGGTCGTCACGCGCACCCGTGAGCTCATGGTCAAGGCCGGCCAGGTCCCCGCCACGGTGAAGAAGGAAATCGACGGTTTCGCCCTGAACCGCCTGCAGGGCGCACTGCTGGCCGAGGCGTTCCGGCTGCTCGCGGACGACGTCATCTCCCCGGCGGATCTTGACGCGCTGGTGAAACACGGCCTCGGCCTGCGCTGGAGCTTCATGGGTCCGTTGGAAACGATCGACTTGAACGCCCCCGGCGGCCTGGCGGATTACTGCAACCGTTACGGTCCGCTGTATGCGAAGATGCAGGAACAGATGAAACCACTGGACTGGGATGCCGCCCTGGTGGACCGCCTGCATGCGGCCCGCCGGGCGGAGCTGCCCACGAACATGCAGCTGGTGCGGCAGGAATGGCGCGACCGGCGCCTGATGGCGCTGCTGGCCCACAAGGCGACACAGCCGGAGTAGCGGGCCCCGAATAACGCGATGGCCGCACAATTTTCATTACCTCGGAAACAGGTCGGACATCAATCGTAACTTATCCGGGATTGCAACTAAGGGTTGCATCGATCATCATCGATCCAGAACAGAATATGGGGGTGATCGATGAAGCGACTTCTTCTGGTAGCGGCAGTCGCGCTGCTGCCATTCGGCTGTGCGCCGCCGGCGCCGCCGGCGCCCGGACAACCAGTCACGGTTGATCAAGGGGCGTTGTGGTCAGGCTTCAGCCGATCCGCATATTACACCGTGGATCAGGGGTCCCGACTCATGCCGTTGGACTGGTTCCGCGCGTTGAAGCAGCCGGACGGCACCTCGTTCCTCGCCGGCCGCCTGTCCCGCTACGGTTACTTGCGAAACTATGAGGCGCCGGTGTCGGACCTGCCGGTCGGCTTCACCACCAATGGACCCGACAACGACAAGTGGGTCGGCATGAACTGCTCCGCTTGCCATACCCGCGAGATTCAAGTCGATAAAGTCAGCTACCGCATCGACGGCGGCCCGGCGATCTCCGACTTCCAGGGATTCATGACAGACCTTGATGCGTCGGTCGCGCATCTGCTGGCCGATCCCGCCACCTTCCGGACGTTCGCCGCCGACGTGCTGGGCGGGCAACCGACAGATGAGGCGGTACGCAAGCTCCGTGATGATGTGCAGGCCTGGTTCACGCCTTACGACCTGATCGTCAAACAGGGCCTGCCGCTGACAAAGCCATGGGGTCCGTCGCGGCTGGATGCCGTCGGCATGATCTTCAATCGCCTCACAGGTCTCGATATCGGCCCAGCCCCGGACTACACGATCCCGGCGAACGTGAAGACCGCCGACGCGCCGGTGCGCTATCCATTCCTGTGGAACGCATCCCGCCAGGATTTCACGCAATGGCCCGGCTTCGCCGCGAACGGCGACGCCTTGCTCGGCCTCGCACGCAACACCGGAGAGGTGTTCGGCGTTTTCGGCCTGTTCCACCCGCGAAAGGATACTGTCAAATATCCGCGTATGAAGGTTGACTACACGTCGGCTAACTCGTCGGACACGG
>JARLIN010000323.1 GCA_031291715.1 Rhodopila sp. | reverse complement strand
GACGCTTCCAAGGTCCGCATGGGCGGCTTCGCTCCGACGCTGGCGACGGTTGACGCTTCCAAGGTTCGGATGGGTGGCTTCGCTCCGACGCTGGCGACGGCTGACGCTTCCAAGGTCCGGATGGGTGGTTTCGCGCCGACGCTGGCGACGGTTGACGCTTCCAAGGTTCGGATGGGTGGCTTCGCTCCGACGCTCGCCACGGCTGATGCGTCCAAGGTCCGCATGGGCGGCTTCGCTCCGACGCTCGCCACGGCTGATGCGTCCAAGGTCCGCATGGGCGGCTTCGCTCCGACGCTGGCGACGGCTGACGCTTCCAAGGTTCGGATGGGTGGCTTCGCTCCGACCCTCGCCACGGCCGATGCGTCCAAGGTTCAGATGGGCGGTTTTGCGCCGACCCTCGCCACGGCCGATGCTTCCAAGGTTCGGATGGGCGGTTTTGCGCCGACGCTCGCCACGGCTGATGCTTCCAAGGTTCGGATGGGCGGTTTTGCGCCGACCTTGGCGACGGTTGATGCTTCCAAGGTCCGCATGGGCGGCTTCGCGCCGACGCTGGCGACGGCGGACGCTTCCAAGGTTCGGATGGGTGGCTTCGCTCCGACGCTGGCGACGGCTGACGCTTCGAAGGTTCGGATGGGTGGCTTCGCGCCGACCCTCGCCACGGTTGACGCTTCCAAGGTTCGGATGGGCGGTTTCGCGCCGACGCTGGCGACGGCTGACGCTTCCAAGGTCCGCATGGGTGGTTTCGCCCCGACGCTGGCTACGGCTGACGCTTCCAAGGTTCGCATGGGTGGTTTCGCCCCGACCCTCGCCACGGTTGATGCTTCCAAGGTTCGGATGGGCGGTTTCGCGCCGACCCTCGCCACGGCGGATGCGTCCAAGGTCCGGATGGGCGGCTTTGCTCCGACGCTCGCCACGGCTGATGCTTCCAAGGTCCGCATGGGCGGTTTCGCCCCCTCGCTCGCCACGTCTCGCTAACCGAAATAGTACGCGCGGCGCGACAAGCGCCGCCGCTGCCGATAAAATCGCAGACCGGGCCGCAAGCCCCGGTCTGTTTGTCATTTCCCCCTCAAGGATCCGTAGTCGTGAATACTCCGACCCCGTCCGAGGCCTCCGCCGACAAGGCATCCGCCAAGCCGAAGCTCGTCACATTTTACCGCCTGATAAAATCCGCCCGGATGCCGCAACGCGCCGACCGCTCGGCCGCCGGTTCGCTCCCCACGCGCGCCTTCCGCTACTGCGAAGCCGCCACCTCCGCCGCTGCCTTCGGCTATTATGTCTTTCCGGCCATGGCCTTCTCCGTCCAATGGGACGGGCACGACATCATGTGGACGTTCGAGGGTGCGGGCGACTGGTTCCCCCTGAATTCCGCCGTCCAGTTCCCCGGCTTCCGCGATCAGTTCGACGCGATCGCCCCTGATGAGATCAAGGAATTCTCCCCGCCTTTCCTGGGCGCCCTGCAGGAACCCGGGCTGATCCAGCTTTGGACCGGTCTCCTCGCCCGCACCGCCCCCGGCTGGAGTCTCCTGGTCCGCTCGCCGGCCAACCTTCCCCGCGCCGGTGGCTGGGAAGCCTTCGAGGGTATCGTCGAGACCGACCGCTGGTTCGGTCCCCTGATCACCAATCTCCGGTTGACCAAGACGAACGTGCCGATCGACTTCAAGCCGGACTATCCGCTGCTCCAGGTGCAGCCCATCCCGCGTCATGTGTACGAGGATGCGACGCTCAACAACTACGAGATCGTGCCGGATCTTGGTCAGTTCACCCCAGAGGACTGGGACGATTATTATGATACGGTCGTACGGCCCAACTCCCAGGTCGTTCGGCCCCGCGGCCAGTACGCGGCGGCGTCCCGCAAGCGACGCTCGGCCGAGGGCGGAACGGATCACAAATCGGCAGGGAACTGATCGCGCGCTGGACAGTCCGCCCGGTTTGTACCATCAAGCCATCATGACGGAACGCTTCGACTGCGCGCGGCATTTCCTCACCATGATCTGTTGCGCGACCGGGCTCCTTGCCAGCTCCGTGGGGAGCCAGGCTGGAACAATCTGCCCGGCCGACCCCGCGATGCCAGGTCTGCATCTGCCGCATCTGCGTGCCGCCGTCGCGGCCCGGACCGAAGGGCTGATCGTCGCTCTTGGCTCCTCCTCCACCGAAGGGGCGATGGCGTCCGATAGCGCCCACACCTATCCGGCGATTCTTCAGGCCGCGCTGGGCAAGGCGCTTCCGACGGCGCATATCGCGGTCATCAACCGCGGTATCGGCGGTCAGGATGCGCCCGAGGAAGTGGCGCGCCTCGACAGCGACGTCATCGCCACCCATCCTCAGGTCGTCATCTGGCAGGTCGGCGCCAACGGGGCCATACGCCACGCCGACCCATCCGTCTTCCACCGCATGGTGGAAGACGGCGTGAACCGCCTTCACAAGGCAGGCATCGACGTCATTCTGATGGACAACCAACGCTCACCCAAGGTGCTGGCGGCCGTCGATCACATCGTGCTGGAGGATTCGCTCAGCGACGTCGCGCAAGAAACCGGCGTCAATCTGTTCTCCCGCAGCCGCCTGATGGACGCCTGGTCCGAAGAGGGCGCCAAACCCGGCCTGTTCACCGCCTCGGACGGGCTACATCACAACGACCTGGGCTATCAATGCGTCACCCAGGCCCTCGCCCGTCAGATCGTCGCCGCGATCAACGCGCCACTGGCTCTTTCGGCGAGCCGCTAAGGTCGGGGGAGACGTAAGTAAGCCGGGGCTCCGCACTGACCTTACTTCCCCTCAGCATCTAACTCAGCCCCGGCCGGAGGATGATCGGCGCATTCGCCACAGGCGGATCGCGCTCGCGGATGCCGGCGAGGCGCAGGCCTTCCGCGTAGTGCATTTTGTCGCTCTCGCGCTCAATCGGGTTGGTTTCCAGGAACCGGTCGATGGTGAAATCGGGTTCGAGCAGCAGCAGCCGCCGGCGGATCGTCGCGGCCTCCTGGTCCCGGTGCAGATGGCCCAACGCTGCCAGGTAAGGCTTGTACGTGGCGCTGAACGACGGATTAAGCTGGCTGACCGTCCGGCCCACCTCCACCGCCTTTTCATAATCGCGCTTCATCAAGTGGATCAGCACGAAGAATGCGTCGAAGAAGAACGCGTGCGGGTCGAGCGGCGACAGCTTCTTGTAGCGGTTGTTTCGCCGTTCCGCCTCTTCCGGATCGCCGGCATAGGCATGGGTCACGGCCGATAGCGCCCAGGCCATCGCCAGATTGGGATTGAGCGACAACGCACGCTCGTGCAGCGCCATCGCCTCTCGCAGCCGACGGTGGAGGAACGCCCGCACATGGCCGCTGATCGACAGGCCGCGCGCGTCGAAGGGATCGAGCACGATCGCCCGCTCCGCCAGTTCGCCCGCCCGCTCCATCATTGCCTTCGGGTGATCCGCCCAGTCCTGGCCGACGAGGAAGACGTGCCAATAGGCGTACCAGGCATAAGCAGCCGCGTAGTCGGGCTCGAGCGCGATCGCGTCCGCGAGATGCTGCCCGGCCTGCATGAACGGCGCATGCTCCATGCGCCCGATCAGCGGGATCGAGCGCAGCATCAGGTCATAGGCGGTGGCATCGACCTGGGGCCGGCTGTTGCTCCGCTTGGCTTCGATCAGCAGGATTTCCGGATCGATCTGCGCCACGACCTCGGCCGCGATCTCGTCTTGCAGCGACAGCAGGTCATTGGTTTCCCGGTCGAAGCGGCGAGCCCAGACGATCTGGTTGTTGGCTCGCAGATCCAGCAGGCGCAGGCTGATGCGGATCTTGTTGCCCGCCCGCTGCACCGAACCGTCGAGCAGGAAGTCCAGCCCGAATTCTCGCCTGATCGCGGCCTCGTCGCGCTGGTCCGCCGCGAAACGGCCCAGCGAGTTGGATGAGACGATGAACATCCAGCGGAAACGCGCGAGTGCGTTGGTAATCTCATCCGCCAGGCCGGGCGCCAGATGCGCGTCTTCGTCTGGGATTCCGACGAGGCGAAAAGGCATTACGCCGATATGGGCGCCACCACGCGAAGCCGCGGCTTCACGCTTGCGGGGCGCCTGCGCGACTTCGGACTCTCGTGCGGCCGATACCGGCTCCGGCTTCGGTGCCGCGGCGGGAGCCGGTGGAGGCGGGGCTGCCGCGGTTTCCACTGGTTGCGGCGGCCGCAGCGGCAGGCGGCTGTGCGACGGCCCTCTGATCTCGTTCAACAGCCGCTGCGTCTCGACCGAGGGTGCCGCATCCAGCATATCCGCCAGTACCGCTCGGCAACGGTCATACGCCTGGACAGCCAAGCCCCGCTCGCCGCGCGCGGCATGGGCGCGCATCAGTGCGCGCCAGGCGCCCTCATGCGAGCGGTCGATCGTCAGCAGCCGCTGGGCCGCCGCGATCGCCGCGTCGGGTTCCTGATTTTCCTTCAGCATCGACTCGGCGATGCCGCGGGCACGGTCGCGCAACCGCTCGCGTTCCGTGTTCAGCCACGCATCGAAATTCGGGTCGATTCCGTCCAGGTCCTCCAGCAGGTCTCCGTCCAGCAGCGACAGCGAGGCCGGCTGCTCGGCGGTGGCCCGCATCACCTCATCGACATCGATCCAGACCGCGCCCGGCCGCAAGGTCAGATGGTCGCGGGTGATGATCAGGATGTCGGTTTCCGCTGGGGATAAGGCGTCCAGCAGCCGATGGATTTCCTGCCGCAACGATGCCCGTGCCTGTTCTTCGGGGCGGCGGCTCCAGAGTTGTTCCGCCAGGCGGCCGCGTAGTACCGGCCGTGGCGCCGCCATCGCGACGCTGGCAAGCAGGGCGCGAGTCTTTCGTCCGGGGGGCAGCACGCTTTCGCTGCGCACGGTCCAGGCTTCCATCTGGCCGATCAGCCGCAGACGCACGACAACGTGATCAAGCGCGGCCGTGGGCGACGTAGCAGCGGGGGGGCGGGTCGTGGAGTCTGCCATCATTCCCCTCGGAACCTGAACGCCGATTTGTAGTGTGTTACGGCATTCTGCGCCATAGTCATTACCTGAACCGTCATAGATCGCGCATCGAAACGATGCGGATCCGGCTGCATACGAAGGCCATCGCCGCCTGGAACGCGGCCTCGGCATCCATTTCGCTGGTATCGAGCAGGTAGGCATCGTCCGCCGCGCGAAGCGGGGCCGCGGCACGGGCCGCGTCCTTTGCGTCGCGCAGGCGCATGTCCTCTTCGACGGTGCCAAGGTCCGCGTCGGTGCCTTTGGCTTGCAGTTCCAGCCAGCGCCTGCGCGCGCGCTCCGTCAGGCTTGCGGTCACGAAAAGCTTTGCCTGTGCATCGGGGAAGATGACCGTGCCGATGTCACGGCCATCCAGCACCGCCCCCTCCGACGTCGCGAAATCACGCTGGAAGGCAAGCAAGGCTGTCCGCACACCAGGGATCGAGGCGACCGAGGCAGCGGCCGCATCGGCCTGGGGACCGCGCAGGTCGGAACGATCCAAATCCACCGGACGCAACGAACGAGCCGCGCCCTCGGCTGTCGCCGCATCGGCCGGATCGCCGCCCGCGTCCAGCACGCGACGGGCAACCGCGCGATACAACAGGCCGGTGTCCAGGTAGGGCAGCCCGAGAGTGGTTGCGAGGCGGCGGGCGAGGGTTCCTTTCCCCGCGGCAGCCGGCCCATCGATGGCGATAATCGGCTTCATCATCAGCGGGCCGGCCGAATGGAAGCGCCGATCCCGTTCATCAGATCGACGAAGGCGGGGAAGCTGGTGTCGATGAACCCCGCATCGTCGACCGCGACCGGCGAGGCCGTGGCCAGCCCCAGCACGAGCGCGGACATGGCGATGCGATGATCCATGTGCGTTTCCACCATGCCACCGCCCGCCGGCGGCGCGCCGGTGCCGTGGATGATCATGTCATCGCCCTCGATCTCGACCTTGGCGCCGTTGACGCTCAGCAGCGCGGCGGTCGCGGCCAGCCGGTCGCTTTCCTTGACGCGCAGCTCCTTCAGCCCGCGCAGTCGGGTGGTACCCGTCGCACAAGCCGCCGCCACCGCCAAAACCGGATATTCGTCGATCATGCTCGGCGCCCGTTCGCCCGGTATATCGACGGCGCGCAGCGGACCACCGGTCACCTCCAGGTCGCCCACCGGCTCACCGCCCTCGACGCGGCGGTTCACGATCGCGATGTTCGCGCCCATCTCCTGCAGGCAGGTGAACAGGCCAGTGCGCAGCGGATTGAGGCCGACCGCGGGGATGGTGACCTTGCTGCCCGGCACCAGCAGCGCCGAGACCAGGGGGAAAGCGGCCGAGGACGGATCACCCGGCACCACGACATCCGCGGCGTGCAATTCCGGCTGTCCTTGGAGTTCAATGATCCGGCCGGCGCCGGCGATCTCGACACTGACCGTCGCGCCGAAATGGCGCAGCATGTTTTCGCTGTGATCCCGGGTGGCTTCCGGCTCCTCGACGCGCGTGATGCCCGGCGCATTCAATCCAGCGAGCAATATCGCCGACTTCACCTGGGCCGAGGGAACCGGGACCCGGTAATCCAGCGGCAAGGCGTCCCGCGCCCCTTCGATCGCCAACGGCAGGCGGCCACCTTCGCGTGAGGCGAACCGCGCGCCCGTCGCGCTCAGCGGGTCGATCACGCGGCGCATCGGCCGGCGCCGCAGGCTGCCATCGCCGGTCATCACCGCAAACAACGGATGGCTGGCCAGGATGCCGCACAACAGGCGGGCGGCGGTGCCGGAATTGCCCATATCAAGGACGTCGGCCGGTTCCGTCAGTCCACCGATGCCGCGCCCGGCAACGCGCCACGTACCGTCGGGGTCGTGGATGACCTCGGCGCCCAATGCGCGCATCGCGGCGGCGGTACGCAGCACGTCCTCCCCTGTCAGCAGGCCTGTGATGCGGGTCTCGCCGATCGCCAGCGCCCCGAACATCAGCGCGCGATGGCTGATCGACTTGTCGCCCGGCACGGCGATCCGACCCTGGAGTGGGACCGATGGTCTGCCGGAGGTCAACGGGCGGGGCGTGGCTTCATCCATGGGGTGGATCCGGTGCTAAGCGTGACTGGCGGGCTTGATATCGGCTTTTGGGCAAAGCGGATACCGCCGGGAAAAATGATAAGCCATTTGACAGGGCGCCGCCTTGATGGCATGGGCGCCCGCTCCTGTTTGAAGCCCCAGCGGGCGTCTATCCTGTCACAAGAGGCCCTGTACACTCATGGCTAAGCCTGAACTCGGCACCAAGCGGGTCTGCGTCGCATGCGGCACGCGATTCTATGACCTGACCAAGTCGCCCGCCGTCTGCCCGAAATGCGGAACGGAACAGCCGATTGAGCAGCCTCGCCCGCGTCGCACCGGCGGTAACGTCGTCGAAGACAAGCGCCCGAAGAAGCCATCTCCCGCACCCGGGATCGAGGATGTGGACGTGGAAGTCGAAGGCGTGGAGGACGTCGAGGAAGAGGACGTCCTGGAGGCGGCCGACGACCTGGAAGACGATGCCGATACCATCAGCACCGACATCGAGGTCGAGACCGACGCGGACGAGCACGAGCGGTAATCACACCTGCCCCGTGGCGCGCAGCCAGAGCATCAGCAGCGCGTCATAGGGCAGGGCGGGGATTTCGCGCAGACGCCAGAACCAGCGTCGCCATAGCCTTGTCGCTGCCGGGACCGGCGGCGGCGGGCAGGCGCGCGCCCTCACGCCGGCCAGCCGCAGCAGCGCCAGACAGCGCGGCAGGTGATAGGCGCTGGTGCAGGCGTAGACCCTGGATTTGCCCTTTATCATCCTGGCGACTGCGCGGACCGATGAGAGTGTGTCGGTGCCGGTTTCCTCTTTCAGGATCGCTTCTGCCGGAAAACCCTCGTCGATGAGTTGACGAGCCATGACGGTCGCTTCGGCCTCGCCAAAGTGGCCCTTGGCACCCGTCGGGATGAACAGCGGCCGGGCGAAACGCGCCCCGAACCGGGCGGCGGCTTCGACCCGGTGACGCAATGTTGCGCTGGGTGTCCCGTCCGGCCGCACCGCAGCGCCGAAGATGATGATGACCGCATCCGGGTCCGCTGGGTTGACTTTCATCCGCCCCGTTTCCCATGCTCGCCGTAAGCGGCCAAGCGCAGGCGGAGCGGGATGCCAAGGGGACGGACATCATGAAGATGCTGAGCGAGGCGGCAATCCGTCAGTATCAGGAGCAGGGCTATTATGCCCCGGTCCGCGTGATGCCGCGGGAAGAGGCGGACGCCCTGCGCGGCAAGCTGGAAACGTTCGAGTCCGGCGCCGGCATCCTGGCCGGCAATCTGCGCCACAAGTCGCACCTGTTGTTTACCTGGTTGAACGACCTGATACGCCACGAACGGATCCTGGACGCGGTCGAAGACGTGATCGGTCCCAACATCCTGTGCTGGGGCACGTCGTTCTTCATCAAGGAGCCACGCAATCCGGGTTTCGTTTCGTGGCATCAGGACTCCACCTATTGGGGCCTCGATCCCGCCGACGTGATCACGGCCTGGGTGGCTCTGTCCGACAGCACCGCGGCCAACGGCGCCATGCGGGTCATTCCCGGCAGCCACAAACTGGAGCAGGTGCCGCATCGCGACACGTTCCGGCCGGAGAACCTGCTCAGCCGTGGGCAGGAGATCATGGTCGAGGTCGATGAAAGCCAGGCGGCGATGCTGGAACTGGCAGCCGGGGAAATGTCGCTGCACCATGTGCGGCTGATCCACGGCTCCGATCCCAATCCGTCCGGCCTACGGCGCATTGGATTCGCCATCCGCTACATTCCGACGACCGTGCGCCAGGTCGCCGGCACCCACGACAGCGCCACGCTGGTGCGCGGTGTGGATTCATATGGACATTTCGAACCGGAGGAGCGGCCGGATGCGGATATGTCGGATCGCGCAGTGGCGTATCATGCTGCGGTGACAGGCGCCCATGCGGCGATCCTGATGCGGGAAACCGGGAAAGAGATGCGCGCCTGACTTTTGGGCGCAGGCGTTCCGCTGTAAAGCGGTTTAAGAGACCAAGGGGAAACGAGACTATGTCCAAGCGTATCGCGGTAATCGGCGCCGGAGCGGTCGGCGGCTATGCGGGTGCTCACATGACGGCGGCGGGCCACGATGTCACGCTGATCGATCCTTGGCCCGAGCATGTCGAGCAGATGAAGGCGCACGGCATGGAAATCTTCGGCATGACGCCGGAGGAACGGATGTCCGTGAAGGTCAACGCCATGCACATCACCGAGGTGCAGAACCTGGCGAAGCAGAAGCCGATCGACATCGCCTTCGTCGCGGTCAAGTCGTACGACACGGTGTGGGCGGCCACGATGATCCGGCAGTACCTCTCGGCGTCAGGCTGCGTGGTCTCGATGCAAAACTGCATCAACGAGGAACGCGTCGCCGGCGTCGTCGGCTGGGGCCGCACACTGGGATGCATCGTTACGGGCGGTGTCGGCGTCGATCTGTATCAGCCGGGGCATATCCGGCGCGGCTATGCGAAACGTACCGATATCACATCGTTTTATGTTGGAGAACCAAGCGGCAAGATTACGAAGCGGGCGGAGGAGATCGCGGAGATTCTGACGAGTGTGGATGCGTCGAAGGCGACCGACAATCTGTGGGGTGAGCGCTGGACGAAGCTGTGCGTGAACGGGATGCGTAACGGTGTTTCGGCCGCGACAGGCATGGGCGGCAATGCGCGCGACAACCATGCGGCGGTTCGTCGTATCTGCATCCAGTTGGGCGGCGAATCCGTCCGGGTCGGCCAGAAGCTCGGCTACAAACTGGGAAAAGTCGGTGCGCTGCCGTTCGAGATGCTGGCGAAGGCGATGGAAGGCGACTCCACGTCCTATGCCGAAATCGAACGGTTGATGACGGAAGGCGGCGCCGGACAGGCGGAGCGCAGCGATTACCAGCGTCCGTCCATGGCGCAGGATATGGAAAAGGGCCGTCGTACCGAGATCGAGTTCATGAACGGATTCATCGCCAGCGAAGGCGCCCGGGTCGGGATCAAGGCGCCGACACATGAGATGTTGACGCGACAGGTGCTGCGCGTGGAGCGCGGCGAAATTCCGCCTCGGCCGGAGAATGTGCTGGTGAACAGCTAGGGATTTGTTGCTTCGAATTCGATACGGAAGGCGGGACTCTCTTAGAGTGACGCGCAACCGTTACGTCGCCGTCACCGTCGCCGTCAGGTAACCGTCATGGCCCGGGGCCAGTACGGGGCATCTGTGCCCGCCCAGGGGCCCGGGACTTGGGCCCGCCTATAGCCCGGCCCAGACGAGGGGGGCCCGCGTGCCCGG
>JARLIN010000322.1 GCA_031291715.1 Rhodopila sp. | reverse complement strand
GATCCATTTCGATATTCCCAGCATATCTAATCGAACAAAAATGATACTATGCAGAAAAGCGACGGCGGGCTAGTGGCCAATTCGCACAAGAGCCAACCCGGAGGAGGCGTCCTTGCAGAGGCAAATGGCCCGCGAAAAGCGGGATCGGACGGATGGCTTCCGCCGGAGCCAGCAGGCGGCTGCGGCGCGTCCACGGTCAGAGCATACCGGCCACTGGCCGGCGCTAATCTGTCGTCCATAGAGAAAATAAAATGCAAACAGAGCGAACGTTAATAATAATTCTCACAGCGCTCGCCTATATTATCGTTACGACGATAATAGGCATGTGGTCGGTCAGAAAAACTAAAGATACGGCCAGTTTTATGTTGGCCAAAAAACAGATGAACTACTGGGTGGTCGGCGTCCTGCTGATGTCCGAATTCATCGGGCCGGGATCAACGCTTGGCACGGCCCAGGGTGGCTTCGAAACGGGACTGTCGGTTGCCTGGAATTCGTCCTTTCTGGCCGTCGGCTTCGTCTTCTACTCGTTCTTCGTCGCCCCCAGGATCAATGCGCTGGGCGAGTACACCATCTCTGGCGCCCTGGCCCGTCATTACGGCCCGCAGGTCAAGCTGCTGGTCTCGATCACGATGATCGTCGCGCTGTCCACGGTCAACGTTTCGAACATGACAGGCGGCGGAGCGATCATCGCCTCCCTGTTTCATATCGACATCATCACGGCGATCTACTGCGTCGCAGCGGCAACCACGCTGATTGTCGCGTTCGGCGGCATCCGCGGCGTGGGCGGCGCGAACATCATCCATGCCAGCTGCAAATACGCGGGCCTGCTCGTGGTGGCCATCACCGCCTGGTTGCTGGTCCATGGCACGCCGGAGTATTTCTCCCGCATCCCGGCCGGCCGGTGGTCGCTGGTTGAAGGGGCTGGCTGGCCGCAGGTGCTGGCTTGGCTCATCGGCAATATCGGAGCTGTGTTCTCGACGCAGTACGTCCTGCAGTCGATCAGTGCCCTGCCGACGCCGGCCGCCGCTCGCAAGGCCTCATTGCTGGCCGCGGCAACGATCCTGCCGATCGGCTTCCTCGCAGCATTCGTGGGTGTGCTGGCCAGAGGCGCTTTCCCGAACATCAAGAGCGTGACTGCACTGCCGGCCTTCTTCGACGTGATGAACCCCTGGCTCGCCGCGCTCTGCTCCAGCTCGCTGATTGCGGCGAGCCTCGTGAGCATTCTGGCGGCCCAGCTTGCCGTAACGGCGCTGGTGATGAAGGACTTCTATGCGCCTCTGATGCAACCGAATGAGCACCATAGCATCTGGGCGACGCGGGTGATGAGCGTCTTCGTCGGAATGGTGCCGATCCCGTTCGCACTTTACGTGCCCGCGATGATCAACACCTACTTTTTCGCCCGTTCGCTACGCACCGCCATCTCCATCCTGCTGTTGTTCATGCTCTACAAACCGCTGTTGGCGTCCAAGACCGGCGGCGCGGTCGCGTTGTCCGTGGCAGTCATCGCCACCGTCATCTGGTTCGTCTGCGGCAATCCGTTTGGGATTGACAACATGTATGTCGCCCTGGTGATCCCGGCGCCGATCCTGTTGGCCGACTATTTTTTGTTCCGACGCGGGGTTCCTCAGGCGAAGACCGAGCAGGCCTGAGGTTCACCGTCGCGGTTCGGCGACACTCACCCTTCAAATTTTTTCCGGACTTCATTCCGGAACTGCGCACGGGCCGCCCGTCGGTCCGTGCGAGAGGAGAGCTTTTCATGGATGCACTCCCTGGCTTGCTTGATAGCGGCAGTCTCGACCATGCCTTCCGGCCCCGCTCAGTGGCGATTCTGGGGGCCTCGGACGATCCGTCGCGCATTTCGGGTCGTACGCTGCACTACATGAAGAAAGCCGGATACGCCGGGGCGATCTATCCGGTTAACAATCGCCGGGACATGGTGCAGGGGATTCGGGCATTCCATTCCCTGGCCGATGTTCCCGAGATACCGGATATCGCCCTGATCGCGCTTCCCGCCGCCGTGACGCTCTCTGCCGTGCGCGACTGTGCCGCCCGTGGGGTGAAGGCGGCGATCATCTACGCGTCGGGTTTCGCCGAAGGGGGCGCCGCCGGACATGCCATGCAGGACGAGGTTACCGCGGTCGCCCGCGCCGGCGGCGTGCGCCTGTTCGGTCCCAACTGTCTTGGCATGTTCCACAGCGGGTCGGCCATCATCGGCACGTTTTCCAGTGCCTTCGACGCCGGCCTGATCAAAGACGGGCCGGTCGCGGTCGCCAGTCAGAGCGGCGCCTATGCCGGGCATATCGCCTACATGGCCCGCGAGCGGAATCTCGGCATCGGCTACTGGGTTTCGACCGGCAACGAGGCCGATATCGACCTCTCGGAGTGCATCGCCTGGTTGGCACGCCAGGACGATGTCAAGGTCATCATGGCGTATTCGGAGGGCGTCAGGAACGGCGAACGCTTCATCGCGGCGCTGCGCACCGCCCACGAAAACCACAAACCGATTGTCTTCATGAAGGTGGGTGCATCGCAGGCGGGAGCCCACGCGGCGGAGTCCCACACGGCGGCATTGGCCGGAGCGGACAGCGTATACGATGCACTCTTCGCCCAGTACGGCGTGTTCCGCGCGCAGACGACCGAGGAACAAGTCGATATCGCCTATGCCTGCAGTCACGGCGCATACCCGCGCGGTCGCCGGCTCGGGATCATCACGGTTTCCGGTGGGTTCGGCATTCAGCTTTGTGACGCAGCCGAGCGTCAGCAACTCGATGTGGCGCCGATGCCGGACACAGCCTACGCCAAGCTGAAGGCCGCGGTGCCGTTCGGCAACATGCATAACCCATGCGACGTGACCGCCGGCGTGCTGAATGACATGAGCCACATCAGCACGACCTTCCGCACGATGTACGAGGAGGGTGGCTACGACAGCCTGATCGGTTCGTTCACTATGCTGCCGGCGTCCCCCACCTATGGGGAAAAGATGAAGCAGGCGATCCAGGCCGGAACTGATGGATACCTGGACCGCCCAACGGCGCTCTGCCTGGCCGCCGGCCCCGACGTTATGCGCTCCTACGACGAGGCAGGATTCCTAGTTTACACAGATTCCGAACGCGCCGCCCGCTCTATCGCGGCGCTGGCGGGTTTCCGCGAGGCGTTCGAACAGCACCTGAATGTGCCGGTGACGGATCGCCGGCTGGCGCGAGATCTCGGAACGGAAGCGCTATCCGAGGCCGCGGCCCAAAAGCTACTGAGCGGAGCGGGGATCCCGTTCTTGCCCTCTACCGTCGTCGACAGTGCGGATGCGGCAGCCAGTGCTGCGGTACGTTTCGCGGCACCGGTGGCTATGAAGATCGTCTCGCCGGACATCCTGCACAAGACGGAGATCGGGGGCGTGCTGCTCGGTGTCGCCGGCGAGGCGGCGGTGCGCGAGGGCTACACCACCCTGATCGCCCGCGCCGCCGAGAAGGCGCCGAATGCCAGGATCGAAGGTGTGCTGGTGACGCCCATGGCGCCAGACGGTGTCGAGACGATCATCGGTGTGACGCATGATCCGGTGTTCGGCGCGGTGGTCATGTTTGGTCTCGGCGGAATCTTCACTGAGCTGTTCCGCGACGTCACTTTCCGCATCGCGCCATTCGACGTCAAAGAGGCGCACCGGATGATCGCGGCAACCAAGGGCAGCAAGCTGCTGAAGGGGTTCCGCGGTCGACCGCCGGCCGACATCGACGCCCTCGCCGAAATGCTTGCCCGTGTCTCTCAATTCTCGGCAGCAAACGCCGGCAGACTGCGGACGATCGACCTCAATCCCGTGCTTGTGTGCGCTCGCGGCGAGGGCGTGGTCGCGCTGGACGCGGTCCTCGTTCCGGAGCGCACATGATGGCGATCGACTATGACCGCCTGATGGCTCGTGCCTTTGCTCCGATCGAGCATAGATATACGGCACAGGACGCAATCGTCTATGCGCTCGGCGTTGGACTGGGCAGCGATCCACTCGATCGCGGGCAGCTCGGTTTTGTTTACGAGGAGGGGCTGAAAGCGTTGCCGACCCTGTCGGCGGTGCTGGGTTACCCCGGCTTCTGGGCGAGGGAACCGGACACCGGTATCGACTGGCGACGTCTGGTGCATGCCGAACAGGCCTTCACGTTCCACCGGCCGCTGCGGCCGGCTGGTCGCATCGTGAGCACCAACCGCGTCTCGGCGATCTACGACAAGGGCAAGGAGAAGGGGGCGCTGCTCTGCCAGGAGCGCGTCGTCGCTGATGCCGAGAGCGGCGAGAAGCTGGCGACGATTGTGCAGACCAGCATGTTGCGCGGTGACGGCGGATTCGGTGGTCCCGGAGGGGCGGCGCCCAGGCCGCACGCTATCCCCGATCGTCCAGCGGACGCCGTATGCGAGTTGCCCACCCTGCCGCAGGCGGCGCTGATCTACCGGCTGAACGGCGACAAGAATCCCCTGCATGTCGACCCCGGGGTGGCGCAGGCGGCGCGCTTTCCACGACCCATCCTGCACGGCATGTGCACCATGGGGGTGGCCTGCCATGCCGTGCTGCGCGCGCTGCTCGCCTACGATCCGGCGCCGATGCGGAGCATGCGCGTTCGCTTCACCGCGCCGGTGTTTCCCGGCGAGACGATCCGCACGGAATTGTGGATCGACGCGGACGTTGTGTCGTTCCGCTCGACCGCCGTTGAGCGCGGCGTGGTCGTGCTCAACGCCGGCCGCGTCGACCTTGCGCCGGCAACGACACTGACGGTCCGCACGTAGACTTCGAAGGATAACGGCGCCCGACGGCGCCCATTGAAAGGACAGCGTCCATGGATCTCGGATTGAAGGACAAAGTGGCCATCGTGACCGGATCGGCCCGTGGTCTCGGGGCGGCCACCGCGAAGCGGCTCGCCGAAGAGGGGGCCAAGGTGATCGTAACTGACATCCTTCCCGACCTCGCCGAGGCGACCGCGGCGAGCCTGCGCGACGCGGGGCTGGCAGCCCACTGCATCATCGCCGATGTGACCAATCCGGCCGACGTTCAAACGCTGGTGGAACAGACCATCGCCACCTTCGGCGGTCTCCACATCCTGGTGAATAACGCCGGGTTCCCGCGTGATGGGTTCCTCACGAAAATGAGCGAGGAGGACTGGGATCTCGTCCTCAAAGTCATTTTGAAGGGGTCGTTCCTCACCTGCAAGGCCGTGATGCCGCACTTCATCGAGCAGCAGTGGGGCCGCATCGTCAACAT